>SKQC01000369.1 GCA_007119175.1 Myxococcales bacterium | reverse complement strand
TCTTCGATCCCCTCGAAATCAAAGGAGTTACCGAATTCGTCGGTATCATCTTCATCGACGAGTATTTCGTAGTGACCGGGAGTCAGCGAAAACTCCTCGGTATCGCTGAACGTATCGACCGGATCGCCGCCGATCTCCACCAACTCAAAGACCGCATCGGCCTCGTCGGGGACATCGACTTCGACGGTCAAATCACCGGTGGCCAGCGTATATTCGCTCTCTGTTTCTCCGGCATCGTCGCTGGCGACGGTGGGCGTGGTGACTTCCGGGTCGGGTCGATAAATCTCGGTGTAGTCGTTGTCGTCGTCGGTGACCTCTTGAAATGTCACCGTATATTCGTCGGGTTCAATATCGGTGATTTCAATCTCACCTATATCGGAAAACTCCTGGGACGACGCTCCGTATTCTGCGCCCTCGACTTCCACGGTAAATTCGCGGCCTGACAGGCCGTTGGCCTCGATGGTGAGGTCATTTCGAATGAAGTCATAGGCGATGGTCTCCAACTCCTCGCTCCCCGATTCGATCTCGATATCCGGTGGATTGTCGGCCTCGTAGATCTTTGGAAAATCGGTGATATTCTGGGGAACCAATGAATAGGTGCCGGGCGCAAGCTCATCGGAGGTCAGGGAGCCCCCGTCGGAGATATCCTCTAGAGTCTGGACCTCGACGCCGTTTGAATCCTGAATTTCGACATCTGCGGCATTGCCCTCCAGACCGCTGACGGCGACCTCGATATGACCACCGACGAGGCCGTATTCAGTCGTCGCCTCCTCGGTGGTTTGCAATCCCTCACTATAGACCGTGATATCTCGCTGCTCCGGGTCGGGATCGTAATAATCGGGGCTGTCGTGAACCCGTAAAAAAGTGACGGTATAATCGCCTGGCTCGAGGTTCTCGAGGGTATCATCGCCGGTGACCGACTCCGGCGATGAGTACTCCGGCCCCGTGACCTCCGCCTGCAGCGGCAATCCGCCCAATCCAGTGGCCGAAATCGACAATTCCCCGTCGATATAGCTGTAGTTGACCGTTTCCTCGGCGACATCTTCAGATACCACCTCGATGTCAGTGATCTCGGAGGCCTCAAAGCGCTTCGGAGATTCGGTCTCGTCCTGAGGGACCACTGAATAGATGCCGGGCGCGAGATTTGCCGACGTCTCTGAGGATCCGTCGCTGACCTCGAAATCATCGGCCACCTCTCCATTGTCGTCATGGATCTCGATCGTCGCCGTATTACCCTCCAGACCGCCGACGATGACCTGAATCTGACCGCCGACGAGCTCGTATGTCGTCGTGGCATCGTCGGTTGTATCAAGACCTTCGCTATAAACAGTGACCGTTTGCAGTGTCGGATTGGGGTCATAGGAATTTTCTCCGTCGTCGACGCGATCGAAGGTCACCGTATAATTTCCGGGCTCCAGACCTTCGAGAAGCTCTGTGCCCTGGGCCGTAAAGCTATGAGGCGAGGAGTACTGCGGCCCCGTGACCTCAGCGTCGAAGGACAAAGAGCCCAGTCCCGTGGCCTCGACCCGCAACTCACCGTCGAGGAAATCATAGGAGGCGGTCTCCTCGACCAATGCTCCGGAGGTGATCTCGATATCGGAGATGGTGGCCGCCTCGTATCGCTTCGGTGACACGTCGACAGTGAGTGGTACGACGGAATAAGTGCCGGGCTCGAGATCGGTCACGATGTCGCTGCTACCATCGTCGATAGTCATCGGAGCTATCGCCTGCTCGCCTTCATCGTCGAGAATATGAACGGTCGCCGAATTGCCCTCCAGTCCGTCGACACTAACTCGCAGGCCACCCTCGACGGCTTCGTATTCCACCTCCACGGTCTCACTATCACCACTTCCAAGTTCCACACTCTGCGGAGAATCGACGTAGATGACACCGCCAGCGACATCCTGGACATCGTTGGGTGTGATGACGTACTCGCCGGGGACGAGATTGCCGAGCGTGGTCTCCTCGTCGCTGACCGTGGTGTCGAGCTCTCCACCGACGACGTCGACACTTCCCTGCAATTCATCCGGCAGTCCCGAGATCTGAATAATTAATTCCGCGGGAACAACCTCGAAGTTGACGTCGATCTCGGTGACCTCTCCGCTGACGAGTGTCACTGACTGGTCGTCGGCCTCGTAGGTGGCATCGCCGTCGATGGAATCGTCGATTTCCAACATGTAGTCACCGGGCTCCACGGCGACGAGTTCCCCGCTCTGGGGCACGTCGATGGAGCCATCGGGCCCCACGAGTTGCATGGAGTGCTCCACACCCTCGGGGAGGCCTTCGACGTTGACCGTCAAAGCCCCGGGATCGACCAGATATTGCAGATTGACCTCTGAGGTCTCATTACTCGCCACGTCGACGTCGGCTTCCGAGGCTAAATAAGTGGTACCATTGGCCTCGTAGGCATCGGGAAGGATCGTATAAAAGCCGGGCTGAACACCCTCTACGAGGCCATTTTCCGGGATCTGATGAACGACATTGCCCTCGACGTCGAGCACCTGAATATTGGGCATGGCCTCCTCGGGCAGGCCGGCCGTCTCCACCTGAATCGAGCCGGGAATTCCGTTGTAGGACACCAGCGCTTCGCCGATATCATTGCTGGATACGTCGACGGTGACGGCGTCGGCCTCGTAGATCCCTCCGCCGTCCTCAATGGTCTCCGATACCACCAGATAGGTTCCGGGAACCAGATCTTCGAGGGTCTCATCACCAACGACGTTGATGGTGGAACCGTCGGGCCCGTCGACCTCGGCAACGCCGTCGATACCATCGGGGAGCCCGGCAAAGACCACGTCCAACCCACCGGTGATCAATTCATAGTCGATGGTAACCTGCGCGGTTTGTTCGGAGGCAATGGTGACCTGTGTCGACTCCGGTTGTGGCGCATATTGGACCTGATTGCCGATCCACCGGGCGTTGATTTCGTAGTCGCCGGGGGGCAATTCATCGAGGGTCGTCGATTCGGTGAGTGAAAACTGCACGTCATCCGGTCCATCGACCGTGATATCGGCGTCGAGATCGCCGGGAAGCCCGTCGATGTCGACCTGCAGCGCCGCGTCGAGCAGAAGCTCGACACAATAGCCCTCGACGCACTCAGCCCCCTCACCGCAGTCCTCGTCGACGTCGCAACTGGTATCGCTCAGCGCGCTCTCCGGGGAACAGGCGGCGACGAATATCACAGCAATTATCACTGCGAGCGCACTACTCTTGGCGGCAGCTAGACGAGATACGTAACGGCTGACTTCCATGGTCATTCCCGGGGCAAGGCATATCGTTCGCGCATACGTACGGTAATGCAAAGCTATACCGTGTTTCCCCCGGAAATAGCAAGGATTTAGGGTTGGCAGCGGGGACGCTCAACGATGGGGCTACATCAACAAAAACACTTTAAACCGCAAAGGACGCGAAGAATACACAAAGGATTTAGTGAACGTTCCGTTGGGTGACGAAGTCATGCGCCAATACGCCCCAGCCCGAAAGGCGGCCAGGCTGGCCGCGGGCCCCAACATCCAGATCCCGAAAGGCGGCCAGGCTGGCCGCGGGCCCCAACATCTAGATCCCGCGATCGCCCCAGGAGACGCATAGGTTCCCGGTCTTTACGAGAGGGTGACCTGGGTGTCTTTGTGTATTCTTTGCGTCCTTTGCGGTTCACAGGCGTTTGCGGGCTATCCCTCGTAGACCGCGTCGGTGATCTCCAATCCCCGGTCGATAATCGAGAAGCCCTCGCGCAACTGCTCCTCCGTGATGCACAGGGGCGGATTGCACATAAAGCTGCTCCAACGAGTGTAGGTAAATAGCCCGTTATCGCGCAGAAATTGGCCGAATTTGTCGATCGCCGGATGACCGCCGTTATAGGGGGCCAGCGGATCGCCGTCGGCGTTTTTCTGAATGTCGACCATTCCGAAAAGTCCCAGCGCGCGCCCCTCTTTGACCGAATCGTGGCGTTCGATAAGACCGTCCATCTCCTCGCGCATTACCGACTCCAGCCGAGCGGCGTTATCGGCCAATTCCTCGTCAATAAGCACGTTGATCGCCGCCTCGGCAGCCGCCAATCCGACGCAATGAGAGTTGTACGTCAGGCCGCCCCAGAAGACGTTTTCGTCGAAATAATCGGCGATCTCGTCGGAGATAGCCACCGCGCCCAGCGGAGCGTAGGCGCTGGTCAGTCCCTTGGCCATGGTCACAATATCCGGTTCGATGCCGTAGTGTTCGAAGGCGAACATCTTGCCGGTGCGACCAAACCCGGCCATCACCTCGTCGCAGACCAATAAGATGCCGTGGCGATCGAGGATCTCCTTGAGTCCCTTGAGATAGCCCTTCGGCGGCGGCAGCACGCCGTTGGTCCCGGTGACGGTCTCGACGAACATGGCGGCGATGGACTCCGGGCCCTCATACATGATCACTTCTTCGAGGTACTCCAGATTGCGGGCCGTGCGCTCCTCTTCGGTCTCGCCGAAGGAGTAGTTGTAGGGCCGCGGATCCATGACGTGGACAAAGCCCGGGGTGCCCGGCTCGTTGGGAATCCGCCGCGGATCGCCGGTGAGCTGCATGCAGGCGTTGGTGGCGCCATGATAGCTTCGATAACGACTCAAAATCTTGTGGCGGCCCGTATATTGGCGCACCAATTTAATGGCGTTTTCATTGGCCTCCGCCCCGCCGAGGGTAAAAAAGAGCTTATTTAAATCATCGGGCAAGAGCTTGGCCAATAACTCGCCGACGCGCGCTCGTACCGCCGTCGCCGAGCCGGGAAAGACATAGGTCAACTGCTCGACCTGCTCTTTCATGGCCTCCACCACTTTTGGGTGTCCGTGGCCGATATTGACGCACATCAACTGACTGTTGAAATCCAGGTATTTCTTGCCCTCCGGCGAATAAATATAGACCCCCTCGGCGCGATCAATGGCCATGGGATCGACGGCCTCACCTTTCGTCCAGGTGTACATGGTGTGCCGCTTACAGGATTCGATCATTTCTTCGCTATTCATCTGGATTTGTCCTTCTTTGCTGTAAAAAAGTGCCGGTCACCACAAAAGAGCGCCACGAAACACAGGGTGATCGCCCGATGCCGGGCCATCGGCCCACCGGGCTTGAACCCGATTTAATGCCGTTGCTGCCGCACTCTGGTGGTGTGTTCAAAAATGGGTGGGCTCTCGTTTGAGGAACTTACCGAGTCCGACCTCGCCTACGAATTCACCCTGGCGAACCTGGACGTTGCCGCGGACGGTGACGAGGTCGCAGCGGCCGTGGACATCGAAGCCCTCAAAGGGATTGTAGTCGATATTCATATGGTGCGTATCGGCGCTGATGGTGTCGCGATGCTCCGGGTCGTAGACCACCAGGTCGGCGTCGCTTCCGAGCTGGATTGTACCCTTTTGCGGAAATAGTCCGAAGATCTTGGCGGCCTGCGTGCTGGCGGCGTCGACGAAGCGATGCAGGTCGACGCGCCCGGTCTCCACACCGTGGGTATAAAACATGCGAACCCGGTCTTCCAGCGAGGGAATGCCGTTTGGGATCATCGTAAAATCGTCCTTACCCATCTTCTTTTGTTCCGTATCGAAGGGGGCATGGTCGCTTCCCAGCGTGGAGACGAATCCGTGGCGAAATCCCTCCCACAGGGTGTCCTGGTTGTGCGCCTCGCGAAGAGGGGGACTCATCACGAAATTTGCGCCCTCGAAGTCGGGCCGCTCCGCGTAGGTATGATCGAGCAGCAAGTGCTGAATCAGCGACTCCACCCAGACGTTGACGCCGCGAAATTTGGCCTCCACGGCCTCCTGAAGCGCTTTTTGACAGGAGAGATGAACCACGTAGCAGTGGGCACCGGTGAGCTCGCTCATGGTGCACAAATGCCTGGTCCCCTCCGCTTCCACCTCCACCGGGCGGCTCGGCTCGTGCCATTTGGGGCCGGTTTTGCCCTCGGCAATGAGCTGGTTTTGTAGCTCGGAAACCATGTCTGCATTTTCGCAGTGGGCAGTGACAATAACGCCCAGTTCTTTGGCGAGCTTCATGGTGTGATAAAGCTCGCTGTCGTCGACGCCCAGTGCTCCTTTGTAGGCCAGAAATACTTTAAAGCTGGCGATGCCGTCGGCCACGATCTGGCGAAGCTGCGACTCCACCTGGTCGTCAAAGCGGGTCACCGCCATATGCCAGGTATAATCGGAGGCCGCTTTTCCTTCCGCCTGGGCCTGCCAGGTCTCGATGGCCGACATGGGCTCCTCGTCGCGGCCAGGGATGCAAAAGTCGATCAGAGTCGTCGTACCACCGCATAACGCGGCCTTCGTCGCCGTCGTGTAGTCGTCTTTGGCAAAGGTGCCCATAAAGGGCAGATAGACGTGGGTGTGGGGATCGATAAAGCCGGGAAAGACATATTTTCCCTCGGCGTCGTAGGTCTCCACATCGGGCGGCGCATCCAGGTCCTCGCCGATGGCGGCGATGGTGCCGTTTTGACATAAAATATCGGCCGTATAGCGCGCGCTGGCGGTTATAATATCGCCATTTTTGATGAGTAGATCAGACATGGAGACTCCTTGCTGGAAAAAATGAACCACAAAGGACGCAAAGGTGAACCGCAAAGGACGCAGAGGTGAACCGCAAAGGACGCAAAGGTGAACCGCAATGGACGCAGCGGTGAACCGCAAAGGACGCAAAGAAATACAAAAAAACTCAGTGGTTGCTGTGCAAAAATCGAGTGAAGATCGAACTTTTCGGCTCTTCAATCGAAATACGAAGCGCAGTGTTTGTGCGTTGTTCCAGCGACCACTGGCGTTCATCAACAACGCCAGATATCCCCTTCCCCGGTGGAGAAGGTGGGCGCGACCGTCGTCTGGGAGCGGTCGGATGGGGCACCGGGGACCACCAGATCACCATCGAAGTCTGTGTCGAAACTTCGGTGGCCTCCTGTTGCCCCATCCGCTTCACACCCGGATCAGTAGTCCACCAACTCGTCGTAGGCTTCGGGGCGGCGGTCGCGATAAAATTGCCAGGTCTTACGAATCTCGTCGATCATGTCGAAATCCAGATCGGCGACGACGATTTCGTCTTCGTCCTCGCTTGCCTGGGCGACGAATTCGCCGCGGGGATTACAGAAATAGCTCTTTCCGTAAAACCGCCCGATATTCCAGGGCTCCTCGGTGCCGACGCGATTGATGGCGCCGACGTAATAGCCGTTGGCCACGGCGTGGGCCGGCTGCTCGAGCTCCCACAGATATTCGCTCAAACCGGCGACGGTGGCGCTCGGGTTGAAGACGATCTCGGCGCCGTTTAGCCCCAGTGCGCGGGCCCCTTCCGGGAAGTGGCGGTCATAGCAGATATAGACGCCGACTTTGCCGTAGCGGGTCTCAAAGATCGGATAGCCGCCGTCTCCGGGTTTGAAGAAAAACTTCTCCCAAAAACCCGAGGTATGGGGGATATGCTGCTTTCGATATTTGCCCATATACGAGCCGTCGGCGTCGATGACGGCCGCCGAGTTGTAGTACACACCGCGCATCGCCTCTTCGTACAGCGGTACGACGATGACCATCTCGTGTTTGCGGGCGTATTCCTGCATGACCTCCGTGGTCGGCCCAGGAATCGGCTCGGCAGCGTCGTACCAGCGAATATCCTGGCTGGGGCAAAAATAAGGCCCGTTGAAGATCTCCTGAAGGCATAGAATCTGGACGCCTTTTTCACCGGCCTCGTCGATCATGGGAAGGTGCTTTTCAAGGGCCGCCTGCTGAATCTCGGCGACCGGCACGGACTCGTCGTTGATGGGGTTGCTGGCCTGGATAAGGCCGCAGCGTACTGTCGACATCTGGATACTCCTTGGTGGGGGAACTGGTGTCGTGGGGTTATTGGTGCTCGGGTCGCGGAGCCAACACGCCGTCGCGCTCCGTATAATCCTCCCAACTGCATGGGTCGTGGTCGTTGGGGATTTCAATCATATCGATGCAGCCGTCGACGGGGCAGACCAGACTGCATAGATTGCAGCCGACACAAGCCTCGGATTTGACCTCCACGTAGGTGCGGCCATCGTCGCGGGGCTCGGCATGAATGGCCTGGTGAGCGCCGTCTTCGCAGGCCGTGTAGCACAGCCCGCAGCCGATGCATTTTTCCTGGTTGATCCGGGCGTTGACCGCATAGTTGAGATCGAGGTTTTTCCAATCTCCGATCTTGGAGACGCTCTGGCCTTTGAGCTCCTGCAGGGTCATCTCTTTGTCGTCGAGGTAATTCGACAACCCGTCTTTGAGGTCCTCGACGATGCGAAATCCGTAGTGCATCACGGCCGTGCAGACCTGGACGGTGTCGGAGCCGAGGGCGATAAATTCCACGGCATCGCGCCAGTTGGAGACCCCGCCGATGCCGCTGATGGGGACATCGGAGGTCTGCGGATCGGCGGCGATCTGAGAGACCATATTCAGGGCGATCGGCTTGACCGCCGGGCCGCAATAGCCACCGTGCGACGACTTACCGTTGACCGCCGGCTGCGGGTCGAGGGTGTCGATATCGAGGCCGATGACGCTGTTGATGGTATTGATCAGACTGACCCCGTCGGCGCCGCCCTCTTTGGCGGCCCGGGCGGCGTAGCGGATATCGGCGATATTGGGCGTCAATTTGACGAGCACCGGGACCGTGGCCGCCTCCTGGACCCACTCCGTAATCTGGCGGGTATAATCGGGCACCTGGCCGACGGCAGAGCCCATTCCGCGCTCGCTCATGCCATGGGGACAGCCGAAATTGAGTTCCAATCCGTCGGCCCCGGCATCCTCGGCGCGCTTTACGATATCGTGCCAGGCGTCGGGGTCGGACTCCACCATGAGGCTCACAATCAGCGCGTTGTCCGGATATTTATCTTTGACCTCCCGAATCTCGCGGAAATTGACGTCCAGCGGTCGGTCGGTGATGAGCTCGATATTATTGAGCCCCATCATTTTGGTGCCGTTGATGTCGACGGCGCCGTAGCGCGACCAGACGTTGACGATGGGCTGACCCAGCGTCTTCCAGACGGCGCCACCCCAGCCGGCGTCAAAGGCGCGCATGACCTGATCGCCTGTATTCGTCGGCGGCGCCGAGGCCAGCCAGAAGGGATTCGGTGATTCGATTCCCGCAATATTGCAACTCAAATCAGCCATTATCCCTCTCCGTCAATAAGTGTTTCGTGAATGCTGCGGGCAGCTCGTTTTCCCTCGGCGACGGCGTTGACGACCTCCTGGCCGCCGCTGACACAATCGCCGCCGGCCCACACATTGGATAGCGATGTGCGCCCGTCCTCGTCGGCAATGACGGTGCCCCAGTCCTCGATTGCCAATCCGTCGAATTTCTCCAGCAGCCCGACCAGCTTTGACTGCCCGGTCGCGCGCAGGACGTAATCACAGTCGATGACGTGCTCGGAGCCGTCGATATACTCCAGACTTCCGTTTCGCTCTTCGGTGCGCACGCATCTGATGCCCGTTACCTTGCCGTCGTCGCCGACGACATCCACGGGCTGGGTGTTGTATACGAAGACGCCGCCGTCTTTTCGGGCGAGCTCTTGTTCGTGCTCGTAGGCGCCCATGGCCTCCGGGCCGCGCCGGTAGACCATATAGACCCGGTCAGCGCCCAGTCGCGATGATTGGGTAACGGCGTCGATGGCCGTATTTCCCCCGCCGATGACGGCCACGGTTTTCCCCCTGAGTGCCACCTCTTCTTTGGGGCGGGTTTTTAACTCAGCGATAAATTCCAGAGAGTCGCGCACTCCGTCGAGCTCCTCGCCATCGATGCCGATAGGGCCGACGCCGCCGAGTCCGACACCGATGAAGACAGCATCGAAGTCCTCGTATAGTTCGTCGACGGTGACGTCGCTTCCGACCTCCTTACCGCAGCGAATCTCGACGCCCAATTGCTGGACCCACTCGATTTCTTTGATCGCCGTTTCATAGGTCATTTTGTAGTCGGCGATACCAAAGGAGTTCAGCCCGCCGGGCTCGTCGGCCTTCTCAAAGCACACCGCCTCGTAGCCGAGTTGAACCAATTCGGCGGCGCAGCCGAGGCTGGCCGGCCCGGCGCCGACGAGGGCGACGCGCTTTCCGTTTTTCGCTCCCGCCTCAAATAAAGGTCGCTTATCGTCTTCGAAGACCATCGGATCTGTGGCGTGGCGCTGAAGCCGGCCGATATCGATGGGTTTTTCATCGACGTCGTGCATCACGCAGGCCCCCTCGCATAACTCCTCGGTGGGGCATACCCGAGCACAGGAGGCGCCCAGGATATTGGCCTCCAGGATCAACCGGGCGGAGCCGCGCATATTGCCGCTGGCGATCTTTTTGATAAACCCCGGAATGTCGATTCCCGTCGGGCAAGCGCGGAAGCACGGCGCGTCGTAGCACATCAAACACCGATTCGCTTCGGCGAGGGCGCCATCGGTATCCAGCGCCGGTTTATAGTCGGAAAAATTGGCCGAAACCTCAGGGGATCCATCGCTCATCACCGACTCCGCGCAGGGTAATTTAGCCCGGATTATTCATGACACGCCTACTGTGGCTCATCAGCGCCAAAATCCCTTTATCTCGCTCCTTGACGATGCGCTGCATCGCCTGCGGGGCTCGATTTCGGGCTTTTGACGCTGATT
>SKQC01000262.1 GCA_007119175.1 Myxococcales bacterium | reverse complement strand
GCCGTTTTGCTATTATGTCTGGCGGCGTTGCTGATGCTGCTTTTGATGAGCTGGGCGCTGCTGGATGGAATCTTTGTGGTCCAGGATAAAGGCGAGGTTCAGGCCAGCGCCGATGTCGCCGCCTACAGCCAGGCCTCAGTTCAGGCCCGCTCAATGAATATGATGGCCTTTACCAATGTCGCCAAGCGCTCCATGGTCGGCGTTTATGCCACCTATGACGCGATGTTCGAGGCATTCGACGAGTGGCTGATATTGGATTTGTGGCCCTCCAAGGTCTGGGAAGAAAAATGCGATGTGCACGATACCTTCGATACCTGTACCGACCCGGTATGGGAGAGAAATTGGGAGCTTTTCACCGACGAGCGCGACGGGGATCGCGCCGCCTATCATGAGGCCGCCAATTATTATGTCGCCGATCTGCGGGCCCTCGATACCTACCAGAAGTATCTGATGTCGATGACCCCCTGGTGGGGATGGAGCGAGGCCGTGATTCGCGCTCAGCGAAACGGGGCCACCCTGGCGACCAGCTTTCCGCCGCCGGAGTCGGTGGGAGATAGTTTTCCCTTTGAGGTCGGTGATCTGGGATCGCAGGTCGCCACCGAGGCCGGCGGCGCCGCCGGCTTTCTTCACAGCTCCTCGCTCGTCGACAGGCTCCCCCTTGAACACGCCGATGATCGCGATTTCTGGGAGGGCATGGTCCAGGGCGGAATGGAACGCGAGGTGTGGGGCTGGGAAAATCAGATCAACGCCGATCACCATCAGGCACGGTCGGATTTTGGTGCTGCCGAAACGGTCGTGATTGATCGAGGCGCCAATGAGATGATGCAGCGAAAGCTGGCCGATATACGCGACGGTGTGCGGCCGGTCTACGAAGACCTCGCCCGCTATGCCGCTCCCTGGCGGTTGCAATCGGACGTGACCAATGAGGCCGAATGGTTGTTCAAGACTTCCAATCTGGTGATGACCTACCGGCACCAGGCGGAGTATTTCGACGGGATGGTCGATAAATACGAACGAATCGGAGAAGATCTCGAGGTCAACCAGAGCGATGCCACAGCCCAGACCTACCGGCCCACCGGCTACTGGGGATTGGCCCGCTCCGAGATTTCATACCAGGCCGAGGATACTCCCAATCTGTGGCGTCCAGCGTGGACCGCGCGTATGCGACCGGTTTCATTACCCAACGAATTCCGAGAGCAGGGCGACGATTTCCCGATGATCTACCGTGCCTCCATCGATTATCTGATGTTGAGTGCTCATATGCACGACGACCTGGAACATGAGACGGGAGAGTTTTTCAACGATCTCGTCTACTTCGAACGGGCGGCCCGGGCGATGGGCCAGTCCACCGTCGAGGGGGTGGCCCGATGAATCTAATACGATGTCGAGCGCTGACGCGATTGCTCAACGACGAGAGGGGAACGTCACTGACCGAATTTGCCATTACCATGCCCATCTTCATTATGGTCATGAGTTTCGTCTACTATATGGGCGTTGCCGGGCATGTGCTCAGCCAGGAAACCGGCGAGGCACAGCGTCTGATGTGGGACGAGGTCATGGAGCAAAACCAGGATCTCGATGGCCCGATCAGTCGCAGCGATCCCGACCAGCCCCACGTGCATCCTGGACCGGCTGCCGAACTCGACGAGGAGTTTTTATTGGCCTATGAGCTTCGCCAGAAGCGAGGCGATCTACGGGAGGAGATTCACTTCCACGAAGAAGGAGCCCATCAGGCATTGGCCGCCGGTGGGCACTGGGGAGAATCTCATTGGCGTACCCGTCCCGCCGCCGACGTGGTGTCGTTTCAAAACCACGGCGATGAGATCACCGATGATCTGGGCGATGTCGTCGGAGCGAGCCCGTATGCCCGGCTTTTAGTCGACGACAGCCCCGCCACCGGAGAGGAAATCCAGGTCGGCGCCGGAGGTAGCGGGGCGCTGTCACCGATGGCCAGCGAGGGATTTGAAAGCGACTCGGTGATTCCCGCCGTGGGGGCCGGCGTTCGATACGGTGTGATTCACGGAATCCAGGAAGGAGAGATCGAATTTCCCCATGGATGGACCCTTCCGGTGCGTTTTGCCTTCGATGTACTGGCTCCGCCGACGCCCAATGTGCACAGTGAGCGCGAAACCTCGGCAATCACCCGAACCCAGCTTGAGAATTTCTTTCCTTATTCAGAAGTGCTCGGTATTCAGGAGCCTCAAAATTATTTCGCCGAAGAGCCGCCACCGCCGGCGGACTGGCCTTCCGGGGAGTGAATGGCGTCGGGCGCTGAGGTGTTGTCCGGCGTCCCCGGCTCATCGGGGTGGCGTAGAAAATAGTCGACGATCCGATCCAGATAACCTGCCAGGGGCGGGCATTTAAGGCCCACATCATCGAGGGCCTCAGTGGCGTTTGTTGTGTCGAAGTGGGCACCGTGGCTGAAATATGTCAGTGCCTCGCGCGGGACGGCCGTCCATTCTTCGACGGTGCGGTTTTTAAGAGCTCGCTCCACCCAACTGGCGGGGAGACTTCCGATGGTCTTTCGGCGTCCCATCTTCTCCAATACTCGATCGACGATCTGACGGGCATTCATCGGGTGCGGATCGGCGAGGTGATAGATCTCACCGGTCGACGCCTCCCGGTGTCCCAGCAGCGCCATTGCCGAGGCGACGAAGTCGACGGGGACCAGGTTGACCTCCGTGTCGCCGCCGCCGACATTTGGAACGGGCATCCACTCCGGGAGCCTGTGCAATAATTGAAAGACGAAATAGGGGCCGTCGTATTTTCTGGTCGCCCCG
>SKQC01000247.1 GCA_007119175.1 Myxococcales bacterium | reverse complement strand
TAAGGAGTAACAGGATGGCACGATCACGAATGGGAGCGGCTGCGATCGTTTTGATGATTTTGTCGATGGTAGGAGTGGTGGGCTGTCCGGCGTGGTTTACGTCCACGGCGGCCGATGTTCTCGTGCCCGTCGAAGAAGAGGTTAAGCTCGGAGAAGAGCTGGCGACGGAGCTGGAGCGGGAGCTGACGTTTTCGGATGACCGGGAGCTGACGACGTATGTGCGCCAACTGGGCAATACGGTGTTGAGGGAGGTCGACAATAAGCCCGAGGGGCTGGATTTCCAATTTCATCTCGTCGATGACGATGAGATGATCAATGCCTTCGCCATTCCCGGCGGTGGTATCTATATATTTACTGGATTGATCGCGGCCATGGACAACGAGGCGGAGTTGGTGGCGGTGATCGGCCATGAGATCGCCCACGTGACGCGCCGTCATATCGCACAGCGTCTGGTCGCCGCCTACGGTACCGAGCTCATCGCCCAGGCTGCACTCGGCGAAGAACCGGGCGTGGTCGGGCAGTTGGTTCGCGCCGTGGCCCAGCAGGGATTTATGATGAGTTATAGTCGAGAGCAGGAACGCGACGCCGATCGATGGGGTGTGCGCTATCAATCCGATTCCGGCTACGATCCGAATGGATTTATCACCTTCTTCGAAAAGCTCGCCGAGCAGCCATCGCCGCCGGTATTTTTGTCGACTCACCCGCCGCCGACGGAGCGCATCGAAAATATCCAGGGACATATCGATGAACTCGATCGGCCCGGCACAGATCTCAATGTTCAGCGCTTTGAACAGATGCGAGGTCGAATCTAGTAAGTTCCCGTCCGGAAACCCCATGAATGTCGCAGGTGGCGGCTGAAATCGCGTTTTGGCCATTCGCTCAACACTCGAAATAACCTACGGATATTCCTTCGGTTTTGCGATATGGCCATCTCATCGATTTCATCTCCCCTCTGCTCCAATTCGGAATTTCCGGACGGGAACTAATCAATCCGGCTGGTCGAAACCCAACTCGTCGAGCAGACCCTTCAGGGTCTCTTCGACGTCGTCGCGGTAGGGCCAGTCTTCGGGGGCGTTGTCCAGGGCGATCTGCAGATCGCGGGCCGCCTCTTCGGGCTGCTCGGTGGCGATCCACATCGAGGCTCGCTTTAGATAGGGCGTTGGGTAGTAGGGATTGATGGCGATTGCCTCCTCCCAGTCACCGACGGCGCCGTCGAGGTCGCCGTTCATCATGCGCGCTGCGCCGCGGTTTGAGAGAGCTTCTACGTCCTCGGGGTCGAGCTCCAGCGAGCGGTCGTAGTCGGCGAGGGCGGCCTCTACGTCTTCATTGAGCAGGTGAGCATGAGCGCGATTGTAATACAGGGTGGGATCGGCGGGCTGCAATTCGATGGCCCGGTTGAAATCGGCGATGGCGTCGTCGACTCGGACCAGTTGCAGGTGCAGATAGGCGCGGGCGGCGTAGGCGTCGGCAAAATCGGGATTAAGCTCGATGGCCTTTTCGTAATCTCGCAATGCGTCGCTTCCCTGGTTGCGCACACGATGCACATTACCGCGCTGTAGATACGCTGTGGCCATGGTGTCGTCGAGCTCGATGGCCCGGTTTAGATCGTGTAGAGCGCCATCGAGATCGCGGGCCGAAAACCGGGCGATGCCGCGGTTTACCCAGATTTCGGCGTCGCCGTCGACGCGACTCAACGCGTGGTCGTAGTCCTCGAGGGCCGCTTCCACCTCGCCCATCGAGTGGCGGGCCAAAGCGCGATTGAGTCGAGCGACCAGGTGATCTTCGTCGAGCTCGATGGCCCGGTCGAAGTCCTCGCAGGCGGCGCTGAGATCTTCGAAGGAGGCCCGCAAGATACCGCGATGGACCAGTGCTTCGAGATTGTCCGGGGTCTCCTCGAGGACCGCCGAATAGATACTCATCGCACCTACCAGATCGCCTTCTTTTTGCATCGTGCCGGCCGCTTCCAGGGCGTCGGCAGAATCGTCGATATCGACGTCTGGTGCGGCCCCCAATGGGGACAGCTCGCCCTGCTCGACCTGCTGGTCGAATTCGGCGGCGATTGTATCGAGGATATGGCGAGAAAATTCGACGACCTCGTCATGATTTTCGCGAAGAATGGTGCGCACTTTCTCAAAGCACTTTTGTAATTCGGCGAGTCGATTTTGCTCCGGAAGTGGTTGCCTGCCTATCTGACGGTATTCTTCAAGCCAGCCCGGGGAGTCTGAAAACTCTTCTTCGTCTTTTTCGACGTCGGCGCCGATCTCCTCGAAGAGCTTCGCCAGCGGATACTCTCCGGTAATGGTCAGGTTTAAGTGCATCGACGAGACGATCAGGTAGCGGGGAGCCACGGCCGGGGCGGCCACAAATAGCAGCCAGGCCGCCTCTACCACCGCCGTCTGAAGCGACTCGTCGCTGAGCCCTTTGGGAAAATCGCCGGTGCGCGTAAAGAGCTGGATTGCCGCGGCGACCGAGCGATCTGTGAGTGCATGCTCGGTCTGGGCGGATTCGAGATGAGTTGAGATAGCATCGATCGTTTCGGTGACCACGGGTCCTCCGGTATCGGTCGAGAATGATACCGACCCGTTTATCGCGTCGACCGGTTGTGGACAATAGCAATCAAAGCCAATCTGCGGGCGAAAATGAGCTCAGCCGGCGTCGCCGTCGTCGATAATCGCCGGTGACGGCGAGAGCGATTCGACGGCGGGTTGAGCGTCGTCGGCGAATAAAGATAGTGAGCCCCAGGCAAAGCTGGAGCTCAGCGCCAGTGTGATGAGGATGATGAATACAATGAGGAGTCGAAAAAGAGATGTGGCTGCCACGGCGATACCTCCTGGCAAATGGTTGCTCTGGATATGACCCGTAAATCTGGGCTTGGTTCACCGGCCGAGCAGTGGATATCTCGGTCGATATACCGGTCGATATTTGAGGGGGGAGAAGCACTGGCATAAGACGAAAACGCCACAGAAGAGAGCGCGAATAATAAGAGCATGGCAAACCAGCGCAGCGCCCACCTGTCGGTCATACTTCTCCTCCTTAACGGGATACGATTTAACTGAAACGACCGTCTCGGCGATTCATCAAGCCATCTTTGGAGCGAACCTCGTTTGAAGTAGCGATGCTACGCCTGCACTCGGTTCGGCCCAAATTTGGCCTGATGTTCTCGGCGGATCCGAATCTCATTTAAATCTCTTCCCGCTTCAGCATTCCCCGGCAATGAGCGGGGCGCGGTGATGCCGGCGACGAAGCTCATGGCGTTCGTCGTCCGGTGTCGCGACGGTCCCCCTCGTTTGCGAGGTGTTTTAGATATTGCGTGTGCGGAGTCCGGGGGAGCCCGCACAGAATTCTCAGTATTAATCTAATTCCCTGGGTTGGATTACCAAGGCGGCGGTCGAGATAGGCGCCGTAGCTCGTCGATGAATTGGTGCGATTTCGCGGATTTCGGAGTGGTATTGACCGGGATCGGTCGCTCTTCTATGGTGGCGAGCGCCGCACGCTTTTCGGGGCGTTACGAAAGGTTGAATCAGGTCGTTTTTAAGACGGTCCCCGCCCGCAGAACAGCCCCCCCGTACGGTATCGAAATCACGACGCCCAGAAGTTCTCTGGCACCACGACGTTGAACAGGGAGTATCGATGAGCCAGAAAGTGTCACTTATTCGCGGCGATGGAATTGGACCGGAGATCGTGGACGCCACATTGAGCGTTCTCGACGCCCTCGGTGTCGATCTGGAATGGGAAGAGGTCCGCGCCGGATCGGCGGCCTTTGAAGACCTTGGAACGCCCCTTCCGGAGGAGACGTTGTTGAGTATCGGTCGAAATGAGGTCGCTTTAAAAGGGCCGCTGGAGACGCCGGTAGGCACCGGGTTTCGCAGCATCAATGTGGCGATTCGAAAGCATTTCGATATGTACGCCAACGTCCGACCGGCCCAGGTATTGCCGGGAGTAGAGACCCGATATTCCGACGTGGATATGGTGACGGTTCGGGAGAATACGGAGGGAGCCTACTCCGGTATTGAGCATACAATCCCGCCGAATCGAGCGGCGGCGGAGTCGATTATTTTGTGTACCCGCTGGGCCAGTGAGCGCATCGTGCGCTACGCCTTCGATTATGCGCGGCGTGTGGGTCGCGACAAAGTGACGCTGGTGCATAAGGCGAATATCCTCAAAGAGACCAATGGACTCTTTTTGGAGGTCGGCCAGTCGATCGCCCGAGAGTACGACGATATCGAATTTGAGGATCTGATCGTCGACAATATGTGCATGCAGATGGTGATGCGTCCGGAGCGCTTCGACGTGATTGTGACCACGAATCTATTCGGCGATATCCTCTCCGATATCGCCGCTGGACTTATCGGCGGGCTGGGGCTGACGCCGGGAGCCAATATTGGCGCCAACGCCTCGATGTTCGAAGCAGTGCACGGCACGGCGCCGGACATCGCCGGTGAGGGCATCGCCAATCCCACAGCGTTAATGCGGGCGGCAGCGATGATGCTGGAGCATCTGGATTACAACGACGAGGCCCAGCAACTCGAAGTGGCCCTGAATACGGTGCTAAAAGAGGGCGAGCACGTCACCGGTGATCTCGGCGGGTCGGCGACGACCTCTGAATTTGCCAAAGCAGTGGTGGGCGCTCTGCGCTAGCAGGCAGCTAGCCGAGTATTTTTAGAAATTTTCGATAGACGGTCTTCTGACCGACGGCGGGGAAGTCGATCGACAGCCTGGCCTCGTCGCCACAGCCGGAGATCGACAGTACTTCGCCGACACCGAATTTGGTGTGGCTGACGGTGGCACCGACCAGTGATTGTTCGGCCACTGTGGGATCGGGATTCTTATCAAAATCGGGGTGCGATTGGTCGGCGGAGGGTTCCCAGTCGGGCAATGACTGGTTGAAGCTTTCATCGTCGTCATCGCCGGTGGATTGGTCAAAATTCCAGGAGGAGGAGGCATTTCGGCGCCGAAAGGACGACGACGAGCCGCTGTGCGATCTGCGGTGCCGGGGGCGACCGTAATCGATTTTCGTCGACGAGCTGCGCGGATCGATATGAAGGTGGTCGGGATCGATATCGAGCAGATAGCGACTGGGTTCGGTGTTGCGAAATTTCCCGTAGACTCGCCGGCGGCGGGCATTGGTGATGAAGAGTCGGTTTTTGGCCCGCGTAATCGCCACATATGCGAGGCGTCTTTCTTCGGCAGCTTCCTCGGCATCGTCGCGATCGCGAAGGTGGGGAAAGGTCTCTTCTTCCATGCCGACCAAAAAGACGGTGTCAAACTCCAATCCCTTGGCGCCGTGGACGGTCATCAAGGTGACGGCGCCGCCGGTGGCGTCGTCGACGCTCTGTCGGACCAGCGCCGATCGGTCCAAAAAGGCGCGCAGTCTCAGTGAAGCCTCGGCCGTTGCGAGTGAATCGCCGGCGTCCTCCGGAATCGCCTCCCGGGCGGTCTCCAAAAGCCTGGGTGTCGTCGGATCGCGCTCGAATTCCTCGATGGCGCTCATCAACTCGCCGATATTTCGCAGCCGGTCGTCGGCCTCGTCGGGATCTCCTTTTTGGAGGTGATCGGTATAGGCGGTGCGCTCTAAGAGGCGTTCGACGACGGGCGTAAGGGTTTCGAAGTGGAGCAGGTCGTCGCGGATTTCCTCCAGGATCTGGCGAAAAGAGGCCACGCCGCGCCGCGAGACGCCTCGCAGTGAGCGCAGGGCGTCGAGGGCTTCTTGCTGGGCCGGGGTTTGCCCGCGCGGCATAAAGAGATCGTCCTGATCGGGGGAGGCCTCGTCGGCGATCGATGCGGCGTCCTGTAGATGGTCGATGCCGTCGATACTCAGGGAGGCCCGCATTTTTTCGACGGTTGTCTTGCCGACGCCCCGCCGCGGTTTGTTAATGATCCTCGCCGTGGCCACGTCGTCGCCGGGGTTGAGGGCGGCGCGCAGGTAGGCCAATACGTCTTTTATCTCCTCGCGGTCATAAAAGCTCAATCCGCCGACGATTCGATAGTCGACACCCCACTGGCGCAACTGCTCTTCGAAGAGTCGTCCCTGGGCATTGGTGCGATAAAAGATGGCAAAGTCGTCGGGCTCGGCACCTTTTCGCAGCTCGTTGAAGATCGATTCGGCCACATAGGAGGCCTCTTCGCGGTCGTCGCTGCCGGTAAAAACGCAGATCGGCTCGCCGCGCGGGCGATCGGTCCACAGGGTCTTGGGGTGGCGATGATCGTTGTGGGCGATGACGTCGTTGGCGGCGTCCAGAATCAGTCCGGTGGAGCGGTAATTTTGTTCTAATTTGACCACGCAGGGGGCGTCGAATTCCTCTTCGAAGCCCAGAATATGGGTGGAGTCGGCGCCGCGCCATCGATAGATGGCCTGATCATCGTCGCCGACGACGGCCAGGTTGTTATGGTCGGCAGTGATATGTTCGAGCAATTCGTATTGGGCGGGGTTGGTATCCTGAAATTCGTCGACCAGCACGTATTGCCAACGCCGGCTCAATCGGCGGGCAAAACGGGGGGCGCGACGGCATAAGAGCAGAGGTTCTAATATCAGATCTCCGAAATCGACGGCGCCGGCGCGATATAAGGCCTGTTGATAGCGATCGTAGAATGCGGCGTTTTCCTCGGCAGTGGCGTCGAAGGCATTTTCCATGGCCTGGTCGGGATCCCAGCCCCGATTTTTGCAGGCGTCGACATAGCGGCGGTGTTGGCCGATGGCGGCGCGGCTTCGGTCACGGCCCATTTCGTCGAGGAGGGTCTTGATAAGTCGGCGCTGGTCGGTGTCGTCGTAGATACAAAAACTCCACGGAAGGCCGGCCTGCGGGGCGTAGCGACGAAGCAGCCGGGCGCCCAGGCTGTGAAAGGTGGAGATGACGATCTGCGAGCTTTTTTCGTCGTCGCCAATAAGTGTGTCGACCCGCTGGCGCATCTCGCCTGCGGCGCGGTTGGTAAAGGTGACGGCCACGATAGACTCCGGGGCCACGTCCCCGACGTCGATCAGATGGGCGATTCGGTGGGTGAGCACCCGGGTTTTACCGCTCCCGGCACCGGCGAGCACCAATAACGGGCCGTGCTGGTGGACGACAGCCCGCCGTTGCGGTGGATTGAGTCGATTGAGCCAGTCGGGAGTGGTCATCGTCGCGGTCTGGGAATGAGTGGGCAGGAGTGTTCCGTTTGGGTTATGCAATTGCATCGAGCAATTGGCAAGCGATGGGGGTGAATCGATTCGGTTTCGGTGCGGCGACGATTGCCAAAAGTCCCCGTCGCAAGTACACTTAAGGTGGTTTTTTAAGACAGGCTGGTGCCACCAGATGAGGCTACAGGACGGGGGTGCCGTTGAAGGACCGCCGACGATGGTGTAACGCGTCTGAGGCGCAGGTCGTTACCAGCCCGAGAAGGTCCCCCGGTAGTACACCAGGAGTTTTCATGTCCGTCGAAACACTGACCGATAGCCAGGAGTTGCGCCAGTTCTTGATGAAGGATCGGCTGGCCAACGCCTATCTGCTCGGCGATCTGGACCCGGCATACGATCAATTTTGCAAATGGTATGGATCGCGTCACCCCGACGGGAGCCTGCGCAATGTGATGCTTGTCTACGTCGGTCTGAGCCTGCCCGTGGTCATCATGAGCGGAAACGGTGAGGGATTGGAAAAATTCCTGGAGGATAGCCGTTCGGTGGTCCCCGATCGCTTTCATTTTCACGTCCAGGAAGAACAGATGCCGGCGCTGCAGGCGGTATACCCCACGGATGGAGCGGAGGCGATGTTGCGGATGGGGTTGGAGCGCGACGATTTCGAGGGATCGTTCGACGACGACACGGTACGTCGGCTCGGTCACCGGGACACAGCGGCGATCATGGAGCTATACGAGCATTATCCGGATAATTTCTTCGAGCCCTATCAGCTGGAGACCGGATTTTATTTTGGTATCCGCGACGACGACGATCGCCTAGTGAGCATGGGCGGAGTCCATGTATTGAGTGAAGAATACGACGTGGCGGTCATCGGCAACCTGGTGACGCACTCCGAGTATCGCGGCCAGGGGCTGGCGACATTGGTCACCCAACGGTTAGTGGAGGAGCTATTCGAGCAGGTCTCGCTGCTGGCGCTCAATGTGGGCCGAGGCAATGAGCCAGCGGTTCATCTATATGAAAAGCTGGGATTTGAGTCGAATAACGTCTTTTATCAGGGGCGCTGGGAAAGCGCCTGAGCCGCATTACATTTTCTTATTGGTGGGATTGGTCGGCGAGAACATGCCGGGATGTTTGGCGTGGTGACGCCGCTGTGCCTGTTCTTTTTCTTCTTTGTCTTCGATGCACAAGGTGGTCATCGGGCGGGCGCGCAGCCGGCCCTTGCCGATTGGCTCTTCGCATTCCTCGCAGTAGCCATAGGTGCCGTTGTCGATGCGGCGAACGGCGTCGTTGATCTGGGCCAGTAGATTTCGCTCCCGATCTTTGAGGTGCATCTCCGTGGAGGTGCCCTGCTCGTCGGTGGACTCGTCAATGGAGTCGCCGGGAGTGGCTTCGCGCTCACGTAAATCGCTGCGGGCGATACGACTTCGGTTGATGAGGTCGGCGCGCTGTGATTCGAGTTCCTGGCGCATTTCTTCCAAAAATTCCGGGGAGTAGTCTTCGCTCATCGGATACCTCTTGCGATGGGCGACTTAAGTGGTCGCCAAGTAAGTGATTAGCTCAGTCCGAATATAGGAACTCGCGGCAAAGAGCGTAGTGGTCGGTCGCTTCAATCCTCGGCAACCAATGCCGAGAAGGCAGTCCGCACCACATTGGCCCGAGCTGTGGGGACATCAAACCAGGCGTCGGCGAGGGCGTGTAGCGCCTGGTGGGGAGCACGGTAGAGTTGGTCGATGACAGCGTCAATGCCTCGGCAGCCCCAGTCGTGAAAGCCGACCAGTGATTCGTCGCGCTCAAATTGCGAAAAAAGTCGGCCGGCGGCGTCGCCGCGATCGGAAAAACGCTGTAATACGGGGAGGACCTCAGAGCGCTGTAAGTGGCCTCGAAGGGCCATTGAGCGCAGATCGCTAAGGGTGCGAATAAGGGCTACGCGCTGGCCCGCATCATCGATGGCGCTATCGGCAAAGGGTTCGAGATGGGCGGCGAGCTCCTCCGGTTTCGGAGGGGGGCCGGAGAGGGGAAGTCCGGCGATCGGCGGCGGCTGCACGCCGCGGCGCGCCAGTGTCTCGTGCAGGGTGGCGGCCACAAATAATTCAGCAATATCATCGTCGTCGGCGATCGCCAGGGCGAAGGCCGTGCGATGTGGGTCGTCGGCGATCCAGCGGGCGGCATCAGCCGGGTCGAGTCGCTCATCGTCGACATCGTCGAAGGGTTCGGTAAAGGCGGCGTTCGCAGCCAGGGCTGCGGCCAACTCAAAGGCCGGTCGGTCGCCGACGTGGCGAAAAAGTGCCGTCGGTGAAATCCAGGCCGTCGGACCGTGGCGGGAGATAAAATCGGCGACCGCCCGATCGTCTGTGAGCCAATCAATTCCCAATTCACCGGCCAGGGCGCGCCGGGCGTATCGGCGAGGAGCGACGGTGGCCAGGGCGCCGTCGAGTCGCTTTACCTCGCGCTCCGGGAGATCAGCGGCCATTTGCTCGCGCCATTCCAGAAGAATTTCGAACCACTGCGGATCGCCGGCCAACGATATGGTGCGGCAAGTCGACAATAGGTGGTGATTGTCATCGAATGCATCGAGGCCGCCTTCGAGCTCGCCGGGCGCCGCTCGCGCCAGCAGCCAGGCGGCGGTCTGACCGGCGTCGGGATCGGCCAGATATCTCACAAGCGAGGGATGATTCCAGTCGCATCCGGCGCGCACCAGCGCCTCACAGGCCGGTGTGGCGCGCTCCGGGTCTGCGAGCCAGGCGTCGATTTCGTCGTCGATCGCCTCATCCTCGAGCGTCGCCGCAGCGCTGATTCGGCGAATTACCGACGGGGAGTCCGGAGTGGGAAATTTGCGCAGCGCCGATAGCGCCGGTCTTCGCAACTCGGGCAATTCCATGATCAATGCGGCGATAAGGGGGCCCGATTCCTCGTCGTCGATGGCGCCTGATAATGCGTCGGAGTCGATCTCGATAGATGAGAGATCGTCGAGATGGTCGAGCAATTGTTGAGCAAGGCGATTCATTTTACGGCTCCACACAGGAGGGGCATCGCAGCGGATCGAGATCGAATCTGCGAGCTACGGAGAGTCAGGCGAAAGTGGCGCCGAGGGTAGTACCGGGGGCAGCGACTGTCCACCGGGGGAGGAGCGGATATAGGCCCAAGAAAACCAGAACGCCCCGCGGTTGCGACGGGGCGTTCTGGTCGAAAGGAGGAGTCATGCTCCGGACGAGCCTGAAGTCGCGCGTTGGATCACGATTGGGCTCGCCCATGCCTCGTAACTACAAGGCATGGAAAGAACCTCGACAGGTGGATTTCCATTCCCGAAATGAGCAAAATTTTTCAAAATTTTAATTGGCGCTCTTATTCGCGAGCTCGATGAAGGCGTAAAAAGGCTGTGGCCTGCCGCTCTGCTTGAAGTCGCACGCGGGAGGGAGAGCCGATGATATCGCGGAGTACGATGGTGTCATCGAGAGGATCGTCGTTACGGCTAAGGTCGTCGAGCGTGCGCTGAAAGGCGCGGCGCGCGGCGTCGACATCGCCGCGTGCCTGATGGATGGTGGCCGTTCGGTGCGAGGCAAACCAGTGATGGGGCTGAAGAAAAAGGGCCCGCTGAAATGCCTCCAGGGCCTGCTGGGAGGCGCCCAGGGTGGACAGCACAGAGCCCATCAGACAGTGGCCTTCGACCTGGAAGGGATCGTAGCCAAGGGCGGCCTCCAGGCAGGCCAGAGCGCGTTCGAGTTCACCGTCGTCGAGGTGATCGGCGGCGGTGCCCAGCAGGTGGAGCACCGTATTATTTTCACTGGCGTCGCTGGTGGTCTCCTCAAGCCCCGACAGGTTGTGCGGCCGGGGAATGGGGGCGATGGCCGAAGAGCCATCTTCATCCCAGCGGCCGGGCTCGATGGTCTGGCCGGTGCGCGAGCCTCCGGGCCGATATAAAAAACCACCGCCCTGGCGAATTGAGCGAAGGTGAGGGGCATCGGGACCCAGCCGTTCGGGATGGATCTGTTCGGAGGAGCCAAACATCAGATACCCCGTCTCCGTGAGAGCCCCGGCGAGATTGCCGAGGGCTGTGGTCATGGCGTCGTCGGAGAAGTAGATCAGGACGTTTCGGCACAAAATAATATCCCACGAACCATCGGGGTGAGCCGATGGCGGAGCCGAGGCCAGAATATTGTGATGGGCAAATCGGACGGCGTCGAAGGCGGGATGGTCGAGTCTCCAGTGGTCGTCGTCGGCCGGTGCCAGATACTGCTCGCGCCGGGCGGCGGAGAGGCGGCGAAGACTCCAGGAGCTGAAGACGCCCTCCCGGGCGGTATCCAAAAAGTCGGTGTTGATATCGGTGCCGAGGATGTCGACGGGGATCTGTTGCTCATCGGCGATCATGGCCACTGTATAAGCTTCCTCGCCGGTGGAGACGCCGGCGCACCACACGTAGATGGGCTCCAGGGTCATCGGCGTGTGCAGGTGGCGAAGCACCGATTGAAGTGCCGAGAGTTGCGGTTCATCGCGCCAAAATGCGGTCAATCCGTTGGTGATAAGATTGACCAATTGTTGAGGTTCATCGGCGGTGGGCGGCAGATCGCGAAGGGCCTCAAAATAGGCCATGGGATCGCTGTAGCCCAGATGGCGAGCGCGACGGCGAAAGGTCTCGGCAATACGCTGCGGTGCCGTATCGCGGAGCGAAAAACCGGTCCATTGCTCGAGCAGATCGCAGGCCCGGGCGATGACCTCTCGGTGTGAGACGGCAGCGGTCATCAGCGCCTCCCCGTGGCCTTAGAGGGCAGCTCGGCGACCAGGCTGATAAGGGCGTCGGCGATCTCGGTATCGGGCAGGCTCAGCTCGACGATGCCGCGTGCGCGGGCGGCGCGGGGCATACCATAGACCACGGAGGTCGCCTCGTTTTGCGCCAGTGTCGGACAGCCAGACTGGGCCAGCGCGGTCAATCCTGCGGCGCCGTCGTTACCCATGCCGCTCAACACCAGGCCGATGGCACGAGGTGAGGCGTGGCGGGCGAGGCTCATCAGCAGTCGGTCGCCGCTGGGACGATGACCGCCGATGGGCGGGCTGTCGTCGATGACGAGCCGGAGCTCATCGTCGACCACCATATGGTGGCGCGTCGGCGCGATGACGGCATGGCCCGGGCGAAGCGCAAGCCCGTCTTCTCCCTCGTAGACCTGCAGCGCCGAGTGCTTGTCGAGCCATCCCGCAAGGTGTCTGGAAAACCCGTGAGTGATATGCTGAACGATGAGGATCGCCGCCGGAAAATCCTCCGGTAACTCGGTGCAGATATTGGCCAGCGCCCGGGGGCCGCCGGTGGAGCCGACGATGCCGACGATGGCCACCGGGCCGTTCTTAGAGGCGGTGTCGGTGTGTCGAGAGGCAGCGTCCGGGGTTCCAAAACGCTGGCGGCTTCGGGCGCGCACATGGCGGACTACCGGAATCTGTGACAGAAGTCGGATTTTTCGCAGCAAGCGCTCTTTTTGATCCTCGGGAAAGGGGTGGGTGGCCGGTTTCGCCATCAGGTCGAGTGCTCCGGCCGACAGAGCGCGAAACGACAGATCGACACCGCCGCGATGGGGATCGGAGGTGATCACCAGGATCGGCGTGGGACAGCGGGCCATGATTTCCTCGGTGGCCGATAGGCCGTCGAGGCGCGGCATGTGGATATCCATCAAGACGATATCGGGGCGGTGAGCCTCGCAATATTCCACGGCGTCGGCGCCGTTGTCGGCGATGGCGACGATCTCCAGGCCCGATTCCTCGTCGAGGATCTCGACCAGAATCTCGACGAAAAGATCACTGTCTTCGGCGATCAGGACTCGCAGGCTCATATTCGATCGGTTATCACGCAGGGGACATCTCCAGAGGTGGGGGGATTCATTCTGATCCCATGGTATCGCGACCGAGGGGGCGGGGACAACCGGGACAATGGGTGACATCTCGGTGACCAGTCGCCTATGATGCGCGAGGACATCTGCGAAAATCGCATTGCGCCAGGATTCGAATATGTCAGAAAGTCAGCGCTTGAGAACCACAGCCGATGGGCTGCGCCTGGTCTCCGAGATCGCCGGTGAACTCGCCAGGCGCGGCGGCGGGCAGACCAGTGTGCTGGCGGTGACCACCTATTTTCCGATGGATGTCGACAGCGTGGCCCGGGTATTCGAGGGCCTCGAAGAAATCGAGGGCGTCGAGCGGGTAGAACAGGGCCCGTTGACCATCTACGAGATTCACGACGCCGGGCGCTTTGCTCAGGAAGATGGCGTCGATCTCGACGATCCGGAATTTCTCAGGGGCGCCCCCGGATTTTTGCGCGTGGTCGGTGTGTTGAAACGCGATCAGGAATGGCTGCAAAAGGTCCGTCGCCAGCACGAGTTGCTGCAATTGCTTGCCGAGGCCGACGAAAGGGTCGTCGATCTGACCTATCTGACGAGTCGAGCGAGCATGTCTCGGGCTCAGATTCAGAGTTTGCTCAACGATTTCGACGCCGCCGGTTATATCGGCGTGGAATTCGATGAGGACGTCGACAAGTTGCGCTACACGATTCCGCAATTGGACTATCCGCAAGAGCGGCTGGAGCGAAATATGCGGCGCCTCGAGGAGGTAGATCCGCCGGCGCGAACGCGGTTTTCACTATGGGTGCTGCTAGCTGTCGTCGCCGTGATCGTGTTGATCGTGGTGATGCTATTTCAGTGGTGACCAGTGGTGCTCGATAATTTGGATCATCAACCAGACAGAGGAGACAGCGATGACCGTAGAGGCCAAGGCAGACGCGGTGAACTCACGGGAGACCTTCGATAAATACAGCCCCGTCGACGGGCGAAAATTAGGGACCTACACGATCACGCCGCCCGACGGGGTCGATGCGGCGGTGGCGCGCGCCCGAAAAGCGGCGCCGAAGTGGCGCGATCTGTCACTCGATGAGCGCTTTTCGTATCTGGAACGGCTCCGCGAGATTATTCGCCGCGACGGCGAGCGATACGCCCAGATTATCAGTGAAGATACAGGTAAACCCCTTGTCGACTCGCTGATGACGGAGTTGATGAGCATCCCGTTATTTATCGAATATTACGAAAAAGAGGCCCCGAAGGCGCTGAAGCGGCGGCGGTTGATGCCGCAGCTTTTATTTCCCGGAAAGGCCAGCTACGTGGAGTATTTTCCCAAAGGGGTGGTGGGAATTATCTCTCCCTGGAATTTCCCGTTTCAGCTCGCGGTCGTGCCCATGATCTCGGCATTAATCGGCGGCAATACGGTGGTGCTCAAGCCCTCGGAGGTCACGCCGATGACCGGAGAGTTGATCGACGATGTCTTTGAGGAGGCCGGGTTTCCGCCAGGGGTCGTCGAGGTCATTCAGGGCGACGGCTCCACCGGAGCAGCGCTGACGGAGGCCGATATCGACATGATCTTTTTTACGGGCTCTGTGGCCACGGGGCGAAAGGTGATGGCGGCGGCGGCGAAAAAGCCGATTCCCGTGGAGCTTGAGCTGGGCGGTAAAGACGCCATGATTGTGTGCGAAGATGCCAATCTCGAGCGAGCCGCCCGGGCTGCGGTGTGGGGCGGATTTATCAATTGCGGTCAGATGTGCATCTCGGTGGAGCGCCTATTTGTGGTGGAGCCGATCTACGACGAATTCGTGGAGCTGGTCCGCCGCGAGGTAAAAAAGCTGCGTGTAGGCGCCCCGGATGAGGGCTCCGATATGGGTCCGCTGACCTTTAGCGGTCAGATGGGCATCGTCGCTCGCCATGTGGAAAATGCTCGCAAAGAGGGGGCGACGATCGCCGTCGGCGGTGAGCCGATGGAGGGGCCGGGTCAATTTTTCGAGCCCACCCTTGTATTGGACGTCACCACCGATATGGAGATCTACCGCGAGGAGACCTTCGGACCCGTATTGCCGGTCATAAAGGTCGCCGATGCCGAAGAGGCGATTCAAAAGACCAATGATCATAAATTCGGCCTCACCGGCAGTGTGTGGACCGGAGATCGACAAAAGGGCATCGAACTTGCCAGCCGAATGGAGTCCGGCCAGTGCTCGGTCAACGATCTGGTGGTCTCCGTGGGCAACCCGGCCCTTCCCTTCGGCGGGGTCAAACAGAGTGGATTCGGCCGCTACCACGCCCATGAGGGGCTATATGCCTTTATGCACCAGAAGGCGATTATGGCCGCCCCGGACCTGTTGGATGTGGAGCCATTTTGGTTTCCCTACGCCGCGAAATACCCGACGGTCCTAAAGACATTTAAGGGGCTTTTGGGCGGCAGTATGGTCACGGCATTAAAGGGGTTTTACCGAATGCTGCGGATGACGCAGACCAGGGCGGGGACGAAGGGAACAGAAGAGTAGTAGGGGGTTGGCCCGTTTACGAACGGGAACTACTTGAGGCGGATCTTCCACAGGCGCACAAGCGCTTCCAGGGCGATATCCGGGGTCATCTTGGAGTCGCCGACCTCCCGGTCGGGAAAGACGATGGGGATCTCGATGATGCGAAAGCCGGCCTGATGGGCGCGGTATTTCATCTCCACCTGAAAGACGTAGCCCGACGCCTCGACGTCGTCGAGCTTTAGAGTCTGCAATACCTCGCGACGCCAGCCGACGAAGCCAGCCGTTAGATCACGGATATCGCAGCCCAGCACGAGCCGAGCGTAAAATCCGCCGCCTCGCGAGACCATCCGCCGCAACAGTCCCCAATCGCGGGTGGAGCCGCCGGCGACGTAGCGGGAGCCGACGACGACGTCGTAATTGTCGAGTTGGCGCAATAATTCGGGCAAATCCCGGGGGCGGTGGCTAAAATCGGCGTCCATCTCCACGATTCGCTCATAGCCGCGCTCCAGCGCCCAGGCAAACCCGTCGATATAGGCTCTTCCCAATCCCTGTTTTTCGCTTCTGTGGAGGACGAAGATCCGCTCGTCGTCGGCGGCGAGGCGGTCGGCGAGCTCTCCGGTTCCGTCCGGGGAGTCGTCGTCGATGACCAGAATATGGACATCGGGCTCATTGGCGTGAACGGCGCCGACGAGACGCTCGATATTTCCCGCCTCATTGTAGGTGGGCACACAGATCAGGGTCGATGACATCGGCACGGTTGGCGAAAGGGCGGCGAGAAAACGGGCACGGTCAGTCGATACCCAGATCCTCGCGGGTCAGATCGAGTTTCTTGAGGATATATTCCACGCTCTTTCGGTGGACGCCGGCGATGCGGGCCGCCTTGGAGACATTTCCACTGGTCCGCTCCAGAAGGCGGCTCCAATACTCCTTTTCGAATTCCTCGACCAGACGGTTTTTGGCGTCTTTAAAGGGGATATTCTCATCGAGTGCAGTGTCTACCAGCGGCAGTGCGGAATCCTCGATGGCTCCGGGGGCGTTTTTAGAGGCCGGCTCCGACGGGGTTAAAAAGCGGGTTTCGATATTATCGCCCTGAGTCAGCAGGACGGCGCGGTCGATGAAGTTTTTGAGTTCCCGGACGTTGCCCGGCCAGCGGTGGCGCTTTAGTTTTTCCATCGTTTTATAGGCGACGTCGATATCGTCGCGACCTGTGCGCTCGTTGGCGGCGCTCAAAAAATGCTCGACCAATACGGGGATATCCTCTGGGCGATCCCGCAGCGGCGGAAGCTGAACGCGGATGACGGCGAATCGGTAATATAGATCTTCGCGAAAATTGCCCTCGCGCACCTCGTGGAGCAGGTTGCGATTGGTGGCGGCGATGATGCGCACGTCGGTATCGATGGTCTGGTTGCTGCCCACCGGTTTGACCTGGCCTTTTTCGAGAGCCCGCAACAGCTTCGGTTGCAGCTCGGAGGACAACTCGCCCAATTCGTCGAGAAATAAAGTGCCGCCGCGGGCGGCCTCGAAAGCCCCCGTGCGAGAGCCGGTGGCTCCGGTAAACGCCCCTTTGACGTGGCCGAAGAGCTCCGATTCGATGAGGTCGGCGGGAATTGCCGAGCAGTCCAGGACGATCAGCGGGCCGTCGGAGCGATCGCTGTGGCTGTGGATGGCCTCGGCGGCGAGCTCTTTTCCGGTGCCCGATTCTCCCTCGATGAGCACTGTGGCGTCCGTGGGGGCGACGCGCTCCATGATGGCGAATATCTCGCGCATCTCGCGGCTTTTGCCCAGCAGGTCGCCGAAGCGATCGCGGCCCGAGAAGTGGACCTCTGTGACCTCGTCGGTCAGCTCGAAGCGCACCGTCGTATTACCGAGCTTAAACTCGGTCTGGTCATCTAGATAAACCTCGCGCACCCGCAGGCCACCGATGAAAATGCCATTTTTGGAGTCCCGGTCGGTGAGCCGGTAGCCCGTGGCGTCGACGTCGATGGTGGCGTGAACGCGGCTGACCGCCGGATCGTCGAGGACCAATTCATTAGTGGGGGCGCTGCCGATACTGGCGACGGCGGACTCGCAGGTCGCCACGGCATCGGCGTCGTCTTCACCGTCGATGACGCGGAGGCGATATTGCTGCAATTCGAGCTGCTCGTCGCCACCCTCCAAAAATATTGTGCGCGTCACGTCGCTCATGAAGGTCTCATTGCTCAAAAAATGAAAAAACTCAACGGGCTCACCATAGCGTTGTAAGGATTGGTGAACAAGGTAGCGCTGGATAATACCCCTGTCCTCCGCTCCGATGCTCAACGGGAGTATCCGATTTTATCGGGGACTACTTTTCGACAAGACCACGGCGCCGGTGGTGAGATCAGTCCGGCTCCCAGACGGTCAGTACTGTGCAGTCTGAGCCGGCTTCGATATCGACCTGAAAAGTCTCCTCGCGGTCGCTTTCGGGATGGCGGACGGTGATGGTGTTATTGCCGGCGGGAAGGGAGTGGTTTTGCAGGGTCATATGCCGGCCGTCGAGCCACTCGTCGTTGATAGCGATTTCGTTATTGGCCGGGTAGACGGCGCGAAAGTCGAGGCAGCCACGGGGCCGTTCTTCGAGCACGATGCGCAGGCGATCGTCGTCGAGTTCGGAGGGGCTTATATCGGCCCGGTAGGTCTGGTAGCCGCTATATTGGGCCTCAATAGTCGCCGTTCGACTGCGATGTAATTCCGCATATAGCGGAGATTCGCCGATGGATTCATCGTCGACGTGGATCTGGGCGCCGGCCGGGTCCGTATCAATGAGCACCGGGGTTCGCTGATTGTCTGCCGAGGCGGTTCCGCTCGGCACGGCCTCGCGTTGTCGTTCGGCGAGAAGTGGGCGCTCATCATCATCATCGGGTCGGTCGTCATCGTCGTCATCGTCGGAGCCCGGGCGCTCCTCTTCACATTCCAGGGCGAGGTGGACGTCTTCGCGCTCGTGGCCGTAGGTCAGGGCGTAATAAATGGCGGAGCATCCGCTCGCCCGTGCCGATAAATTGATCACTTCGTCGGGCTTCAGTGAGATCTCCTGGGGAGAGCTGCCGCGGGCTTCGCCGTCGGCGATCAGGGTGGCGTCCTCTGGTTCGGTGGTAATGGTAAATATGCGCTGTGGTTCATCTTTTGGGTGAAGCTGTAGGTCGTCTTCGTCGAGGCTGACGAGCTGGCCGGAGTCGATATCGACGCGAAAATCATAGGGCCGATATCCGTCGAGGACGAGTTCGATATTGTAGCTGTCGGGCGCCAACGCCAGGGTCTGGGGGGTGCGCTGGCCGGCGAGTTCGTCGCCATCGAGATAGATCTGGGCCCCCGGCGGGTCAGTGGCCAACTCCAGGGTCCCGTCAGTGGATCGGGTGAGCAGATAAGTGGTGGCGATGCCGGCGGTGATGGTAATAACGGCGATGAGTGTCGCCACCAGGTGACGGCGTCGAACAGCGGGAGCGATGGACGCCGAGGTGTCCACCTCACCGGAGTCCAGGCTGGCGTCGTTATCGAGAGCGTCGCCACCGTCGTCATCGGTGCCGTCGGCGATGTCCTGGGGCCTCATTCGCGGCGTCGGGTGGGAGTCCCGGGAGGGCGCGGTATTTTCCGGCGACGTCGGGTCAGGGCTGGAATCGATCTGGTCGTCGCCATCAATGGAGTCCGGCGGCGCCGATAGCGTATGAGTGCCGCCGGGGGCTGAGGTGGCCGTTGCCGCCAGACCCAACGGAGAGCCGGGCGCAGAGGAGGGGGCCGGGGTATCGCCGCCGAGGCGTGCTAATTCCAACTCCAGGGCTTCGTCGAGATTGGCCGGACGCTCGGCGGTCTTTTTGGTCTGGGCTTCGCTGGACTCGTCGCTAAAGATATCGCCCAGGCCCGCCACCAGTTGTTGGCTCGTGACGGGAGTGCCCAATTGATAGATCTGATCTTGAAGATCGACGAACATATCGTCGATCGCCGGGTAGCGATCGTCGGGGCTGCGGGCCATGGCGCGGGCGATGATCTGGTCGACTTCTTCCGGGATCTCCGGACGGAGTACGCCTGGCGGATCGAATTCGCATTCCCTCACCAGATCGAGGCTCTCCAGATCGGATCGGCCATGAAAGGGGCGTGTCAGGGTGAGCATCTCGTAGAGCAAGACACCGGTGGAAAAGATATCGCTTCTGGCATCCAGCGCTTTTCCACGAGCTTGCTCGGGGCTCATATAACAGCATTTCCCCTGGATGCGTCCGGTCAGCGTCTTGGCTACCTTGCCGGCGGCGCGGGCGATGCCGAAGTCGATGATTTTGACCTCTCCCTCCCGGGAGATGAGCACGTTGGAGGGGCTGACGTCGCGGTGGACAATGCCCAGTGGATTTCCCTGGTCGTCCGTCTTTCGATGGGCGTAGCCCAGGCCCTTGCAGATCTCGGAGGCCACATATAAGGCGTGCTCGACGGGAAGGTGCTCGTCGCGCGCTTTTTTGCGCTTTAAGACGGCCCGAAGATCGAGGCCCGGGACGTACTCCATGGCGATAAAATATTCGCCGTCTTCTTCGCCCATATCGAAGACGGGGACGATATTGCCGTGGGTCAACTGCACGACGATGCGCCCTTCGTCGAGGAATTTGGTGACGAATTCCTCTTCCTCGGCGAGATGAGACAAAATGGTCTTGATGATGACCATTTTTTCGAATCCACCGGCGCCACGGGTGCGGGCCAGATAGATCTCACCCATGCCGCCCGAGGCAATTCGGCGGAGCAATTCGTAGCGACCGAGTTTGCGTTCCGTGTCGGTCATGAGCGCTATGATCGGATCAGGTGATCGACGATACGTAGAAGGTCCACTAATATATACTCGAAGTGACGGCGGGCGTCGATGCTATCTGCCCGTTGAATTAAAGGCTTTTCTTCGGTTTGGGACCAGGAGTTATTGATGCAGCTAAAGAATAGTGCAATCGCAGACGATGGGTCTTTTGCAGCGCCGCTGAAGGCGCGCCTATTATCCCGGGCGATGCGCACGAAACCGCTATTTCAGACTGCATTATGGACCCAGATGCCGCTTCTGGCCATGGTCAGCCCGAGGGTCACCGATCTGGATGCTGAGCACTGCGCTGTAGAGATCCCATTTAATTGGCGGAATCGAAATATATTCGGAACCATGTATTTTGCGGCCTCCATGATGGCCGCCGAGGCGACCACGGGAGGACTGGTCTTTTTTCACGACGCCTCGCGCATTGAAAAAACGGCGTTTATCGTCCGCGGGGTGTCCGCCGATTTTGTGGACAAAGCGCAATCGAGGGTCAGATTCGAATGTCGCGACGGAGAGAAAGTTGCCGAGGCCTTCGACGAAGCGGCGCGCAGCGGCGATCGCGTGGAGCGGACATTGGAGGTCGTGGGCTGGCGAGAGGATGGAACGGAGGTGGCCCGAGTGAACGTCGACTGGTATTGGCGCAGAAAATAGTCGGGGGAGACCGATGAGCATAATGGTGGCAATAAGTCAGTGGTCGTCGGGCATTTCGCTGACCTGGGCGTTGATCTCGCTTGCCGTGGGAGGGGCAATCACCGTGGTGATCGCCGTGCGATTGTGGCGAGATCAGCGAAAATTAAAGTCCGCCCGGCAGAGCGAAAGCGAGGGCGAGGACTGATCGCGTAGAATCTCTCGCACCGACCAGCGCTGTCGGTTATCCTCGATATTGAAGCCGTGGAAGGCCGGTCCGTAAAACGTTGATTTTTCAGTAAAAAAAGGTGTAATCTTTGATGAAAACTTCGAGGAGTTTTTCGATGCGGTGGGGGTGGATATTTTCGCTGATGGTGGCAGGGGCCGGATTACTCGTCACCTCGCCGGTATGGGCAGAAGATAACGGCGAGAAATCGGCCAACGAGGGGGCGGTGGTTGGGGCGCTGGAAGCGGAAGTCGGCGAGGAGACGAATCATCCCGCCCTTGCCGAGGCCATCGAAAGGGTATTGGCCGACGGGGAGTTGCAGCGCACCAGGGTTGGGATTCATGTCCAAGATCTGGGAAGCGGTGAGGTGCTCTACAGCCATGACGCCGACCGGCTGATGAACCCGGCCAGCAACGTCAAATTGGTCACCGGTGCCGCCGTATTGGACACTCTGGGGCCCAGTCATACCTTCAGCACAGAATTATCCACCAAATCTGAGGATCAGGGCCAGATCGACGATCTCTACGTCCGCGGAGAGGGAGAGGCGTTTTTATTATTCCGCGATGTCCTGGAGTGGGCCGGTCAATTGCGCGCTCGCGGGGTGGAGACGATCAGTGGCGACGTGGTGATCGACGATGGAGCTTTCGACGGAGCTTATCTGCCGCCGGGCTTTGATATGCGCGAGGTCGGCGCCGCCTATCGATCGCCGATCGGCGCCGTGTCGGTCAATTTCAACGCCGTAACGGTGCGCGTCATCCCGGGGGAGTCGGTGGGGGCGACGCCGACAATTCGCCTGGAGCCGCCAAATGAGTATGTACAGGTCGTCAATCGGGCGAGGACGGCACCGGGATCATTGCCCCAGATCCACGTCACTGCTCGGCCCGATGGCGATCGCACGGTGGTGACCGTCTCCGGCACCATCGGCGTCGGTGTCGACACCTTCTCGCAGCGAAAGCGCATCGAGCATCCGCCGGCGTTTGCCGGATCGGTGATTGCCGAGGCGATAAAGCTGATGGGAATCGAATTCGACGGTGAAATCCGGCGCGGCGAAGCTCCGGAAGATGGCAAGCGCCTGGTCAGTCATGAATCACAACCGGTGATGAATGCCGTGTCGGCGATGAATAAATGGAGCAATAATTTTATTGCCGAGCAATTATTGCGCACCCTCGGTGGACTCGACGGCGAGCCGTCGACGTGGGATGCGGCTCGAAATCAGGTCAGCCTGACCCTTGCGGAGTACGGATTGGCCTCCGGCAGCTATCACCTCAACAACGGAAGTGGACTCTACGACGGAAACGAACTCAGCGCTCGCCAGATCGTGCAGTTATTGCGGCGAATGACGGCTCATCCTTATGGCCCGGAATTTGCGTCCTCACTGGCGATCGCCGGCGTCGACGGCACGCTGCGCAGCCGATTAGACGATGAGCCGACGCGGGGAAATCTGCGCGGAAAGACCGGGACGCTGCGAAATGTGGCCGCCCTGAGCGGATACGTCCACACCGCCTCCGGTCGTCATGTGGCGTTTTCCATCTTATTTAACGATCCGCCACGGCGAGCGTGGAATTATCGCGATGAACAAGACGATATAGCCCGGGCGATTGCTGATTTCGACGAGTAACCGCAAAGGACGCAAAGAAGACTCAAAGGACGCAAAGAGAAACTCATCGCGACACGTTGTGGTGGTGGTCGTGAGAAATTCATAGTGTCGTGGTAGGATTTATTGACGTGGAAGTCTGCGGCCATAGGAAATGCCGCGTTGGAGATAACTCGGATTATTCATGACCCGTCTACTGCGGCTGATCAGCCCCAAAATCGCTTCATCTCACTCCTCGACGATGCGCTGCATCGACTGTGGGGCTCGATTTTGCGCTTTTGACGCTGATTTCGCCTCGTCACAACGCCTCATGACTACTCCGAGATAAGCGAGGACGGAACAAGCCATGTGTCGACTCTTTGGATTTCGCTCGGTGATCACAAGTCAGGTGCACCGCAGTCTGGTCAGCGCCGACAACGCGCTGATGCGCCAGAGCGAGGAACACCCCGATGGGTGGGGAGTGGCTTATTACGTCGACGGATTTCCCCACGTCGTAAAAAGCGTGGCCACTGCCGTATCGGATAGTCTATTTCGGCGGGTCTCCGGGATCGTGTCGTCGGAGACGGTGATGGCCCACCTTCGCCGGGCCACCGTCGGCGAGCTGTCGATCATCAACTCCCACCCTTTTCAGTACGGAAATTGGATCTTTGCCCACAACGGTCAGATCCCCAATTTCTCAGATCATCGCGAGGCCTTGATGGACAAGGTCTCGCCGGTTTACCGGCGGTTCATACTGGGCGACACCGACAGCGAGGTGCTATTTTATTTGCTGATCTCGAATATGGCCCGTTATTTCGACGTGCACCGAAAGGGAACGGAGATCGACGAGCTGACCTCGGCAATCGAGACCACAGTCAATGAGGTTCACCAGGTGACCGGCCTCGATTGTTATGATGCGAAGCAGGCGGAAGAAGAGGAGTTTTATCTGACGTTTATGCTGACCAATGGGCATACGATGTTGGCCCATCACGGGGGCAAGCCGCTGTATTACAGCACCTACAAGACACAATGTCCGGAGCGGGGAAGTTGCCCCAGTTTTTCGCAGGCCTGTGAAGCGGCGACGCAGTCGGGCTTCGTCAATCATTTCATCGTCTCCAGCGAGCCATTGCACGGAGAAAATGTGTGGTTGGAGATGGAGCCCGGAGAGGTGGCGGCAGTGGACTGGCGGATGCGATTGCGGGCCCCGGAGCGGGCCTGCCAGCCGGCGGCGGTGGCGCAATAACCAGGTCAGGCGGTCGCCATTTCTGATTCCTGGCTGCGCTTGATGGCGCGCTGCAATTCTTCATTGGATAGACCAGAATGGCCCTCGACGGTGATGGACTGGGTGGCGTCGGTGGTCAGATCTTTTGCCGAGACATCGACGATCCCGTCGGTGTCGATCTCGAAAGTGACCTCGATGCGCGGTTTTCCAGCCGGTGCCGGAGAGATATTTGTCAGGTTGAACATTCCGAGCAATTTATTATTGCTGGCGATCTCGTCTTCGCCCTGCAGCACGGTGACGGTGACCAGATCTTGATTGTCCTCAGTGGTCGTAAAGACCTTTGTCTCCAGGGTGGGGACCGGTGTGTTCTTGGAAATAATGGGGCTAAACCGATCGCCGGTGACGCGGATGCCGAGACTGAAGGGGGTGATGTCGAGGAGGATGACCTCCTGAACCTCGCCGCCCAGGATCCCGGACTGGATAGCCGCTCCCTTGGCGACCACCTCGTCTGGATTGACGCCTTTGTGGGGCTTTCGGCCAAAGATCTCCTCGACCCGCTCCTGGACCAGCGGCATACGGGTCATTCCGCCCACCAAAAGGATATCGTCGATATCTGATTTGGCGATGCCCGCATCCTCAATGGCCTGGTTGCACGGGGCGTCGAGGCGTTCGACGAGTTCGTATACCAGGTCGTTTAGCTGTGAGCGCGACAGGTCGAGCGACAGGTGGCGGGGGCCGGAGTCGTCGACGGCGAGAAAGGGAAGGTTGATATTGGTCTCTGAGCTCGTGGACAGCTCGCATTTGGCATTTTCAGCGGCCTCTTTAAGGCGTTGTAAAGCCATATTGTCTTCGCCGACGTCGATGCCGGTTTCGTCCTCGAAGCGAGCCAGCAAAAAGTCGAGCACGGCGCGATCGAAGTCCTCGCCGCCGAGGTGATTGTCGCCGGCCGTCGAGGCGACCTCGAAGACGCCACCGCGGAGCTGGACGATGGAGATATCGAAGGTGCCACCGCCGAGGTCGAAGACCACCAGATTGGCGTCGTCGGTGTGTTCAAAGCCGTAGGCCAGAGCTGCGGCGGTCGGTTCGTTGATGATCCGGCGCACGGTGAGCCCGGCGATTTTGCCGGCGTCTTTGGTGGCGCTGCGCTGGGCGTCGTTGAAATAGGCCGGCACAGTGATGACCGCTTCCGTGATCTCTTCGCCGAAATAGTCCTCGGCAGTCTGCTTCATCTTGCGCAAGATCAGCGACGAGATCTCCTGAGGACTAAATGATTGTCCGCCCACCTCGACCCAGGCGTCGCCATTGGTGGCCTCCACGACGGTGAACGGTAGGGTCTCGGCATAACGGCGAACCTGGTCGGAATTGTATTTATGGCCAATCAGGCGCTTGATATCGTAGATCGTCTCTTCCGGGTTGATCATGGCCTGACGCTTGGCCTGCTGGCCGACGAATTTTTCATTTTCGTCGGTAAAACCCACCATCGAAGGAGTAGTACGGGCCCCCTCGCTATTGGGCAGCACCAGTGGGTCGCCGCCATCGATGACAGCGACACACGAATTAGTTGTACCCAGGTCAACGCCGATGATTTTTCCCATAACCTTCAATCCCCAGCGAAAAGTATGCGCGAGATGGACGACGGGTGCTGCAAAAAAGGCAAATCACCCGAGACAAAATTTGCTTTGCGGTCGGACTCTTGGTCTGCAACCTGATCCGCCACAGGCCGCGCAGTCCTGTAACGGCTCGGTATCGATGATGCCGCTGACGATTCAAGAAGTCGACGTTACCATCGTAAGGGCTGTGGGGCTAATCCTTAAATAACTTTTTAAAAAATCCGCCGGATCCGGAGTCATCGGACTTTTTCTTTTTCTTTTTAGATTTGCCGTGACGGCTTTCATACAGGCGAATTTCACGTTCGGCATCCCGGCAGGTGGGATTGAGGTCGAGGGATTTTTTAAAATGTTTATAGGCCCGATGTTCGTTGTCATTTGCCTTGAGAATATTGCCCAGAAAAAGGTGCGCATCCGGCAGCGACTGGCGGTGGTTGGCCTTGATGGCCGTGCGCAGCAATTTAATACACTCCCTGGAGCGGTCGGAGTCGACTTGAAACAGGCAATAAGCGTAAAGCGTTGTATAAAGGGCGTTTTCGCTATCGCCCTGGTGGGCTTTTTTTAATAGCGGCAGGGCCTCGCGGTAGCGGCCTTTTTTGAATTTTTTATAGCCCATATTAAAGGATTGTTGGGCGCGATTATCAGAGCCTGACTGCCCGGATTTCGAGGACTTTTTTGATGGAGTGCCGCCGGCCGACGAGGTATGGCGACGGCCAGCAGAGGAGCGGCGGCGCTTTTTTAGGCGCTTGAGCTTCTGGCGTCGAACCTCGGGATCGGTGGTGTGATCGCCCAGCCCACGGGCCGGAGTATCAAATACATCGGATGCCGAGCGCGCCGGAGGCTTGGACTTTTTTCGAGAAAAAGATCTCTTAGAGCGGGAAGGGGAGCTTTTTTTCGGGCCCTCGTCTGTGGTGGCTTCCTCGGATTGGCTGTCGAGACTGGGATGAGTCGAGGTCGGCTCCCGGGCCATGGCGATCGGAGAGGTGTGGTGTTTGCGACGTGATGTCCGCTGTTTAGTGGGTTCACTGGCGACCGGCGCCGAGTCTTCGACGAGTTCGGAGCTGGGGACGGAAAATTTAAGCGTCGATACCTGTTCGCGCCGCCCTTTTTGGGTGCTAAAGGAGGTGTTTTTCTCATCGGGAGGAGAAACGGTTTGTTCGCGCTCGGTCTTCATCAGCTCGGCGTAGGCCTTTCGGATCTGGATGAAGATCCGCTGGGCCAGCCGTGCCACCTCTCCGGAGACGTTGCCACCATAGGAGTCGGGGTGGTGCTCTTTGATCATTGAATAATAGGTCTCTTTGACGACTTCGCGGCCGCAGCCCTCCCAGACGCCGAAAATATCGTGGATGGACATCGACTCCATTGCGTGAAGGCGTTGCGTCAACTCCTCTTCCAGTCCCTTGCGATCCTTGCCGGTGGCGCGCTCGATTTTGGAGGGCGACGACGAGGATTCTCGGGAGGTGGTGGCCGTTGATTGGTGGTCGTATTCGATGGTGACTTTGCGCTGTGTCGGATCGGCACGAAAGACCACGAGGTCGGTATCCCGGGCGAAGACGGCACAGGCAAATGCCTCGGTGACCCGGTTGCTCATATCGCTGAAGATCGCTTCCAGCGTGCGTTCACCGTCACAGAGGTCGAGAAAGCGCTGCAGTGAATCCCAGTCGTTAGCTTCGCGGCGCTGGCGGCAAAATTGGGTGGTTACCGGATAGGTCTTCATACGCGACATCAACCCACTCATGATCTCGCGCTGAGGTCGATAGGTCGTCAATCCGTCGCTCATAATTTCATAGATCGACGTGGGCGATCCGGAGACGCTGTGCCGGGATTGAAATGAAAACGCACCGTCAGTCCAGGCGTAGGCGCTGCACAATGCCTCGGCGTCGTTGTGATCGGGGGCGAGGACGAAGCGGCCGTTGTGGAAAGCAAACCGACGTTCGATATTTCCCGAGGACAGCAAAAGGGTGCCTGTGGCATCGCGGCAGTGCAGACAATAAATGACACGGCTCAACGGAAGTTTGGCCAGTGTTCCCTGCCGGATTTTTGGCAGGCGAATGACGATTTGCAGCGGTTTGGAGAGTTGTTTTTTCGGTGGTTTATCCTCCGAGGCGGGCTCGGAGGCCAGATGGGGCTGAAGAAGGCGGACCAGATTCGTCCAGTCATCGGAGGTCGACGGCAGGGGCAAGATCTCCTCGACGGTATTGAACATATCCGTCCACTGAGACAGCTCCCCATTGGTTTGTTCCGAGAGTAGGTAGGCCTGCTTTCCATCTTTGCTCAGCACATCGTTAAGGCGGACCAATTCGGTGGCCTTGGAGGGAACGGCGAGCCGAGAGCCGACGACGACGGCAGCGGGACTGGTCTTGGTCAATAGTCTGTGGGCCTCAGGCCATGACGAAACCCGGGCGATATGCCGCGGTGAGTCCAGTAGGTCACCGAGGCGTGATTCCAGAGCTGGTGAGATCGATATGAGCAGTAATTTTTGCATGTTGGTGCTTATCCGCCGAGTTCTTGAATCTGACGGAGCATCTCGCGGCGGGTGCTGTCGGCCACCTGGTCTTCATCGCTCTCACGCAGATAGCGTTTAAAGGAGTCCAGCGCGTCGCTGCGCTGGCCCAGTTCGCGGTATAAATAACCCATGGTGCGATAGATCTCGGGGTCGTCATAACCGTAGCGAACGGCGAGTTGGAGGTGGCGCGCTCCGTCCTGGTCCTCATTTTGATAGATATAAGCCATGCCCAGCTCGTATTGGGCGTTCGGGTGTTCCGGATTTACTTCCAGTGCCTGCTCGTAGCTCTCGATGGCCGCCTCGTAATTGCTGTTCTGGAAATTGAGGGAGGCGATCGACATCAGGGCATCCGGGTCGTCGGGGGCCAATTCGATGGCGCGCTCCAGATCGGCCTGGGCGAGTCCGGGTCGGCCGAGTTCGGCGTAGAGCCGACCGCGTCGAACGAGGACGTCCGGGGTTTCTTCGACGAAGTCCGGATCGGAGTTGACGGCGTTTCTATAGCTGTCGAGAGCCTGGGTGATGGAGTTTTCCTTCTCGAAGGTACGGCCCATAAAATAGTGCACGACGCCGTTATCCGGCTGGTAGTCGAGGACATGTCGAAAGATTCGCGTCGCCGTGGTGTAGTCGCCTTCGGCGAGGGCGGTGCGGCCCACATAAAAGTAGGCGTCGTGAAATTGAGGGTCGATATCATAGGCGTTACTAAAGTCCTCGCGGGCCGTGGCATAGTTGCCGCGGTCAAAATAGATGAGGCCGCGAATAAAGATATATTCCTTGTCATCGGGATCTTCGGCGATCACCGAGTTTATCTCCTCGATGGCCCGGTCGAATTGCCCATCCTGGCGGTAGCCATCGGCTAGATAGGCCGAAAGTTGAAGGTCCTGAACACCTTCATCGCGAGAGCGTTCGAGAAGCTCCAGGGCGTCGGCCGTCTGGTTTTCGTCGAGGTAAATCCGGGCCAGGGCCAGCCGGGCTTCCCAGAAGTTGGGATCGATACGAAGTGCTTCCTCATTCCAGTTTTGAGCGAGAATCGGTCGATTCGACATGTGGTAGTATTCGGCGACCTCGGCGGCGATGGAGGCGTCGATCAGATCGGCGCGGTCGATAATGGCCTGCACGTGTTGCTGGCCCTGAGTGACGTCGCTGTCGAGCCGCCAGGACAATTGTGCCAGCGAGGCGTGGGCAGGCAAGATAGCGGGGTCGATTTCCAGGGCTCGTTCGTAGGCCTCGCGGGCCTCGCGGAAGTTGCCCCGTTCTTCATTGAGAATGCCCAGGTTATAGGGAAAGCGAGCATCTTCGGGAAATTGCTCCTCGCCGCTTTCCAGTTCCCGGATCGCCGTCGACCATTGCTCAAGGCCCATATGGGAGCGGACGATGCCTAAGATGACGTCTGGATCTTCCTGTCCCAGATTCTCGTCGGTGCTAAAGAAGTTGAGAGCCTCCTCATACATCTCGGCGCGTTCGTATTCACCGCCGAGGGCGCGCAGCGAGTCGCGGCGGGAGCTATCGGTGCCCAGCGCGCGGGTGAACATTTCGATGGCCTCTTCGCTTTCCTGGCGAGCTTGATGAACCATTCCCATCAGGTGAAGCGCTTCGCC
>SKQC01000226.1 GCA_007119175.1 Myxococcales bacterium | reverse complement strand
TTCGGTTGACCAAAGAGTTGCTGCGCAAAACAGATGACGAGGTCGTCGAGGCGGCGATGCACCGCGAGGCGGCGCTATTCGTCGAACGCCTGCAATCGCAGGAGTTTATGGAGGCCGTGGCGCGCTTTCAGGGATGAAAAAATACTCGAACCCCGCGCCGACGAACGACGCGGGGTCCGTAACTCAATTAGAGGTGATTATTGGGTGTCAGGGGCTCCCGGCTCACCCGGCGCTCCCGGTTGGCCCGGCTCCGCGGGACCGTCCGGCTCCGCAGGAGCTCCCGGCTCGGCCGGTGCCGGCTCTTCTTCGATGGGTTCCATTTCCTGGTCATCGATCAGATCGCCGTAGCGCTCCTGGATTTCCCGCTCGAATTCCTCGACCTGCTGGTCGAATTCCTCGAGCGCCTGATCGACGTCTTCGCCGGCCTCTTCAGCGTCGCGCGCAACCTCGTCGCGCATCTCCTCGATGCCCTGCTGGGTCTGTTCCCAGCCGGCTTCAAAGCCATCTTCCTCGACCGGCTCCTCGATTTCTCCTAAGACCTCGTCATCAGGCTCTTCAGTCTCTGCCGGGTCGGTCTCCTCATCCATGGGTCGGTCCGCCGGTTCTTGCGGCTGCGTCGGTTCATCCTGTGGATCTGCGGGCTCAAAATCGGCCGGGTCGCAGGCGGTGACGAATACAAGCCCGATTGCGGTCAACAGGGCGATTAAGGTACGTCCAAATGTCGTCGAGAGCATAACATTGCCTCCCCATACTAAAGAAATGGCACCCCCCTTTTCTCTGAGCGCGCTCGACGCGCCCGGGATGGCACCGATGATTCCGTCTATAAAGCTAGGTGCCCTCGGGAATTCACAAAACGAAGAATCCGCTTATTGAGCCAGGCGCCAATGACGGGTTGTCGTTGAGGTCAGGCTGTCTACAATGTGCGCCGTCTACGATGATCTGGAAATCCAATCCATTAAGCAGTTTGCAGCTAGAGGTCTAAAGATGAGCGAAACTACAGAGACTCGGCATTTCGAAGCGGAGGTCAGTCAGCTTCTGAAGTTGATGATTCACTCCATGTACTCCAACCAGGAGGTGTTTTTACGAGAATTGATCTCCAATGCCTCCGATGCGATCGACAAATTGCGCTTTGAGGCCCTGTCCGACGAGGAGCTCTTTGAGGGGCAGACCGATCTGCGTATCGAAATCGAGGTCGATGAAGAAGACAAGACGATCGCCATTCGCGATACGGGAATCGGTATGAGCCGCAGCGAAGTTGCCGACAATATCGGCACTATCGCCCGCAGCGGGACCCGCCAATTTCTGGAGAGTATGACCGGCGATCAGAAAGAAGACTCTCAGCTCATCGGTCAGTTCGGTGTCGGGTTTTACTCCGCATTCATCGTCGCCGAACGGGTGGTGTTGACCACCCGGCGGGCCGGCGAAGAAGAGGGCGTGCGCTGGGAGTCCACCGGGGAGGGCGAATATACGCTGTCCACCGTGGAGCGCGAGCAGCGGGGAACGGAGATCGTCCTTCACCTGCGCGATGATGCCGAGGAATTTCTGGACAATTCGCGTGTGGAAAATGTCGTCCGCCGCTACTCCGACCATATCTCGTTTCCCATCATGCTCATCGACAATGACGCCGGGGAGGACGAAGAGCCGATTCGCCAGATAAACGAGGCGTCGGCGCTGTGGACTCGTCCCCGCTCGGAGATCGACGACGAGGAATACGAAAGCTTCTACAAGCACGTCGCCCGCGCCTTCGATGAGCCCGCAACCTGGCTTCACAGCAAGGTTGAGGGGATGCTCAAATTTACGCTTCTGCTATATCTGCCCTCGCAGCGGCCCTTGGATCTGGCGACGCCGAATCAGGAACAGGTCGGTGGCGTCAAATTATATGTAAAGCGAGTATTTATCCTCGACGATGCGGAGATGTTTTTGCCCCGCTATCTGCGATTTATCCGTGGCGTCGTCGACTCCGATGATCTGCCGCTGAATATCTCGCGGGAGATGCTTCAGGATAATCGCGTCGTGGCGTCGATTCGCAAAACGGCCACCAAGCGGGTGCTCCGAATGCTCGAGGATCTCGACGATGAGGCCTACCAGTCGTTCTGGTCGACCTTCGGCCAGGTCTTTAAAGAGGGAATCGTCGAAGATCCGGGCCGTCGCGAGGACGTTGCGGGACTGCTGCGCTTTGCCTCTACGGCCGTCGACGGCACTGAGGAGACGGTGAGCCTCGATGATTATAAAGAGCGCATGGGCGACGGCCAGCAGGCGATCTACTACGTCACGGCCAATAGTTACGAGGCCGGCGTGGCCAGTCCTCATCTCGAGATCTTCTCCGACAAAGAGGTCGAAGTGCTCGTATTGACGGACACGGTCGACGAATGGGTGGTGTCCCATCTCGATGAGTACGACGGAGTGCCGCTTCGCTCCGTCGACCAGGGAGCCCTGGAGCTCGACGAACTCGGCGCCGACGATGCCAGCAGTGACAGCGAAGATGGCGACGACGACGTTGAGGACGTCGATCCGCAGTGGGCGCCGGTGATCGAGGCCGTCAAAGAGTCTCTCGGCGATTCGGTGCGCGAGGTGCGGATGTCGAAGCGGCTTACCGATTCTGCCTCCTGCCTGGTGCGCGAGCAGTGGGAGATGGGAGAGCGAATGCGCCGGTTGCTCAATCAGGCCGGGGTTCATGCTCGCAAGGTGAGCGGCCTGATGCTGGAGGACGGTCGTCGCCGCCAGTCCCTGACCTCCTGGATTCAGGTGTATGAGGATGAGACGCGCTGGGCGCTGTTCAATCCGGTGACCGGCGAGCAGGGTCG
>SKQC01000161.1 GCA_007119175.1 Myxococcales bacterium | reverse complement strand
TACGGCGGCCAGGCTGGCCGCCGGCCCTGAAAGAGCCCAGAAAGTTTGTGTCCCCCGTCGAGTGCCGTACAATCGGCACTCGAGTCAATCCGGTCGAACTCAGGAGTACATCGCGTGTCGTGGTCGCGCTCAAAATCTATCGCCGCAGCAATCGCGGCAGTCGTCGTGGTCGGCGTGGTCTTCGTCGCTCTATTGCCGCGATCCGTCGACGAGCCGCCGCCTCCGGCCGGTCTGGACACCGATCCTCCGGTCTCGTTTCCCGAAAAATGGTCGGACACAGAGGGCGGCGAGCGAATCGCCGTCGAGTTGGATTCTGCGCCACAATGGCGCGATAGCGCGGGCGCTTTGCTGCTGAGTGGCCCGACTCCCAACGCGATCGAGATGAGCTGGTCTCATCAAGAAGCGGAGGGCTGGAAATTGGCCACCGGTTCGGGCCACGGCGACGGCGTCGACCTCTATGCTCAGATCTGGAGCGCCCCGGGCTATCCCCAGGTGATCATCGACTTCGACGCACAGATCAGCGCCGACGCCGCTGCCGAGCCGCTGACCGTCGCCACGAGTACCCCCGGCGACGATGCTCAGATGATCAGCGCTGCTCTACAACCGACGCAGGTGGACTCCGACAATATGGGCGCAGACCTGCTCGCGCTGGCCTCCCACAAAGGGCCGCTTAAAATGCACTCTCCCGGCGCAGCCCACGGCCAACTGGTCGACGTCGGCGACACCGCCGAGGTGGAGTGGTCGATCTGGCCCGGTCTAGATGAAGAGCTGAATTGTTCGGATACAGCCTCCGGACACTACCGGGCCTCACTGAGACTGGTGATTCAATTCGGCGACCAGCCGCTCGCCGCTCCCCTTCCGGCTCCGCCGGACACCGATTCACTGGGAACGCCGATCTTCGTCGACGCCCCGGCCTCCGGGGGCAACGCCTGGGAGGATGGCCGCGCCCGAAATGCCGAGGACTTCGCCAGTCGACTTCGCACCCTGGCCTATGGCCACTCCGACCGCGATGATCCGCGCCACGGCAACGGAGGTCTTTTGGCCGCCGGCATGGGCGCCATCTTCGCCGTCCCCCACGATTGGTGGGACGAGCCCCCTGTCGAGTCGCTTCGCCGTTCATTGCGAGATACCGAGATCGACGCCGTTCGCATCGACGATCCATCGTCACAGATCCAGATCACAGATGGAGACCTCTGTGAGCATCTCACCGGCGACGGACCAGCCAGCGACTCCCCATCTACCCTCGTAGTCAAAGCCGGCGGCGACCGCCCCTTTGAATTGCCGCTGGCCGGACCTGTGCCCGCGGTCCTTGTGGCCGGCTCGTCATCGACGGAGCGCAGCCAACTTTTGGACCGTCTTTTTCCATCGCCACACACCGACTCGCTTTTCGCCGACGGCTCTCATCGCGGTGTCTTTATCCCGGTGGTGGCGACCAGAAATCCCCTGGAGGGGATCTCGTCGCAAAATATCTTGAGTCCCGATCGCGGCGGCGAGTGGACGCTGCACGATACTCTGACCCGCCGACTCGGCAGATACGAGATGAGCCATCGTCACGACGCCCACCAGAGCACTGGCCTGAGCGGACTTCAACGACTGCGGCAAGGCCAGCAAAAATCCGTCACCGGATGGAATCCCGACGGAACAATCGCCATAGACGGCGAACCGGGCTCCCACCTGTATTTTCTGAGTACTGACGGCGAGCTTTTGGTCAACGGTGAGACGCGGGCAGAGCTATTTTCGACCTGGCAGCTCGATGGCGACAAAAGCGTCAAATACAGCGCCGGCCTTTCCCCGGTGACCATCGAATTTGAGGGCGATTAATCGATTTCTTCGGCTACCTCTGCGATCACCGTTTTGCTCCAATGATCGCCTGGTTCGCGGCGAGCCAGGTCCAGAAGCCGAGCCGCCTCTTCTCGTCGACCACATCGCGCGATGACCAGGGCTCTGAGCGCTGTTAACTCACCGCGTCGCGCCGGGATCTCCCTTTCATTCGACGCCTGCGCAAGCTCCAATAGGTCGAGAATCTCATCGGCTTTGTCCTCGGCATCTTCGAACTCCACCATCGCCACGGCTCGACAGAGCAAGGTTCGCGGGTGGCGAGCCTTTTTCCACATCGCCGCCTCGATGGTGTCGCGATATCGATCGATTTCGCCGTTGCGCAGGGCCAATTCGGCCTCACAGGCCAAAATCGCCACCAATTCACCGCGAGCCGATTTCTCGCTTTTCGGATCATCGACCACCAATTTTTGGGCCGCCTCTCGGTCGTCGTCGCGCAGGGCGAGTTCAAAGAGCCATCGCCGAGCCTCCATCGCATATGAACCGGGGAGCTTTTTGTGCTGGTCGGCCAAAAGCTCTCTGGCCTGCTCGTAGTCTCCTAGGCCCACCAATCCGCGGGCACAGACCAGGCGTTGATTGGCACTCTCTCGCTTGCCGCGAACCAGCGACGCCTTAATCCGGCGCTGAGAATACTCCACGGCCTCCTCGTAGGCACCGGATTTTAGAAGGGAGCGACCGACATGGTTTCGCAGCACCACATGGACGATCAGACAGGTATAGGGAAGGAGCAAAAAATAGAGGGCACGGGGGACGAAATACTCCGACCAATCCTCCCAGCCAGACACAAAAGTCAGGCCGATGGCGACAAAATACATCAGCGCAAGACCGAGGCCGATCCCACCCATCAAAGTGACGAGCTTCGGATATACCAACCGCTTCAAATCAACTCCGGTATCGGATTCAGAAATCGGGCGTGCGAAGTCGGTCCCCGCCGTCGATCGTGATCAGCGAGCCCGTGATCAGCGACGCCGCATCGGAGGCCAGAAATTGGACCAGAGGACTGATATCGGCGGGCCGGGCAAATCGCCCCAGGGGAATGCGGGACTCCAGCTTTTTGACCGTATCCGGATCGGTCCACAGCCGCTCGTCGCTTCCCTCGGTCCGCACCGGGCCGGGCAATACGGCGTTGACCGTAATTCCCGTGCCGCCCCATTCCACGGCCAGGGTTTCGGTCAGGCTGTTGATGCCCGCTTTGCTGGCGCCGGAATGGGCCATCAGTGGCGAACCGTTATGGGCATTGGTGGCGCTCATATTGATAATTCGCCCCGGAAAATCGCGGGCCAGCCACTGCTGAGCGACGGCACGACACATCAAAAATGTCCCGTTTAAATTGATATCGATAATCGTCCGCCAGCCGTTGGGGCTCATCGCCATTGCCGGGCCCACGAAATTGCCCCCGGCATTATTGATCAAGATATCGAGACCTTCCTGGTCTTCGAAAATCGCTCCCACGACCTCGTCGATGCGCTCGTCGTCGCGAATATCGAGGGTATAAAAACTCGCCGCCCCTCCCGCTTCTTCAATGAGATCAACGGTCTGTTGCAGCGGCTCCTCGCGCCGGGCGGCCACTACGACGTGGGCTCCCATTGAGCCGAAATCGAGCGCCATCTGCTTACCGATCCCCGTCCCTCCTCCCGTGATCAGGACGACTTTTTCGGCAAATAAATCATCGCGAAACACCATCATCACTCCCTATTTTAATTGTCGCTGATTTTGTGTTGGCCACTGACCGCAGATTCAACATCGCGCTGAATAACAATCCTCTATTTGCGCCTCGTGGATGCTGTCGACGATACTCTCGGTCAACGGCTCCACCCAGGTGACGGCGTCGACGTCGTCGTCGTGGGGGTCGGGGACCTCTTGCCACTCGAATTTCTGCCTTTCGTGACAGCCGGACCACAATGAGTAGCCCCACCGGTCGGGCTCATAGCCGCGCCACAGGGCGACGTAGAGGTGATCTTTGTCGCAGCGAAGATGATTGCTGGGATCGAGAAGGGATTTGTCGTGCTTTACGGAGGCCGAAAAATCGAGCTCTTCGTGAGATTTCAACTCGTAGGCCAGTGATTCGGCGATGGCCTCCAAAATCAGCAGATCCGCCGGAGTGCGCTCTCGCGGCTTGAGGCCGACGTCGGTAAACGAGATGGAGTCAAACATCAGCTCTCCCTCACCGATCAGATAAAAAGGCGAGTGGTATTCGGGATGAGCTTTTTCTTCGACCACTTCGGCAACCTCGTCCTGGTCGGCCTGCTCTTTATCGCAGCCGGCTAAAGCGATCGCCGCCGCCATCAACACCACAACGAGCCATATCGAATCTTTCGTTTTCATCATGCAATCCATCTACCCAACCTCATGAGGCGGTGACGAGGTGGTCAGTATACCGGAGTCACCGCCGGGACAAAGTCGCGTCCCAAAATTAAGGACGATCGCCGCAGGACACCAGTTTCATCGTCGCAGCCTTCTGCGCATAGCGGCTCGGGCCTTCGGCGCAAAGATTTTGATGCCACATTTATTCGTATGGCGAGCAGGAGGAGCGCTACTTCGAGGAAATACGCGTAAAATCGGCCGTCGAGGCGACGCAGAGTCACTGTGCGACGACTATAGATGATCGAGGAACCGGTAGCCGGCGGACTTGAGATTGGTTCGCAGCCGTTCGATATGATCGGCGCCCCGTGTTTCTAATTTAAATTCCACGTTCGTCATCCCCACCGGCGAACCTTCGGCGAAGGTGCGATTGTGATGGACCTCGAGGACGTTGGCGTCCATCTCGGCGATCTCGGCGAGCACCTCCGCCAGGGCTCCCGGCGTGTCGCGAAGCTGCAGATCGAGCCGATAGATGCGGCCCGTCGCCACCAGTCCACGCTCGATGATCCGGGCCACCACGTTGACATCGATATTGCCCCCGCTAATGACGGCGCAGACCCGCCGCCCTTTAATATTCTCTATTTTCTCGGCCGCCAGCGCCGCGATCGGCGCCGCCGCCGCCCCCTCGGCAATCATCTTTTCGGTCTCTAGGATATCGAGCACCGCGCCTGCGACCTCCTGCTCGGAGACGGTGACGATGCCGTCGAGGTACATCGACAATATCCGGCGCGGCAGCTCGCCGACGCGCCGCACAGCGATCCCGTCGCATAACGTCGTCGCCGCCGGCAATTCGACGACGGCCTCCGCCTCAATGGACGCCTTCATCGATGACAAGACCTCTGCTTCCACGCCGATAACCCGAATCTTCGGGTTCGTCTCCTTTATTGCCACGGCAATCCCCGCCGCCATTCCCCCGCCGCCGATGGGAACCAAAACGGTGTCCAGATAGGGATTCTGCTCCAATAACTCCAGGCCGATTGTGCCCTGGCCGGCGATGATATCGGAATCGTTGAAGGGATGGATAAAATGGCGATTTTCCTCCTTCGCCACCTCCACTGCATGGTCGTAGGCCTCATCGAAATTAGCCCCCTTTAAGATCACCTCGCCGCCGAAGTTACGCGTCCGCGTCACCTTGACCAGCGGGGTCCCCTCGGGCATCACGATCTTTGCCTGAATATCGAATTTCGAGGCATAAAGCGCCACTGCTTGAGCGTGGTTTCCCGCCGACGCCGCCACCACTCCGTCGGCTCGATCCTGATCGCTCATCTGAATGAGGCGATTGCAGGCTCCCCGCTCTTTAAAGCTTCCCGTCAGATGCAGGTTTTCCAGCTTCAAATACACCTTGCAGCCGAATTGCTGACTGAAGAGTTCGCTGTAGGGACAGGGCGATTGCTGAACGTGAGGAGCGATCCGCTCACGGGCCCCTTCGATATCCTCGAAGCTGACATCTGTGACCGTCTCCCGCGCTACTGTCTCCATCGTAGACCCCGGCTGACAAAAGGCTGGTTTGTACTCATCTTCGTGGCTGGACTGTAGCGAGCCGAACTCCCACCGTCTACCGACGAGCGCCGCGGCGAAGACAAAAAAACCCCGGGCGATCATCCTGTGATGACCGCCCGGGGTGAAAATCAACTATGGAGGATATCGGGCTCGAACCGATGACCTTCGCCTTGCAAAGGCGATGCTCTCCCAACTGAGCTAATCCCCCGAACCATTTGGAGACAGATGCTGCCTCGTTTGCATACCTTTTCACCAACGGCCGGCAACACGGCGCTATTCCGACACATCCGCTAAAAAAGGCAAAGTGGACCTGGCTGGACTTGAACCAGCGACCTCACCCTTATCAGGGGTGCGCTCTGACCACCTGAGCTACAGGTCCAAAGGGCGACAAACAATAAGCCCGCCGCCGGGGGTCGTCAACCGCCTTTTTCAGTACTCCACGGAGCACCGATCTCGACGATCGACGAGAGAGGCGGGTTATAGAGTTCGATCTGCGGCGACGTCAAGGCCCCTGATAGATCTGATCGCCAGTGGACACAAAACAAATACGAAAGGTATTCATCCTCTGGTAGCCTGCAGCCGTACGCAATCAGTAATGGCGAATTAATCGGACCAGTTTTATGCCAATTTCGAACCTCGACTTACAGTTCGGCCAACTGGCCCTGGCCCGGGGCGTGCTCGATCTTTCGACTCTTCTGCACTGCGTCACTGCCGTCAGTGACTCTTCAGTGTCGATGGCCGAGTTGCTTTTTGAAAAGGGCTATCTCGAACGAGCGACCATCGACGAGTTGTTGGAGTCGCTGAACGCAATGGATGAGCGGGAGCTCCAGGAAGCGGTGGACACCGGTGAGACGGTGGCCATGAACACCTTGATGCAGCGCTCCCATCAGGAGAATAACTCGCTGGTCGACGAGTTATTGGAGCCCATCGAGAGTGCTCACACCCTGGACTCGGCGCCACCGGCAGTGGTGTCGTCGACCGACGATGATAAATCAGCGGACAACTCCATCGAGACCACGGTCGCCGAGTCTCGCTACGAATTTCTCGACGAGCTCGGCCGCGGCGGAATGGGCCAGATTTTGCGCGCCGAAGACCGCCTCTTAGAGCGTGAAATCGCCCTCAAGACCGTCCTCCCCGACACCCAGGTCGAGCAGCCCCGCGAGCGCCTGCTAGCCGAGGCACGGCTGACCGGCCAATTAGAACACCCGAGCATCGTGCCGGTCTACGAATTGGGGCGGCTGGCCAATGGCGAGCCTTATTACACGATGCGGGTCGTCACTGAGCAGAGCCTGGAGACGATCCTCGAGCAGTTGCGCCAGAACTCGCCGGAGGCTCCGTCGCTTTTGCACCTGGTTCAGATTATTCGCCAGGTCTGTCTGGCCATCCAATACGCCCACGAGCACGGCGTGATCCACCGCGATCTGAAGCCGGAAAATATTTTAATCGGGGAATACGGCGAGGTCTTCGTCATCGACTGGGGCATCGCCAAGATTTTATCTCACCTGACCGACGCCCCGAGTCCCACCACGGATATCGAAAATCAGATCGGTGCCCTGGTGGGAACCCCCCAGTATATGGCACCGGAGCAGGCTCACGGGGAAAATGATACCGTCGACGAGCGCACCGACGTCTATGCATTGGGAGCATTATTATACGAGATCATGACTCTGGGGCCCGTCTTTGACAGCCCCACCGTCCTCGGCCTGCTGATGGCGATCGTTCAGGAGGAGCCGGAGCCCCCGTCGCAACGCGTCACCGATCGCGACGTTCCCGAGGCATTAGAAGAAATCTGTATGCGCGCTCTGTCGCGAGATCCCGACGACCGCTACCCGAGCGCCCAGGCCCTGGCCGACGAACTCGACCTCTTTATCGAGGGTGTCAAAGAACGGGACCGCAAAGTGGCTCACGCCCGCGACCTCATCGATCGCGCCCGCCGGGCCCGCCAGGAGTATACCCGGGTGCAGCGCGAGCTGGCGGAGACGATCGAAAAACGCGACGCCCTCCGGGCTGCCACTCCGGCCTGGGCCGAGCAGAAGCAACGCCAGAAGGTCTGGGAAAACGAAGACCAGGTGGAGAATCTGGAGGTGGAAGTAGAGCGCCATTTCGGCGAGACCATCCGCCTTTTAAGCCAGAGCCTGGGCCATATCTCGCTCGACGAGGCCCATGATGCGCTGGCCACCATGTACTGGGAGCGCTTTATCGAGGCGGAGCGACAAAACGATCCAGCCATGGCCACCTATTTTGAAAACCTGGTCCGCCAGCATAATACCGGCGCTTTTACCGAGCGCCTTCGAGGGCTTGCCGAGTTGACGGTGCGCGCCGAGACCCCGAATGCAGAGCTGACCCTGTACCGGGTCAGCGAACAGTATCGCCGTCTGGTCGCCAACGAGACAGTGGCGGCCAGCTCCTCACCGACACTGAATCTAGAACGCCTACCTCACGGGCGCTACCAACTCACGGCGACGGCGCCGAACTACGCCCCACTGCAGATTCCGATTGTGCTGGAGCGTCAGGACGAACAAGAACTTAACCTGTCCTTATTTGAGCGCCACGTGGTGCCCGACGACTTCGTGGTGATCCCGGCCGGCGAGTTCATCACGGGGCCAACCGACGAGCTCGGCGTCAATCCAGTTCGGATTCATCTGCCGGACTTTGCAATTCAGCGAACACCGGTGACCTGTGCTGACTACGCGGAATTCTTGAATGCTCTCGCTACAGAGAGTGCTGCCAAGGCTCGCCAATACGCCCCGCGCTCCCAGGAAGATGGTCCATCCTACCTTCCACTTGTCGATGGGCGATATGTGGTCCCAGAACAAGATAGCGACGGCGATCCCTGGGATCCCTCGTGGCCAATCTGCATCGTTAATCATCATGATGCGCAGGCGTACGCGGCCTGGTATTCAGAAAAAGAGGGCCGCCAATATCGCCTCCCTACGTCGATGGAGTGGGAGAAAGCTGCTCGTGGAATCGACGGACGCCTATATCCATGGGGAAATCACTTCGACCCCTCGTTTTGTTGAATGCGCGACACTACACCTGAAAAGCCGATCCCGGCTCCTGTGGGAAGCTATCCGGATGATTGCTCCGCCTATGGCGTCCGCGATATGGCCGGAAATATCTCGGAGTGGACTTCGACCCCTCAGAAACACTCCTCCGGGAATTTTCTTCTTCGCGGTGGCTCATTTAACTCCTTTCCCCTTATGTGCCGACTAGATTGGTACCTGAATAGTCCCGCCACCTATCGCCACTCCCATTACGGATTTCGCCTCGTGCTCGAATTAGACCCGCTCACTAAGAGCACGGGCAACAACTGATATTCTCATCTTTATGCCGGGCCTCGCTACCGCCCAACTAAGCGTGGGCGGACCAATTGAAATGCCCCTGTAGTTTGACTATCGTTTCGTCTTCCGGTGGCATATTAGATCGCTTGTCTGTCCGATATTGGAAGTGAGCAAACGCCCTCTCCACCGATGCGCTAGACGTATTTTCGCACCATGATTTTCGGTCACTAAATTTTTTTGCTCTCACAGATCCTGATTTTTTTGGTCCTCATACCTGGAGTTTCGCGATGTTCCGTCGTCGACACAGTCTGCCTCAACGCTCCATCTTCCAATCTTCAAAGATATTCTGCCTTGTGACCATCGCTCTGCTAGTAGTGGCTTGCAGTGGCGACAACGGTGGAGCAAATGACACCCCCGGAACGGATACCGGAGTGGAGGACGCTACCTCGCCGTCGCCGGACGGTGGAGAAAACGGCGGTGATATCGATGTCGGCGATACTGAGCCGCATCTCGACGATGATTCAGATGTCCATGCAGATTCCGATGTAGGAGGTCCCGAGCCGCCAGAAGCGGTGCCCTGTGTCTTCAATCCCGAGGACCAATTTTGCGATCCCAATCCCGAGGGCAACTACTGGGAGATGGTCGATCCAGGCGACGGAACTCATTTCAACACCAATTTCGTCGGTCTCCCGGACTGTCTGATGAACTCCTATTTGATGTGGCCTCCGGCCGACGACCTGGGAGGCGAGTTTGATTCCGACAATGCCCGCGTCTACTACGTGGCGCCGGAGACAGCCGATGATCTCCCCCCACAGACCGAGGGCTCCGGCGGCTTCGTAGCCGGCGGTGACGGCTCGTTTCCGGGCGCGGCGATGTCGATCAATGACGTAAACGACATCGACGGGCCGGCCATCATCTCTTTGATGCCCGGCACCTATCACTTAGAGAATTCCCTGACCTTCGAGGACGCTGTCATATTCGCCGGTTCCTGCGCAGAATCGGTGACCATTGAATTGCAGGGATCTTCTGGACTGTCATTCCAGGATTTATCGCTGGCCGTGCTCGCCGGTGTCACTATTGAGGGTAGTGGCGAGGCGCAGTCGGCTGTCGAATTTGTAGACGTCGACACCGCCGCCGTCACCAGTTTACGTCTCAACGGCAACGCAACCACACCAGTTGGTATCTACACGGAGAATGTGAAAAACGGCACCATTACCTACTCCGTTATCGACGGCCATCAAGAGGGCTTACGTCTGGAAAATAGCAATATCTACGTAGGTCACGTCCTCTTTCGCGACAACTTCGCCACCGGAATCGCCGCTGGAGGAGCCCCGGAGGAAAGTGATGGCTTTACGAGCCAACTTTTCATCGACAATTCAGTCCTGGACGCCACCGACGCCGCCGTCGAGAACGCGGCAGTCGGACTCCGTACGGAAGGTGCCCTCGTCAGCGTTCGGGATTCTGCCTTTCGCAATCACAGCCGATTAAACGGAGCGGAGCAGTCCGCCGCAGGTATCGCCGCAACGGCCAGCTATATGCGGATTCACGGTGCCTCCTCCGTCCGTAACAATCATGGACCGGGAATCTTTTCGAAAGAAAGCAGGGTCTGGATTTCAGGAGCAACCCGTGTAGACGGCAACGAGCGAGGCCTCGTTGCTCAACGTTTAGACGGCGATTTCGATGACTTCCTGAACGATGACCCC
>SKQC01000036.1 GCA_007119175.1 Myxococcales bacterium | reverse complement strand
TTTCGTTTTTCATCGGCCACCATCGGCTCGTCCAGTGATGTCCGAGGCAAATCCTCGAGTCGAGGCGGCACCTCGTCGGTGGGCGGCTCGATGGCGTCGAGGCGCTCGGGCCACAATTCCACGTCAGCGCTCGCCGTCAACCCCTCCACCCACTGATCGCGCGCCCGCTGGCGACGCTCCTCGTAGATCCGGTGGACGATTTGTTGCTCCAGCTCTTCGGCGACCGGACTGACCTCGTCTTCCATCTCGATGACCATTTTCAACACCCACTCTCCGTCATCGTCAAAAGGACCGTATACCCGCTCCGGCTCCCAGTCGAAGACATCTTCGCCGAATCGGCTCTCCTCTCCCGATTCTCGCCAGCCTAAATCTCCGCCCCGGTCACCGCTTTGCCTCTCCAGTGAATAATAAAATGCAAAGCGCTGAAATCGCGTCTTGTCGTCATCATCGCCGTTTAGCTGTCCATCCTCCCAGCGCTGGCGCAGCTCTTCGGCATCATCGCGCGTATCGACGACGATCTGGGCTACCCGCCGCCGCTCGGGCTCAAGAAAATCCCCTTCATGCTCCTCAAAATACTGCGCCCGGTCCACCTCATCAATTTCGGCAATGGAAACTTCATTGCGCAACCATTCCTCGACCATGATATCGACCATGGCTTCCTTCATGGCGTGACGGGTGCGGGCATGCTCGCCATAACCGCGAAGCTCTGCCTCATCGGCCATGATCTCGAATTCGACGATCCGCGCCAAAAAGTCCTCGCGCTGCTCCGCCGATTGCAGCCGCAGCCGCGCAAAATCGACCAGGCCTTCTACGCGCCGATCGAATTCCTCGCGGGTGATCTCCTCGCCACCTACTCGGGCTACCACGGCTTCCTGGTCCTCGAGATTCTCAAAGGAATCCATGGCCACTTCCAGATCGGCGGCGCGAGCATCCGAGGGCTTCTCCGGCGCACAGCCCATCAACGCCGTCGATATCACGACACCGACCACGGCCCACCCCGGCGCTTTGATTTGTTTCCACATCATTCGACCCGTCACAGCGACAGTAATTTGTCCAGAATCTCTCGCGACGTCTTCATCGGCCGCGACGACTCGTCGACCTTCAGACGATAGATCAACTTCATCTCCGACGTCAGCCGCCACTTTCCACCGCTGGCGTTGACCATGTCCACCACATGCCCCGGATCGAGCGGCGTCGCCCGATCGAGCTCCAGACTGATCGCCGACATCCCCGCGTCGAGTCGGTGGATCCGCAATCGCCTCAGATCCACTTTAATGGCGATCAAGCGCCGAAGATTCCCCACCGCCGCCGGAGCTTCGCCAAATCGATCCACCATTTCCTCGAAGATCACCGATAGATCGTCATGCGAGCGGGCCAGCGAAAAGCGCTTGTAGAACATCAATCGCAGACTGGTCGCCGGAATATAGGCCTCCGGGATATAGGCTTCGACGGCGATATTGACCTCCGGCTCGATCTCCTCGTCGAATTCGTCGCCGCGAAGATCGTTGACCGTCTCCTATAATAACTCCGTATATAAATCGAGCCCCACTGCTGCCACATGTCCCGACTGGTCTTCGCTCAGTAGATTTCCGGCGCCGCGGATCTCCAGATCGTAGCTGGCGACGTGAAACCCACTTCCCAGATCTGTATGGGTTTGCATGACTTCCAGCCGCTTTTGCGCCTTGTCCTTTAGTTTTCGGCGCGCCGGAACCAGCAAATAGGCATAGGCCCGGGCATTTCCGCGACCGACCCGTCCGCGCAATTGATAGAGTTGGGAGAGCCCGAAATGGTCGGCCCGATTGACTACGATCGTATTGGCATTCGGGATATCCAGGCCACTTTCAACGATACTGGTGCATAAGAGGACATTGATATCGCCGTGGATATAGCCGTACATCACCTCCTCGAGCTTGGACTCCGGCATCTGACCGTGGCCAATTCCGATCCGCGCCTCGGGCACAATCCCCCGCAAATGCTCGGCGATCTCCATGATCGTCGACACTCGATTGTGGACGAAAAAGACCTGTCCGCCCCGCGACAATTCGCGCATGACGGCCTCGCGAATGATTCCGTCGCCGAATTTGGCGACGTGGGTCCTGACGGCGAGCCGATTGTGCGGTGGCGTGGCAATAATCGACAGATCGCGAATGCCCAACAGGCTCATCTGTAGTGTCCGCGGAATCGGCGTCGCCGTCAGGGTCAATACGTCGATATCGGACTTCATCCGCTTGATTTTTTCTTTGTGCTTGACCCCGAAACGCTGCTCCTCATCGACGACCAAAAGCCCCAATTTGCGAAACTCGACGTCGCCCGACAAAAGCCTGTGGGTACCGATGAGTACGTCGACGGCGCCCTTTTCCGTATCCTCGATGATCTGACGGGTTTCTTTTCGAGATCGGAAGCGACTTACCGCCTCCACTCTCACACCGAAATCCTCCATCCGCTCGCGAAACGACAACAGGTGCTGCTCGGCAAGTAACGTCGTCGGCACCAGCACGGCGACCTGTTTTCCGTCGATGACGGCTTTCATCGTCGCCCGCATCGCCACTTCTGTTTTACCAAAGCCGACATCGCCACAGATCAGCCGATCCATGGGCCGAACCCTCGTCATATCGTCGAGCACATCGTCGATCGCCTGAGCCTGATCCGGGGTCTCTTCGAAGGGAAATGCCTCCTCGAATTCGCGGAAAAACTGATCCGGCGGTGAATAGGCGATTCCCTTCGCCATTTCTCGCCTGGCGTACAGGGCGAGCAATTCCCCGGCGATCTCCTGGATCTGCTCTTTGACCCGCTCCTTCGTCCGCTCCCAGCGGGTACCCCCCATTTTGTCGAGCGCCACCCCGTCGGCGGCTCCCACGTATTTCTGGACCTTGCCCAGCCGATATACCGGCAGATAAAGCTTATCGCCTGCCGAGTACTCCAGATATAAAAAGTCATTTCCCACGCCCTCCACGTGGAGATGTTCGATTCCCTGGTAGCGTGCGACGCCAAAATCGACGTGAACCACCAGATCGCCTGCCGAGAGATCTTTAAAATGAGTGATCTCGGCATGTTCAGTGATCGATTTTTTATCCCGTGTCGGCACTCGCCGGCCGAAGAGCTCAACGCCGGATATAAGCGCCACACCGCGGAGTTCACTGCGAAACCCGGTGGATAAGCGCCCTCGATACACCTCGACTTCCGAGGCCGGCGGTGCGGCAGCCTCCAGCAACTCCACCGAGCCCTGCCGGGCCCGGGCGTTCTGGCCGAACCCCTCGAGGAGCTCAACGAGCCGGTCGATCTGAGCCTGCGTGCGGCAGACGAAGGCGATCCGGCCGTAGACCTCGCGCCACTCGTCGAGGCGCTCCGCCAGCGCTTTGACCGTATATTCAACGCCCTGATAGTGACGCCGGATCTGGACGACGTCCGTGTTCTCCCGGACCTGAAATTCCAACGGATCGTCAGGCTTCGGCCACAGATTCTCCTCGTCGGCGACGACCTGAATCCGCCGCCACTCTACGCCGCGGCGCTCCACCAGATGTTGTTTCGTCTCCTCTGGCGGCCCGTAATAGGCGTCGACCTCAAAGACGTATTCCCCTTCTGAGGCCGCCTCCTCGCGCTCCCGGAGGCGCTTCTCCCAGATCGCCTCGCCTCGCCGCACCACCGCCTCCGGCTCGGCAACCACCACCAGGGCGTCTTCAGGCAGGTAGGCGAAAAAATCGTCCATCTCGCCGTGCAGCGCCGGGAGCAATGCCTCGATGCCCACAATATGAAGCCCGGCCTGCAAGTCGGCGATGGTCTCCCGTAGCGCTCCAAATGGCCGCTCCATTTCCGCATTTAATTTCCGCAGTCCGCCGATGGCCCGCTTTACGGACTCGTCGTCTAAAATCGCCTCGCGCACCGGAAATACAGCGCACTCGCCGCGCACGTCCATGCTGCGCTGAGTCTCCTCGTGAAATAGGCGAATCTCGGCAATTTCATCGCCCCAGCGCTCGAGCCGAAACGGATGATCTTCGTGGGGCGAAAAAATATCGACCACATCGCCGCGCACCGCAAAAGTGCCCGGATCCTCGACGACTGAGACCTCGGTATAGCCGCAATGACGCATCACCTCGCGCAGATCGGCGTTTTCCAGAATATCCTCGATGCGAAAAACCCGGCGATGCTTCTCGAAGGTCTGTCTCGGCACCGTCTTTCGCATCACCGCCCCTGCCGAGGCGACCACGAAACGGGGCGGACGCTCATCGGTGAGCTCCTGCAGCGTCGCCATCCGCCCCAGGGTGACCTTCCGATCGGATGTGGCCTGATAAAAGGGCCCCACATCATAGCTTGGATACCACACCGAGCGGTCGCGATAGCTCCCCTTATTCGCGCCATCGGCACCGGTGAATAAATCGAGGTCCTCGGCCAGCCGCTGGGCCTGCTCGGCGCGCTCGGTGACCACCGCAATCGGCCGCTGTAGCCGCTCGCTCAACTCCGCCAGCACGGCTGCCCGAAGCCCTCCGCCGACGGCCTGTACGGCCACCGAGCCGTCGGTGCCTTCCACAGCATCCACGAGCCGATCGATGGGAAATTTCTCCGCTTTTGTCGGCATCTTCGTCAGGTTTAATTCCCCCTGCGGCGATGCATCCTCGTGTTCCGAGAGCATCTCTTCTGCAAATTTGGCGACCATACCCTTCCCACTAAATCTGGTGTGTTTGCGCAACCGCGTCGGTGTGTAGCCATCCCCCTCTCCCGTGTCAAACGCAGCCCCGCCCCTCGATCTCTTCAACAGTCAATCCCGCCTCGACCTTCCCTGCGCGCGCCGATCGCTAGCTGATCGGGCACGCGAAGTCCTTGACCCCTTCCACCGCTCTCGGTACTATTACTGGGTAGCATTGGCAGCACCTGTTGGTATTTGCCAACGGTGTGAGGGATTGAGCCCTCGACTGGATGAGGATGAAATGGATATTTCGAATAGTTGGTCGGCGCTGGTCTCGCGAGTCAAGCAACTCGATCGCGACGAACGTGGTGTTGCCATGACCGAATATATCATGATTTTCTCCCTTGTTTCGTTTGGGGCCATGATCGCTCTTTTTTCGACGGCGGTATACGTCAAAGCATACCGCGATTTCATGGTGTGGTGGCTTGCCCACCCGGCGGTTTAAGACCACCGGGTACTCGACTCCCTATTTTCGCGCCGATAATACAAGGCGTGGCCGGAGCCGAGGTCCCAATCCCAGACCCGTTATTTGACGGCGTCTGGTAAGCAAGTAGCTCGTTAAACTCTTTCGAGTTCCCCAAACGGGGACTCGAGAACAATATATCCGAGGACCCATAAGGGAACTCGACCCAAATACAACAACAAATATGCCGATTTCATCTTCGGCACTTTCCTCATGGAGGAATCTCATGGATACATTCAAAAACCTGCTTCTCGCCCTTCATAATGACGAAGACGGTGCGACGGCGACGGAATACGTCGTTCTGCTCGTCCTGGTCGCCTGCTTCGTGATCGCCGTGGTCGCCCTCTTCGGTGACCAGATCAACAACCTCTTCGGCGAAGCTCACAACCAGGTCAGCCAGGTCTCCGTCGAAGGTGGCTTTGAAGGAAATGATTAATAGTGGCTAAATCGTTTATGAGAACGATAGCAGTTCTATGAACGGTTTTCGCTCAGAGAGAAGCGCCCGGAATTTCCGGGCGCTTTTCTCCTTCTTGTCTCCTGCCAATGACGTCGACCCACCTTCCCCTGTGGCCTCTGCCTGATGGAAAAAATCGCCGACGCGCCCATCTGGGCTCAATACCTGCTGCTCATTCCCCTGGGGGTCGCCCTTTTGGTGGCTGCAGTCACCGACTGGCGAGAGCGAAAAGTCTATAATTGGCTGACCTATCCCCTGGTGATCGTGGGATTGATTTTACACACCATCGCCTTCGGATTGAGCGGACTTATAGCCGGAGGACTGACCGCCGTCATCGTCCTCATCGTGGGCCTTATCATTTTGCCCTTTGGCTGGTTTGGCGGCGGCGATATCAAATTGATGATCGCCATCGGCGCCACTGTGGGACCGGCGGCGTTATTCGAAATCTTCTTTTATAGCCTGTTTATCGGACTGTTGATGGGACTGAGTTTCTCACTGGTCAACGGTTATTTGTGGACTCTCCTAAAGCGGATTGGACGCTTTTTAAAATCCCTGGTCATTTCCGTCTCCACCCGGACCAACGTCACCGAGGAGCTGGTGACCGACGAGCGGGCCTATCTGCCCTTTGCCATTCCCCTCTTCGTGGGCGCCGTCTTCGCCACCACCGACGTCTATCTGCAATGGCCGCTATTTATGGACTGGCTTCGAGAGTCGATGCAGTCCATCACCCTGATTTGAGTTCATCGTTCGCCGGTCATCTGGACGATCGGTGGTGCATTGACTATACTGAGCACCGCTCTTTTCTTTGCCGCTCCTAGTCCCTGGGATGAACCGCCATGAACCGGATCAAAGCGCTCCTCACCGCGCTACATGAAGACGAAACAGCGGTCACGTCCACGGAATATGTGCTGGTACTCGTCCTCATTAGTTGTGGCAGCATCTTTATCTTACAGCTCCTCGGCGGCTGGAAAGAGCACGATAGCGAAGAAGACGATATGATCCGCCACACCTTTGCTAGACTCAGCGAGGGGATGAGCAGTCGAAAAATCCGCGGTGGACTCAGCGCCGGCGCCGATTAATTCTTGCCTCTGGGGCATTTCCGCCCATCCGATTTCAATCGAGTTTCAATGAAACCAACGCGAACCATTGCCATCATCGGAGGTGGCGTGGCCGGATTAGGTCCGGCCTGGCAGCTCGCCGAACGCGGCTGGGAGGTTCATCTCTTTGAGCGCAACCGAATTGGAAGCGGCGCCTCGTCGACGGCCGCGGGTATGCTCGCACCGGTCTCAGAAGCCACCTTCAAAGAAAAAGCACTCCTCGAACTCGGACAGCAGAGCCTGCGGCTATATCCACGTCTCGCCGAGGAGCTGGACGCCGTCACCGGCATTGATCTCGACTACCGCCGTCAGGGAACACTGATCGTCGCCGTCGACCGAGACGATGCCGAGGCCTTAGAGAGGCTACATCAATACCACCTCGAACTGGGCCTGCCGGCACAGCGGCTGGTCGGCCAAGAGGCTCGCAAAAAAGAGCCCGGCCTCTCCCCCAATATCCACTACGCCCTCTTTACGCCTGGCGACCATCAGATCGACCCGGCGGCCATGCTTGAAGCCCTGGCAGCAGCCCTTGTCGAGGCCGGTGGCACAATCCACGAAAATACCCCCGTCGCCGGGCTTCAGATAGGCGATGGAGGCGTCGAGGGCCTCAGATTGGACGACGGGTCGACCAGAGACGTATCCCACGTCCTCATCGCCGCCGGAGCCTGGACGCCGGAACTCGAGGGCATTCCAAAGGCTGTCCTTCCTCATCTTCGCCCCGTTCGCGGCCAGATGCTCATCGTCGAACTCGGCAATCCGCCACTTATCGAGCACGTCATCCGGGCGCCCGACGCCTATCTGGTCCCCCGAACGGATGGGCGCCTCTTTGTGGGCTCGACGATGGAAGAACGGGGTTTCGATGAACGGCTGACCGCCGGCGGTCTTCTCGATATTCTCACCGGCGCCTGGGAAGCTGTCCCCGGTATCTACGACGCCCCGGTCATCGAAACTCGGATCGGATTTCGGCCCGTCACACTCGCCAATGAACCGGTCATCGGCACCACCGAGATCGGCGGCCTGCACCTGTCGGTGGGTCACGGCCGAAACGGCATCCTTTTAACCCCGGCCACCGCTTACGGGCTCGCCCAGTCCATCGACTCCGGCCAGATTCCATCTTGGCTGGAGGCATTTCAGCCCTGAGATTTCTTGCCCCACCGCCTTTAGCCCGGTTATCCTGAACACCTTATAGGCCCTCTTTCGCCGCTCACCGTCGGGCAAATTCACAATGACCGAGCCGACCCTCTTCATCCAGATTCCCTGCTATAACGAAGAGCAGACCATCGGCACCACTCTGGACGCCCTGCCCCGTTCCATTCCCGGCGTCGGATCTATCAAAACGCTCATTATCGATGACGGATGCACTGACGCCACGGTGGACATCGCCCGGGAACACGGCGTCGATCACGTCGTGCATTTTCGCAAAAACCGCGGGCTCGCCCGGGGCTTTGAGGCCGGCATCCGCTCCTGTCTTCGCCACGGCGCCGATCTGATCGTCAACACCGATGCGGACAACCAATATTGCGCCGACGACATCCCAAAACTGGTCGGCCCCATCGTCGACGGCCGCGCCGATATCGTCATCGGCGCCCGCCCCATCGGCGAAATCGAGCATTTTTCAGCGATAAAAAAAATCCTGCAGCGCCTCGGATCGGCAGTCGTCCGTCACGTCAGCGCCACAGACGTTGAAGATGCCCCCAGCGGATTTCGCGCGTTTTCGCGGGAAGCCGCCGAACAACTCCACGTCTTCGGCGACTATACCTATACCATCGAGACTGTGATTCAGGCCGGCCAAAAGGGATTTAGCATCGAGTCGGTGCCCATCCGGGTCAACGAAGATCTGCGCCCCTCTCGGCTCGTAAAAAGCATCCCCGACTATATCCTGCGCTCCGTGGCCACCATGGGGCGAATCTATCTCATCTATCGACCGCTGCGCCTATTCATTCCCGTCGCCGTGGTCACTTTTATGGCCGGTTTCGGGCTTGGATTGCGTTATCTATATCTGATGGGGATCGGGCAGGGAGAAGGCCACGTCCAATCGGTGATTCTGGCCGCCTTATTGCTAGCCAGCAGCGGCCTGACGGCATTGATTGGCATTCTCGCCGATCTGATCGCCACCAATCGCAAATTATTGGAACGCCTCGACACCCGGCTTCAGCGCCTGGAGCCGGCGCCTTCCGCCGAGGTTTCAGCGAATGACTCGGCGGACACACCACAAGATGTGGAAGAGTCGAAACAAAAAAGTCCGGTTGCCGAGCCACAGCCTCAGTGATCGCCGCCCACTTTATAAATCCACCATCCTCCGGTCTGGTCTGGCGTCGTCAGCTCCACAAAGCCTCCGTCGGCCTCACCGCGGCCCAGGCGCTCAATGACCGTCTTTCCATCTCGCTTTAACGTCGGCCAGATCTGGGGCTCACAGACCATAAATAGCTCTGCGCCGCGCTCCTCGAAGCGGTCGTGAGCTTCGCTCATATCGAAGATCGTCACGGACTCCACAAAGAGCGTAAAACCGGGCTGCCATCGGTGGTTGGCGATCGCCAGCACGCTGTGATCGGTGCGGTACAAAAGCTCGGAGCCCCGATCCGGATCGATGGCCACCAGAGCGTCCGGCGAGATATCCCTCATTCCCTCCAGCACCTCCGCGGCCACTCGCAGATCACAACTCGTCGACGCAAAGGTCGACTCGTCGAATCCCGTCTCTGCCTCCTCAACACTCTCGGCTGCGCCCCGCCGTTCATCGATGAGGTCGGAACATCCCTCCAGCGACAATCCCACCATGGCAAATCCCAGCAGCAATCCGCCCACCGTCAGTGGCCGTAAAATATGTCCCCCGCTACGTCGTCGCCGCGCCTCCACTCGGTCGAGTATTTCGCCGGCGAGCACCGCAAATCCCACCGACGCCGCCGCCGGCATATAGGCACTCCAGCGCACCGTATCGAGGGCCAGCACGCCGTATAGCACAGCCATCCCGCCGAGCATTGCCCACATCCATCGCGTGGCCCGGTCTTTCTCGTCGCGGACCTTGCGAATAAAGATCACTATCGAGGCCAACAAAATACCGAAAAACGTCAGGCCCCGTCCCAGCAGCGCCAGCGGCGCATCCTCGCCCCAGCGAAGCGCCGGCAACTGCTCGCCGATATATTCGAGGCGGACCTGCCGATATAGCTCATCGACCTCACCGAATGGCCCGGCAAAAAACGACGGCATCCACACCGCAAGAGCGCCCAGCACAAGACCGGCCAATATCGTTGCCACCCCGATCCGCCCCCAGATGCCGCCGCGCTCGCCGCCAAATCGCGTCCATCCCCACAGGCCGACCCAGAACAAAAAGGTCAGCCCAAATAACACCACATAGGAAAAACCCATCGTATCGATGGGGTAGTCGACGAAAAAATCCGGTCCCCGCTCAATACCGACTGCGACCACGGTGCCGCCGAAAAGCCCTCCCGCCATCGCCACATTGCATTCGGCCAGATTTCGGCGCCCCACAAGCCACCACAACCCCAGCACGCTCATTGCAATCAACACATACGCCAGAGCCTCCACATTCGCCCACACCGCACAGGCGCCTACTTTTCCGGCGGCCAATGCCCACCACCTGTTTTTTGCGTCTTTTAGAAAAAAGCTCAGAAAACAAAATAAAAAGATCACCTGACCCAGCCGAAGCAGGCTGTGGTGATCGGGTCGGCCCCAGGCAAAGCTCAATAAGATCATCGGATGCAACACAAAGACCGCGGTCGCCACCACGGCCTCTCGCTGCGGCAATAAAAGCCGCGCCATTCGATACATCCCCCAACTGGCGGGGATCAAAAGCAGGGGGCTCATCATATTGCCCCACAGCGCCAGGCCGTCGCGAAATCCGAAAAACGGACTCAGCGCAGTGCCGCCGATGAGCAGCAAAAAGTCGATGGGGCGCGTCCAGTGCTGGACATGACCGTCGGGAGGATTAATCCGCAGCTCGGTGTGGTCAAACCAGCCCCGGCCCTCGGCCATCGCCTCAACCCTGTTGAGCCACATATAGACATCG
>SKQC01000188.1 GCA_007119175.1 Myxococcales bacterium | reverse complement strand
TGCAGCGGCATCACCAGATAGACCGCCGTAAATAACAGCACCAGGCCCACCACCCCGGAGATATAAAGCACGGCAGCGCGCGTATCGTCTGCGCTCACCTCGAGTTCCAAAAAGGGAATCACCAGCACTTCCCGCGGAAATGCGTCCAATATCGACGTGCCCGCCGTCACCACTACAATCCCCACCCCCATCAGACAGATAAATAGGTAGGGAATCAGAGCGGAGACCCAGAAGGCCCGTTTTTCCTTCTCCGCCGGCATATCAAAGATCTCGGTCATCGCGTTTTCCAGGATTCGAAACGCGATGCTGCTGAAAAATAATAAAACCGCCAGTCCGATGATCCCGATCAACTCCATCTGATCGACAAAATCAGTGAGCACGGCGCCGATGGCCTCGGACTGGCCGGGAGCGACCAGGGCGAGTTCGGCGTGGATCGTCTCCAGTAGCTTTTCTTTGTCTTTGAAGACCGAGAAAAACAGCAAAATCACAGCAAATAACGGCACCAGCGACAACAGGGTATTATAGGCCACCGCTCCCGCCAGAATCAGTCCGTTATTTCGGCCAAAAAACCGGAGTACGGCCTGTAATCCAAAGCGCACCACGTGCCCGGGCACTCCCGGCAGGCCTCGAATCCACTCTCTGATCGCCCCGGGGTTGATTCGAGGTATTTCACTCACCACAACCCTTTAATTTTTTGGCGAATCTCGTCACTACAATTTCCTGAACCGGCAAATCATCTCACTGCGATGTGGCATCGACGGCAAATTAACCGGCACACACTTCGGAAACCCTCGGAGCCTCTCGACTATGATAGTCGACTCACAGTTTATTTGTTCCCGCGAGGTTTAGCGCCTGTCGCCACCATTGTCACTATTCTGTAACAAAAGTCGAAGGGCTGTAGATCGCCATGGTCACCCAGACGATCAGACCGATTCAGATTTTAAGACTCCATCGAGTGTGTCCAACGCCTGCTGAAGCTCGTCAATGACCGCCCGAGCGTCGTCGAGGCGCTCCTGTCGCCCCAGATTCTCGACAAGGCGCGCACAGTCCGTCACTACCGGGGCGCCAATTGTGTCGGCCGCTCCCTTAATAGTGTGGCCCAGCCGCTCGACCTCCCCGGCATTTTCGGCCTTCCATGCTTTTTTTAGGTCCGTCATCCACTGTCCCCACTCCTCGCGAAAGCTGGTGACCAACTCGCCCAATAGCTCCTCATCGCCTCCCACCCGTTGTAAGGCGGTGTCCCGGTCGTAGACCTCCCGGCGCGGTTGTTCTCGATGTCGTTCCATATCGTCGTCCTCTCTTTCGGTTTCGGCTTGTTTTTCGTTCCTCGGGGCGTGCCATTTTTCCACCAGCCGGTACAGGTCGTTTGCCTGGATCGGCTTTGCCATATAATCGTCCATTCCCTCGCGCAGCATTCGCTCTCGGTCTCCTTTCATGGCGTGAGCCGTCAGTGCAATGATCGGCACCTTGCGATCGATGGTCTCCTCGATTTTTCGAAACTCGGCGGTGGCCTCGAATCCGTCCATCCGCGGCATCTGGATATCCATCAACACCAGGTCGAAGCTCTCCGGAGCGCGGCGATATTCCTCGACTCCTTCTTGCCCGTCATCGGCTACGGTAACCCGATGGCCCTCTTTTTCCAGCAGTCCCACCGTGACCTTCTGATTGACCGGACTATCCTCGACGAGAAGAATATGGGCTCGCGGCTCCTCGTCGACTTCGTCCGGAGTTTCCTCGGCTGCCCCCGGCCCTTTGTCGGGCTCGACGACAAGAACCATGGCCTCAAAGAGGTCGGTGGGCTTAATGGGCTTCGATATCAGAACGCCCCGATCTTCGAGCATCGCCTCTAGCTCTCCGGTTTCTGCCGTGGTGGCGAGCACCAGAATCGGCAACGACAGCGAGCTGCGCGGCTCGGTGAACAGTGTTTCCACCAACAACTCATCGTCTCGCAGCCGCACATCAGCATCCACAATCAGCAATTGGAACGGCTCTCCACGTTGCCTCGCCTCCTCGATTTCCGAAGCCACCAACTCCGGTTTTTCAATGGCCACCGGCTCGACGCCCCAGTCCAGAAGAAGTTCGATCAGCAGATTTTCGTCAACCCGATTGTCCTCTACCACGACGACTCGGAGCCCCTCGAAGGACTGCGGCACGCGAGCTTGCTCCAATTCGGTGCGGCGAAACCGAGCCGTAAAATGAAAGGTGCTTCCCTTGCCCAATTCGCTGTCCAGCCAGATGTCACCGTCCATCAGGCGCACCAACTCGGCGGCAATGGACAACCCAAGTCCGGTGCCCTCAGAGATTCGCCGCGTCAGGCGACCGGCCTGCTGAAATGCCTCGAATATTCGCTCCTGCTCTGCCGGAGGGACGCCCACTCCCGTATCGGAGACCGCAAAATGGAGCTCCACCTCGTCGTCGGTCATCTCTTTGACCTCTGCGGAGACCACCACTTCCCCCTGGTCGGTGAATTTGATGGCATTTCCCACCATATTGATTAGGACCTGGCGCAGCCGGTCGGGATCTCCCTCCACCAGATAGGGCACCTCACGGGGAATTGTATACAGCAGGTCGACCTCTTTTTCGCGGACCCTGGGCCTCATCATCTGCAAGACCTCACCGATCGTATCGCCCGGCGAAAATACCCGCTCATCGAGCACCAGCTCCCCGGCTTCGATCTTCGAGAAATCGAGAATGTCATTGAGCAGCGCCAGCAATCCGTTTGCCGAGCGCTTGAGGAGGGTCAGATGCTCGCGCTGTCGGCTGTCCAACCCCGTTTTCTCCAACAGCTCGGCCATGCCGATGATGCCGTTCATTGGCGTGCGGATCTCATGGCTCATATTGGCCAAGAACGTGCTCTTGGCCTTATTGGCCTCCACCGCCTGATGGCGGGCCCGAGCCATCTCTACGGCGACCTGCTGAAGGCGCTCTTTATGCTGTCTCAATCCCGCTGTACGCTCGGCGACCGTCTTTTCGATCCGTCCGGTTCGCGCGAACATCATATGCAGCAATAAGACCAGAATCACCGTCAGGCTCAGGCCGCTGACAAGGAAGATCGTCGGCGTCAAGCTGCGGTGGTGGGCGACGTAATCCTCGGTGGTGCTCGCCTCAACCCGCAGATCAGGGCGCTCTAATTGCCGCTCATATGTCCGCTCTGCATTCCCGCCCAATCCGCGCACCAGGGCCACCGAGGGAAGGGCGCCGAGAGCACCGCTCCAGCGATATAATTCCACCGGTTGGACGGGATCGGTGTCGTCGACAATTCGAAATTCGAGAGCCACCGGCGGCTGGCGTCGACGAACCTCATCGACCAACTGCTGCAGATGAAAGATGGCGGCCATAAACCCCGTTAATTCTTCGTTATTGGCGTCGACGACCGCTCCAAACACACCGTATACCGGCGAGGTATCAACCTCATTGAGCGGACCGGTCTTGACTACCACCTGTTCTCGCATTGCCCGCTGCAGCTCCGGTGCGATGTCTTCGAGGGACAGCCAGTCAAAACCGGGCGGGAAAATCTCGGTCGGGGGAATGGAGTAGAACACCGGAAAATAAACCGGCTGCGGTGCCCGGGCCACCAGCTCTCGATCGGCGTCACGGCTGACAATCTCGTAGTCCTGCTGCCACAACTGCCGGCCCTGCGCCTCATGTTCGGCGCGGTATTCGCCCTCCACGCGCGGAATCCACATCAGCGCCGTGACCTGGACCTGTTGTTCGAGATAACTGCCGACAAAGAGTTGAAACTCCGGCCAATCGAGCTCTTCGGAGCCCTGGTAGAATGCGACCAGCGCCTCCACAGCATCGTGCCGCTCGTCGAGCTGACGCTCCAGAATACTGATATGCTGCTCGGCATCGTGCTGTAATTGCACCTCCAGATAGTCCTGCTCCCGTAGCTCCAGCCAATGCCAGCCAACGAGACTGGCCGCCAATCCCAACAAACCGACGAGAGCCATCGCCGCGATGCGCTTCCACGGAGACAGAGGCCTTTGTTCTTGTTCATCGACATCGACCGAAAACAGCTCCTTCTGCCCGCGGGGCTCCCGAATCCGGTCGACCATCTCACCACTGGCAGTGCTCACAAAGCCCCCTCCGGGCATCGAATCCAGCTCCGAATAACCACAACGCGCCGCCTACCACGCAAATCTAAGCACCACCGCATTGGATCCTTATCGCCCCCCAATTTTCTGATCGCCTCGGCTCGGTCGCGACGCCCGGCAAAATCGTAAATGACTGCTTCAGGTCCAAATTTCTACCCCATTTGACACAATTATCCCCCGATCGTGGTAGAGCCAAGCCAGATCATCTCTCCTACAATACGTCCACTGTAACGGATTCGCCTGCGGGGGAACCCGCATTCAGCTCATCGCGGCTTATTCGGCCAACATAAAGAGTTCCGATGGATCCCGGGAGTACATCCACCTCTGACGCGATTGGAGCACTCGACGAAGCTCGCCAGCTTCGCCACGAGGCCCTCCTTATCGTCGATAGGGAGATCAATGCAGAAGCGGCCATCTTCTTTAATGCCCGTGAAGTCGACGGCAATGTCTACCTCGGCGCCAGCGAATCGATCGGCGAAACATCGATTGAGACCAATCTTCAATCAATGCGCGACGAGACGGTGCCTCCCCTGTTGGAGTCCGTCATCCGCGGTCCACTGCCCGAGGATCGCGATCAATTCTTGACCCTGCACCACCGATTGGAGCTGCGCGGCATCGACGATTTGAGCGCCGAGGTGCTTCCCTGGGCCCCTCGTTTTGGTCTCAGCGACTGGATCGGATTGCTGGTCTACCATGGAGCGCGCTTCGTAGGCTGGATCGGCGCCTGGCGAGTCCGCTCTCAGGAGCCGTTCTCCCCGACGGAATGCGACCAGTTAAACGGCCAAATCGAGGCCATTCGTCCACTGCTGGTCGACGCCCATCAATGTGAACAACAATCGCGTCGCGACCAGGCGGGCTTTATCCTCTTTACCCATGACGGGACGACCTCTCACGCCAGCGCGGGACTCAAAGACTGGCTCGACGACCAACGACGCGCCGATCTGCTGGAGCTCATCACCGACAATCCTCGCGACACCGAGTCCGGCCCTTATTTTTTCGCCGGCATGCGTATCACCATTACACCCCTTCATGGATTGAATACTCACCGGGCCTACCTGATGCGCCTTATGCCGGCTCGTTATCCGCGTATCGAACCGGAAGCCGTGCTCACCCCCTCTCAAAAAGAGGTGGCCCGTCTGGCTACCACTGGAGCCACCGTCGAAGAGATGGCCCGCATGCTCCACCGTAGCCCCCATACGGTCAAAACCCATCTCAAACACATCTACCGCCGCCTGGATATCAACTCCCGGGTCCAACTCGTGGAATTGATCGATACCTGACGGCGGCCCCGTCGGCGCTCATAATTCGTGGATCCACCGCACCAATGCGGTCAATACGGCCCGATCGAGATTTCGGGTCGGATCGTTGTAGACCAGCGAGTGCTGAGCTCCCAACTCTTCTTTCGATGCCACCTGATGCTTTAAGACGTGGTCGGCATCCTCGATCAACACCATCTCCGCATTCTCGTTGCTCTGCTGAGCGGCCTCGAATAGGCGTGAGGCGTCTTCTCGGGGGTCGACCTGAGTATCTTTGAGGCCACTTAAGATCAGCACCGGTGCGTCGATATCATTGAATACCGCCGCCGGATCCCAGGGCAAAAGTGCGGCCGCAAACTCGGCGGCGTCCTCTGTCTGCAGGGTCTCTACCAGCGCCACCAGGCCGGGGATATCGCTGACGTGCTCCGCCTCCACCTGCTCGCGCCGTGAGATGGCGTCCATCGCCCGGCGCAGCGAGGCCAATTCGGCAGTCACTGCCTCATCGTTTAACCCCGCCCCTTCCAATTGCTCGTTCACCTGCGACAGGACCAGATCGCGCATGGGCCGACCGGCGGTGGCCAGCAATATCAACCCGTCGACCTCGGCCAATCCCTCGCTGACCGCCCGCAGCGCGTGAGCTCCACCCTCGCTATGTCCGGCGAGAATAATCCGCTCCTCGTCCACCGCCTCTTCGGCGGCCACCGTCTCCACCGCCATCTGCACCTCGGCGAGGTAATCATCCCAGGCGATGGGACCGGGTAGCTGGGTATGACCGGTCCCGCGCTTGTCATAGCGCAACACGGCGATACCCGCCTGTGCGAGGCGATCCGATAATTCGATGGCCGTTCCGTTGTCACCGGGCAGCAGAGGGTTGTTCCAGTCTCGATCCGTGGGACCGCTGCCGGCCACCAATACCACGGCGGGCACCCCGGTCTCACCGCGGGGGGTCGTCAGCGTGGCATGTACCTCGGTGTCGGCCGCTGAAAATTGGATCTCTCGTTCCTCGACCTCAAACCGGGTCATCTGTTCCAATAACTCCTCATCGGCTCCATCGACCACTTCGGCGCCTGACGACGCGCAACCGGTCGCCACAACACACAACAAGGTCAGGATCATCAATGCGCAGCTTACTCGGTAGACGCTAGCAGCTTTCAAGACGACTCCTTATCGTGGATTTTTCATATCCCGTCGTAACGAGGCGAAATCAGTGTCCATAACCCAATCTCGCCCCCCCACACACAGGCGGCGCACCAGTCTCACCATCGCAGACAACCAGAGGATGCGCCGCCGTATTCGATAAAATCGCTCCTCCGCTGTAAAGCCCCTTTGTCGACGACGATCGACACCTCTTATTAAAATTAGCCTTGTCAGTGTTTCCCACATTAAGTTACGATCCGAAATTCATGGATTACTCATTTTGGGAATTCCGTTTATATCGGACACAACAAACGGCTGCCCGGCGTGCGATTAATGCCGCTCGCAGACAGCAGATATACCCTGGCCGATCTGACTCAATCCCCTTCGCCATTATATTTTCGGGGGAAATAAAAACCCGGGCGTGAATTTTGAGGTGAAGAGCTCGCGCCGAACCGGATGCCGAGTTCAAGGAGATTCCCGCAGACGATGCCGGAGGCATCATCGAGGACGATCGACGCCGAAATCGACATCCGGGACAGATGAGAACTCGTCTCAGATTTCATGCATGGGTTAATAAAATGAGGCGACACCACGATGGCGCCGCCTCATTATCCGTTGATAAAATGGGCGTACCTGGACTTGAACCAGGGACTTCTTCCGTGTGAGGGAAGCACTCTCCCACTGAGTTATACGCCCGCAAACCAGCTATGACAGGTAGCACGGTGGCCAGCGCCTGACAAGTGGTTCTGGACTTCGCGAAACTTTGCTTCCGAGGGCAGGTGTGAATAAGGACAAATTACTAATCTTGGGCTCTGGCTATACCGGCCAAGAGCTTACCCGGCTGGCTGTCAATGCCGGTTATACGGTGGTGGGGACGACCCGCGATGAGGATACCCGGGAGTTTTTACGCTCCCACGGTGCCACACCCATTGAATGGAGCGTGGGCGACGATCCCGCCCCGTGGATCGCCCATCTGGGGCCGAAAACCTCCGTGGTTTACTCCATCCCCACCCTCTTTCGCTCCTATGAGGGGGCCGACGGCGGCGATCTACCGCGCCATATCACCCCCATGGCCGATGTGCTCACGGAGTGCCGGCAGGCAGCAGTAAAGCGGGTTATCTACCTGTCGTCCACCTCGGTCTACGGCGATCACGGCGGGGACTGGGTTGACGAATCAACAAAATGTCATCCCAGTTCGGATTACGGCAAGATGCGCTACGATATCGAGTCTTATCTGATGGAGGCAGAGACCGATTTCCCGATCACCATTGCCCGCCTCGTCGGTATCTATGGACCGGGACGCACCCTGATCGATGCCATCAAACAGGGGCGTTATACTCTGGTGGACGGTGGAAAAAAGATCACCAACCGGGTCCACGTCCACGACATCGCCCGCGCTCTTTTGGCGATCATCGAGCGCGGCCCCGACTCACATCGCGTCTTCAATATCACCGATGGCCATCCCCAGCACGTGCGAGATCTGGTGGAATTTATCTGCGACGAGGCCGGACTTGAGACTCCGATTGTGGAGAGCCTCGACGAATTTGCCCGCCGACGCAAAAGCGCCAATGCCGTAGCGCGGTGGAAAAAGCAGATCCGCGTCCTCAACGAGCGGCTGCGCCGCGAGTTGGATCTCGAGCTGGTCTACCCCGATGTCTTCTCCGGATATCGTGCGATCCTGGAGTCCGACGCCGACGCTCCCGTCTCGACCTGACAGCCCTCAATTCTCACCAGAGGGAACGTCCAATATCAGGCTAAATACCGCTCCAGGCCGCGGTTGATATTGGTCAAATTGGGCGTAATTAACCGAACCACAAAACTCTCGATAACGCTGCCTATCTTACCGGCTCCCAGGCGGGGAACGCCGGGAATTTCTTTGGCATTGACGTCGAGCTGGCCCGTAATAACGACCTCCGTTTTATCGGCGCCTTTCTCGAGGTATTTCGTGCTCCCCTTACAGGTGACGGCCTCACTCAAAAACCCCACTTCGATCACCCAGTCGCAGGCCCAGGTATCGTCATGCCAATTCGCCACGTCAGTCCACACCAACATCTCCGGTTTGATAAACGGCCGGGCGACCCGTGGGATTTCCTCGGCTTCGGCGGTCCATAGATTGACCACTCGGGTGGTGTTCTCATCGACCTCTTCGCGCTTTTGAACCTCGATATTCTTGACGTCCGGAAGATGAGGAATCAGCTCCGTAAGCTCGTCGCGAAAGGTCTTGTAGACCGTCTCACGATCGTGAGCGACGGTGTCTTTGATGTCGATCTTCGCCATTTCAATACTCCTGTAATTAAAAAATTCTCCGGGCATCCCGAGTTCGCAGCCAAGCGCTGTGTCGCCCGTGCCGGATCTCCACCAGCTAACAAGGGGGTCCCATCATGACCACCGAGCCGAGAAGGTCAATGTCACAGCTCGACGCCCAGCTCTTGGAGCTCAGCCTCAGCCTGCGGCGCCCAGCCTCTATTGGCCTTGGGACTGGCCGGACTCGGATGTAATACGCGACCGATGACCACGTCGGCCGAGCTATCCTTCAGGGCTGCCCGCACCCGTCGCTCCGCATAATTTCCGACTCCCACGACGAATTGAGGTTCTAGATAGTCGACCAATCGCCGCAACCCGCGGTCACAGGGCGGCAATACCTGAGCGCGCTCGGCCTTTCTGAGTTTTGGAGGCGTCCGGTTTTTTCCGTCTTCGTCCAAAACCAGCAGCGGACAATAGTTGTGGACGAAGAATCGCTCAAAAAACGCGTCCGGCTCCCCATATCGGTCGCGGGCCCAGCCCCACAATCGAGTACCGCTGACTTCCTCGCGATCACAATCGAAGCCGTGGACAGGTCGTTTGGGATGAAGCTCGTCGGGCTCTCCGACGGAGGCCTCGATTCCCATCCAGTCGCGAACCATTGATATCGCTCCGAAGGGCACACCAACCTGCCCCATCCCCCACGGCCCGGGGTTCATTCCCACCAGCAGTACCTGACGAGGACGGGACATCCCGTATTTCGACAGATACGCCTCGTAGGGTTTCCAGGCGTATTGCAGAGGATCGTAGACATGACTGATGGGAGCATCGAATTCGGCACCTCGCAGCTCATCACTGAGCTTTTGGCTAATTTCAATCGGGTCCATCTCGGCGACCATCGTCATTTCTCCTTCTAGATTTGTGGGTAGCTATCCTGGGGGGAGAATTCAGCAATCTATAACACTGCGACCGGCCCACACCAACCCGGCTTCGATTGCCTTGCGTCGATCGGCCTCCGTGGATACACTGCCCACAATTTGAGCGAACTAATTTAATCGCACTACTAATTCATGGTGACCGTGTCGCCATTTATTTTGATTATCCTTCCCCGTTAAATCACATTGTGTCCGCGCACGAGTAGAAACAGCGCGGTTTTTGGGCTTCCCCGTCCCACTGATGACCTTCAAAGGGGCAGCCCCGCAGGCTGATCAACTACGATTCCAGCCAAATTCGCAGTCACCACATCTCTCCCAGGCGCTCCTTTGAGGAGGGCATTTTGCGCACCATTAAAATCCTGATCATCGATGACGACAAGGATATCTGTGAGTACATGAATCTGCTGCTCTCTCAGAGCGGCTATGATGTGGTCACAGAAACCAGTCCCAGCAAGGCCCTCGATCAACTTCGCGACGAAGAATTCCACGTCGTCGTCCTCGACATCATGATGCCCGAACTCAACGGCATGGAAGTGCTGGAGGAAATTCGCAGCTTCGACAGCGATATCGCCATCATCATTTTCACCGGTTTTCCCTCGGTGGACACGGCCGTGACCTCGATGAAATACGACGTCTCCGACTATATTAAAAAGCCCTTCGACGTCGACGAATTCAACTCCACCCTGGAAGATATTCTGCGCGAAAAGGGATTGCTCACCGATCCGGAAGAGCAATTATTGCTGACCATCGGTCAAAATATTCGCACCGCTCGCAAAGAGCGCAGCTTGACGCTCAAGCAGATGGCCCGCCGCACGGGGTTGTCGGTCAGCCTGCTATCTCAGATTGAACGGGCCGAATCGAGCGCCTCCGTCTCCAGTCTTTATAAATTGGCCCGGGCCCTCGATTGTTCGCTCACCGAATTCTTCGGCGACTATTAGTGGTGCTCGGCGGAAGTCCTGAGCCGTATTCGGCGAGGACTGGGCGACGAGGTGCCGGGAGCGAAGCGACCAAATAGTCTTGGGCTGCGAAGTCGTCGAAGTGAGGCGATGCTTGTGC
>SKQC01000144.1 GCA_007119175.1 Myxococcales bacterium | reverse complement strand
GGGGTCGGCGACCACATCGGCATCGGCATCGGGATCGATTGCCACATCGGCATCGACTCCGACGTCTGCCGGTGTGTCGACGTCCGGAGAATCGTTATTTCCGGGGTCCGGGGCGCCGCCGACACATCCCGCTGAGACAAGGGCGATGACTGTGACGGCGATTAACCAGGTGGTGCGATAGTGCATGAAATTCCATTAATTTAGCATTTCCAAAAAGTTCGAATGTCGAGTAGCGCCCGCTTATCGCGAGTCCAACTCTTAGCCTGCATTATTCACAGGGCGTCGCCACCAGACAAGATTTAGCATCATAGGTCCGAAATTTACTCTGGAGGCGGTGTAGTGCATCGGCACTCATCGAGCTTCACTCTAGCGGATTGGTTGCGGCCAGAGCGAATCGGACGTGTTTGTAAATCCCGATCACCGGTCATCGTGTCGACGTTGGCGGTGGCGTGATTGTAGACGAAGCACTTTTCGTCTTCGAAGTGGGCCAGCGTCCAGTGCCGGACTTCGTCGCCGCCGTAGAGGTTGACGAATTGCTCGGCTGTGCCGGTGTCGATGAATTCGTCGAGTACGAGGTCGGGCATCTCGACGTCGATGAGATCGTCGGCCGACAAAATAGTATCGACGGCGCGGCCGATTTCATCGGTGCACGCGTCGCCTTGAGCCGACTCGGCAGTTAGCTGAGCGGCATCCCACTCTTCAGCAGATTCGCAGCCGGGGGCGCCAGCGATGATAACGAGCAGCATTGGTGTGCAGATCGATGTGATGGAACGTGATTCTTTCATGATCTCTCCAATCAGCTCGTTGCAAACCTCATCCGTGCTGGCACAGGGCGAATACGCGAGCGGGACTGCGCATTTTGCTCTCCGAGCGAGGTCGCGGCAAGTCAGATATCAGCCGGGGAGCGCATTTTTGCCGCGAAATTTGCGTCTGAGCGCTTCGCCGCGCAACGCGTGCGCAGATTCTGAGCTTATGATCTCCATCATGTCGTCTCCATTCACAATGCGTACTCTTCGGCATGGACGTTGCACAACTGCTGTGCGAATAGCGCCGAAAGAGCCAAATTTTTGAACGAAAGGAGTCGATATGAATCGCATGACGCAGACAGTAGGAGTACTCGTGGCCTTTGTCTTCGCCGTGGCAGCCTGTGAGGCGCCCGAGACCAATGGCGATGGCGCCCAGGCCCAGCAGGCGGCCGCCGAGGTAAGTGAGGACGGCCCATCCGATATTGATCACGGGGGAATCGAGGAGGTGCCAGATGATCCGGCTCTAGTTGAGGAGGGCGAGGGGCTATTTCAAAGCCAGGGGTGCGTGGCCTGCCACCAGATGGACCGTGCCAGCGCCGGACCGGCCCTGGGTGACGTCACCGAGCGGCGCACTGCTCCCTGGTTGGCGCGAATGATCATGCATCCCGAGGAGATGACCGACCGCGATCCGGCAGCCAAAGAGGTGGCCAGTGAGTTTGCAGCGCCGATGACACCCACCAATCTGACCCCGGAACAGACCGAGGCGATCATTGCCTATCTGGGAGCGCAATAACTCAGTATTGGCATTCAGCGAGGAGCAACGATGGCAGTGAATACAGATCCCGACGGCCCGGTTCGTCGCGATGACGAGCGGGGTTGCGATCCCGACGACGTGGCGGTCAAGAGCTTTTTTCTGGGACCACAGGCGGAGAACGCCGACTGGTTTCGCGCTGTCTTCGAGCATATCGTCGAGACCTATCTGGAGTGGCGGCGCCGAATTCACGCCGACGACGGCAGGGCAATTTCTGTGGCGGATCGGGCGATGCCGCAATTTGTCGAAAAACGGCGCGTATTTCGGAGTCTTGTCCATGAGCTCTTGCAGCGTTTTGAGCGCGAGGTGCCAAAATTTTCGCCGCGCTATATCGGCCATATGTTCTCCGAGACCTCAATGCCGGCGATGGTCGGGCATGTGGTGACGTTGTTGCACAACCCCAATAATGTCAGCGGTGAGTCATCGCGCGTCGGCGTGCAGCTCGAGGAGGAGGCTGTGGGGGAGCTTGTGCAGATGCTGGGGTTTGCCGACGGCTGCGCCCGAGGGCATTTTACCAGTGGTGGCACAGTGGCCAATTTCGAGGCCATGACCCGCGCTCGACACCGTCTCGATCGCTTCATCGCACTCGGCGCAGAGGCAAAGAGTGCGAAAGGGTGGGGCGGGTCACTCTTTGAGGCGGCTCATATGGGCTGGCAGAGCTATGATGAGCTGTGCGACGAACTCGACGGCGACCGTGATAGCTCGCAATTCGAACTTCTAAGCCACAATCCCTTTGAGGTGGCCGCCCGCTTGAATTCGGTGTTCGCAGAACCCTACCGCGGGCCCGTGGTATTGGTCCCGGACCACAAACATTATTCGTGGGTAAAGGGAGTGGAATTGCTGGGCCTGGGGCGTGAGGCGTTCTGGTCGGTCGACCTCGATCATCGCGGCGTGATGTCCATAGAGCACCTGGGTGAGCGGATTGAGGAAGCTCGCCGCAAGGGGCGCCCGGTATTAATGGTCGTATCCGTGGCGGGGACCACCGAATTGGGGGCCTTCGACCCGGTGGCAGGAGTACAGGATTTGCTCGATCGGTATGCCGTGGAGCAAAATATCCATATTTATCACCACGTCGACGCCGCATACGGCGGTTTTTTTGCAGCCAATATCTGTGGTGAAAGCCCCGGTTGCATAATGGAGGACGGCGTCTGTGATGCCGTGGGCGCTATCCATCGCGCAAATTCGGTGACTCTGGACCCGCACAAATTGGGATATGTTCCCTATTCATCGGGGGCTTTTCTTGCGGCCGACGAGCGCGAGTATTTTTCCAATAGTGTAGATGCTCCTTATGTGGCCTTTGATCCCGACAGCGATCGAGGACCGCAGACGATCGAGGGATCACGATCGGCGGCCGGCGCCGTAGCTACCTGGTTGACGGCGCGAACCATCGGGCTCGATGCCGACGGTTATGGCCGGATTTTGCGACGAACATTGGTCGCTCGCCGACGGGTTCAACAGGCTCTTCAGAGCGTCGACGTACCGGTGCGTGTGATCCCTCCATCGTCGAATATATTAGCATTCTACGTCGCCCACGACGGAGAGAGCTTGAGCGCTGTGAACCGGCGAACTCAGGAGATCTATGAGGCATTTTCCCCGGCCACCGATGCCGAGTTTTATGTCTCGAAAACGGCGCTGCGCTTCTCGGAGTACGAGGCGATGCTTCAGCCCCTTGTGGAGTCCTGGGATGGGCAGCGAGATGACCGAGAACTGATCGTGATTCGGCTATGCTTGATGAATCCCTTTATCGTGTCCCGGGAGACGAAGACCGATTTTCCCGGCGAGTTTGCCCGGGCTGTGGCGGACGTCGTGGGTTGAGCAGGAGCGCACAGAGTCTATCCTCGAGAGCGTTACTAGTGGACCAGCCCCCGAGGAACAAATGAGCGACGAAAGTGCGCCACCGGATTGCCCCCCGTTGAGTCATGAGCATACTCCAGAGGCGGTGCACCGCCGCCTGGCGGCCCCACACCGACCGGACTATACAGGCGACGCCGTGCTGGGCGCCATTGACGGCACAGTCACGACCTTCGCCGTGATCAGCGGGGTGGCCGGAGCTGGACTTCCGGCGGCTGCAGCCCTGGTGTTGGGAATTGCCAACGTCGTGGCCGACGGATTCAGCATGGGGGTCAGTAATTTCCAGGCCACAAAATCGGAGCGAGAATACCTCGACCAGATTCGCCGCGAAGAAGAGCTTCATATCGACCAGGCCCCCGAGGGGGAGCGAGAGGAGATCCGACAGATCTTCGCCGCCAAGGGTTTTGAGGGAGAGCTTTTGGAGGATGTCGTCGAGGTCATCACCACCGACGACGACGTGTGGATCGACACCATGGTGCGCGAGGAATACGGGCTGACCACAGAGACGCGCCGCCCCATACGATCTGCGTGGACCACATTTTTGGCCTTTTGCGTCGCCGGTTCCATCCCTCTTTTACCCTACGCGTTTGCCGACCTCGGCGCCGATCATCTCTACCTGTCGAGCGCCATCTTGGCGGGATTGGTCTTCGCTACTATCGGTTGGCTGCGGGGGCGCATCTTTGACCTCAATCCCGTCGGCGCCGCCCTGGGAACGCTGGCCCTCGGCGCCGGGGCTTCGGCGATTGCCTACGCATTGGGATTCGCCGTGGAGGCGCTGGTGACTATTCCGGTGGTCTAGCCCCTAATCTTCCAGCGACCACCGAAGATCACCGAGGCCACCAGAGATCCCCAAAAACCACCAGAGGTCACCAGCGCCACCAGAGGTAATTGGGGGGACGCCTTCGATGTGACTTATGAGGCCCCCCGGTGCCCCTTCCGCTTCAGCGCTAAACGGCGCGCTGAAGCACCTTTCCCACGGGGACGGGGATATCTGGCGCGGTGGCCTGCCATCCGGTGGTTGTTGATGAGATCAATATGACTCAGATCATCTTCCCGATTTAGCAGGCGCTTATGGTGGGGTTCACGGTGGAGGAACGAGTCCTTCACGACGATCTTCGAGCCGTGGCCTCAGACGATGCGCAACCAACTTTCGAGAATGGACGGGGAAGGCAACAGCGGCGCTGTGCGCTGGTTGGCGCTGGCCGTCGTCACTCTCGTCATGGCCGGTGCGCTGGCGCTGGCATTGGTCGTGGGTCGGGCGCCAGTGCTCTCGGAGTGGATCGACGATCCGAGGTTTTTCCGGCGAGCACTGGTCGTTCATGTGGTGCTCTCATTATGGGGCTGGTTTATGGCCTACGCCGCCGGGCTTCGCTCGCTGGTCGACGGGCCGGGAAAGAGGTGGCGTCGCCGGACTTCACTGGGGCTCGCCGCCGGTGGTGTGGCCGCCATGGTCGGCTCCTCAGCGATTCGCGGTGCCGAGCCGCTGCTGGTCAATTATATCCCCGTTGTCGATCACCCGGTATTTCTGGCCGGGTTGGCCGCCTTTTTTGCCGGCGTGGCCCTTGAGTTGTGCCGCCCACCACGGATTGCACCGGCGGCTGAGCGCAGCATCCCGGCAGCCTCGGCAATTGCCTGGCGGGCCACGGCGCCGGTGGCGGTGATCGCTTTCGTCGTCTTTGCGCTCAGTTGGTGGAAGACCCCCCGAGATCTGGCGGGAGACCTGTACTACGAGCTTTTATTCTGGGGGGTCGGTCATACGCTGCAGGTGGTGAGCGTTCTGGTCATGATCGGTGCCTGGTTTTATCTGCTCCGTGATCGACGGGAGCGCTCTCCGGTGGGACCGAGAGCGTCGCTGGCGATCAGTGCGGCACTGATCCTTCCCTGGGTCATCGCTCCCTTTTTAACGCTCTCCGGAACCACGGATGGCACCTATATCCGCGGATTTACGCGCTTGATGCAATTTGGCATCGCCGGCCCCGTCGTGGTGGCGCTGCTCTTGTGTTTGCCGGCTCTCCGCGCCCGAGGCGCCGTGCGTGCCGGACGATGGGCCTTTGTGACCAGCGCTGCATTGACCGTCGTCGGCTTCGGCCTTGGGGCAATGATCCGGGGCTCGGATACCATGATTCCCGCCCATTACCACGCCTCTTTAGGGGCGATTACCGTCGCCTTGATGGCTCTTAGTTTCGCGCTGATCGCCGTGCGTGGATGGGCTCCCGAACACCGCTGGTGGCGCCGGCTGTCGGCTGCCCAACCGGTGGTCTTCGGGGCCGGCCAATTGATCTTTGTGGCCGGGTTTGCCGTCAGCGGCTTTTTCGGTGCCGACCGCAAGGCCTACGGCGCCGACCAGATCATCGATTCGACAGGAGCATTTGTGGGGCTCGCCACCATGGGCATCGGCGGGGTGACCGCCGTCGTCGGCGGGGCCGGGTTTCTGATTTTGCTCAGCGTGGTTTGCAAACAACGAATAACTCAACTCTGGAGGACCAGATGAGTCAAGAAACGGTTGCCGAACGAAAAGAGCAAAAAGTCGCAAAAGCGCAATCCGACGACACCGAGGAGACGATTTCTGAAGAGCCGAAGCACCCCATCCAAAAATTGATGGACAACGTCTGGCTGCTCTTCGCCCTGGGACTGGTGATTCCCATCTTATCCTACACCGTCTGGGGGTGGATTGAGCTGATGATGGTCCCACCGGCGCAGCTTCCCTGATTGCCTCGTTAATGCTCGCTCAATATCGAGCCCAAAGGAGCAAGAAATGAGTATTGAACCGCCACCGAAAAATTGGTTTCAGGCACCGACGGGCCACGAACGGGTCTGGCTCGGGATGGCCATCGTCTGGTGTCTGATCATGAGTCTGATGATGCCGCTGTGGCATTTTAAGGGAAAACAAAACAGCACCGGCGAAAGCTATATCGTCGAACCCCAGGATTTTCTGGAGCGCACCGAACAATTCGTGGATGCCAATAAGGTGGGCACCAAAGAGGGAAGGCCCGTTGCCGAGCCCCCGCCGGGAGGCGACGCCTATCTGGTGGCCCGGATGTACGACTGGTACCCGGTGCTCCAGCTTCGCGAGGGCGAGACCTACCGCCTTCACGTGTCGTCGATGGATATTCAGCACGGCTTTTCACTGCAGCCGATGAATATGAATTTCCACGTCATGCCCGGCTACGATCACGTCCTGACCGTCACACCCACAAAATCCGGGACCTATACCATCGTGTGCAACGAATTTTGCGGCATCGGTCACCACGCCATGATTGGAAAACTCATCGTCAAATAACGAGTTGCTCAAATCCACCGATTGCTCAGGCGAGTTCTAACCTGCGAGGAGAGTCATGAACACCAATATGAGTGATTATCGCCAATGTGAGACGACGAAGAAATTCGTCTGTCTCGACGCTCAGCGATTCATCAAATTGAACGCTGTCAGCGCCGTGGTCTTTCTCCTCGTGGGAGGTATCGCCGCCATCCTATTGGCGCTAACCCGGTGGCAGACCGTGCACCTATTGGACGCGGAGTGGTTTTATCGCATTTTGACGGCCCACGGCCTCAATATGCTGATATTCTGGATCCTCTTTATCGAGATGGCGATCCTGTACTTCGTGAGCACATCTCTGCTCAACTCGCGCTTATTCTCAAAGGGGCTGGGGTGGATATCGTTTGCGCTGATGATCGTCGGCGCCGTGATGACAAACGGGATAATTTTCGCCGGTGAAGCCGACGTATTGATGACCTCCTATCTGCCGCTGGTGGCCCATCCTCTCTTTTATCTGGGGATCATCTTATTTGCCGTGGGCGCATTGGTCGGTGTCGGAAATTTCTTCGGCACCATTTATATCGCCCGCCGAGACAAGACCTATAAGGGGAGTATGCCGCTGGTGACGTTTGGGGCCACGGCGGCGGCGATCATCGCCGTCGTCGCCTTGCTGCACGGAGCCGTGGCCCTGGTGCCGACCTTTACCTATTCGCTGGGGCTGACCCCGGAGCCAGACCCCGGCTGGTACCGGCTTATCTGGTGGGGCCTCGGCCATATGTCACAGCAGGTCAACGTCTGCGCCATGGTCGCTGTGTGGTATTTTCTGGCCACCATGACCACCGGGGCGAAGGCCCCCAACGAGGCGGTCTGCCGGTCGGCTTTCGTTCTGTACGTCCTATTTATCAACCTCGCCTCCGCCCACCACTTGCTCGTCGATCCCGGCGTGGGCGCGGAGTGGAAGATCTGGAATACCTCGTATGCGATGTATCTGGCGGTGCTGGCGTCGATGATTCACGGATTTACCGTGCCGGCATCCGTTGAAATCGGAATGCGCCTCAAGGGCTATACCCGAGGACTCTTCGACTGGCTTTTAAAGGCCCCCTGGAAAAATCCCGGGTTTTCGGCCTTCTTTTTGTCGCTCGTGATCTTCGGGTTTATCGGTGGAATCACCGGTGTCACCCTGGGCACCCAGCAGATCAATATCATCGCTCACAACACCCTGCGCATCCCGGGCCACTTTCACGCCACCGTCGTCGGCGGGACAACCCTGGCCTTTATGGGGCTGACTTATTACGTCATTCCCCTGATCTTTCAGAAGGATTATGTGGGCCGAAGCTGGGCACGAGTTCAGCCCTATCTCTTCGCCTCGGGCATCGTCTTGATGTCGATCGGCATGTCCTTTGCCGGCTCCGAAGGGGTCGCCCGGCGAACCTGGGATATCGACGCCGCCGGCATCTACGGCGCGACGACGCATATGTTTTTGGGAATGGTGGGCATTGGCGGCATTCTCGCATTCTGTGGTGTCCTGCTCTTCGTCGTTCTCGCCGTGGCGACGCTATTTTTCGGCGAATCCAACGAGGGTCGGCCGATGAAGTGCTGGGGCGTTCCCGAGGTAATCGCCGATTTGTCGAAGACCGACGGCTCCGTTGCCACGGCCGACGACAACGCTGAGCACGACCATGACCACAAACACGATACGCGGGGGACGATGGTGATCGTCGTCGTCTTCTTATTGGCCTTCGCCGTGTACTACTTCGCCAATTGGGGCGCCCTGGCCGATGTCTGGTGGGTTCGCTGATTGCACATAGGCTCCACATCGCCTCGGCGGCTGATTTTGCCCCAGAGGTTGCTCGTATTTCCTCGAAATAGCGATGCTATTACTCGTCATACGAACAAATCTGGCCACAAAATCTTCTCGCCGAAGGCTCGGTCCGCTATGCGCAATAAGCTGCTATAGGAGTTCGTAATGACGATGCAACCTGAACAGTCTGTTCTCAGCGCCATCAGCGACTGGATCCGCGACGCCATGGAGGGGTGGCGCTTTGCCACCCTGGCGATCGCCACCCTGGTTTTTTTCGAGCTGATGCTGATCGCCATGCTGGCGATCCCCACCTCGGAGACCGGCGTCGGCGCCTTCGCCCGTGATTTTCGCACCTGGTGTTTTAATTACGACCCGGCCACCGGTCAGATGGACTGGTTCTACGTCACGGTGATGCTCTCCCAGCCGCTTGGGCTGGTGGCCCTTATCGGCCTTATCTGGCGCCGCCAACTGGTCGAAGCCTGGCGCACCGTCGGCGGCGAGATGGCTCTGATAAGTGGAATCGCACTTATCGGCGTCGGTATTATCGGCATCAGCTTTGTCTTCGTCGGCGAGCCGGACCAGTCCATCGACGGCGAATATCCCTTTCCGGCGGAGCGGATCCGCACGGCCATCGAGCCTCCGCAATTCGAATTGCTCGACCATACCGGTGAGGCCGTCTCATTGGAGGAGTTGCGCGGCAAGGTGGTGGTCGTCACCGCCGTCTATGCCACCTGTGGGGAGTCGTGCCCCATTATTTTGACTCAGCTTCGCCGCATTACCGACGAGATGGTCGACGACCACGACGATCTGGCCATCGTCGGGATTACTCTCGATCCGGAGCGAGACGGGCCGCAGGAGCTGACCGGGCTCGCCGAGCGCCATCGGGTGGATGCGCCGCTATATCGGCTGCTGCACGGCGAGCCAGATGAGGTCAATCGCGTCCTCGACGAATTTAGCGTGGCCCGCATTCCCGATGAGGAGCGCGGTGAAATCGATCACGCAAATCTATTTATCGTCATCGACCGCGACGGCAAAATCGCCTACCGGATTGGGCTGGGAGATCGGACTGAGAATTGGCTGACCCGGGCTCTCCACCATCTGCTCGACGAGGGGTGATTTTTCGATGGGGAGTGATAGCGACAATATCCGGGGTAGAATCGAGCATGCCCGCGGCGAGCCGCCCATCCGCGGGCGGGGATTGCTGCGGCGCCTGGACGGCGTGATGATTCGCCTCGACCGGGCCGTCGAGGCCATTATTCCGGCCCGCTACAATCCCTTTGCTCAGACCGGCGCCATCGCCACTGCCGCCTTTTTAGTCAGCGCCATCAGCGGCATTTTATTGCTTATCTGGTATCGGCCGAGCGTCCATCAGGCATATGAGTCGGTGATGGCCATGGAGTCGATCTGGATCGGCGCCTTTATGCGTTCACTGCATCGTTATAGCTCGGATGTCTGTATTTTATTCGCCATGATTCACGGCCTGCGCCTTTTCTTCGCGGGGAGGTTTACGGGCGCCCGGTGGCTGGCATGGGTCACCGGTATCGCGCTGATAGGGCTTCTGTGGTTTGTGGGGTGGACGGGCTATCTTCTGGTCTGGGATGAACCGGCCCAGCTCATCGCTCTCGGCTCAGCGCAGATATTGGATCTGGTGCCCATCTTTGCCGAGCCGGTCTCGCGGGCCTTTTTGGCCGACGAATTGGTGCCGTCTCTGATCTTTTTCGTCGTCTTTTTTACCCACATGTTGGTGCCGCTGGCCCTGGCTGCCGGGGTGTGGTTGCACGTCGCCCGAGTGCAGCGTCCACAGGTGCTGACGTCGCGGTGGATGAGCATCTGGACGGTGGGGGCGCTGGTCGTGCTCTCCGTGGCCTTTCCGGCCTCCGCCGGGCCGGCAGCCGATCTGGGGGCCACTCCGGAGGCGATGAATATCGACGTCTGGTATCTGGCGCCGCTATGGCTCACTGATCGCTTGAGTGCCGGGTTGTTGTGGTCACTACTGGTGATTGGCGTCGGACTGGTGATCGCCATTCCCTGGCTTTTGTCTCGCGAGCCCCCAAAAACTGCCGAGGTCCGCACCTCTGCCTGTAACGGCTGTACCTTATGTGCTCGGGATTGTCCTTATGACGCCATCATCATGGTCCCGCGCGAGGATAATCGCCGCTACGAACTGGTGGCGAAGCTCGATCCAAAGCGCTGCGTGGGCTGCGGAATCTGCGCCGGATCGTGCAATCCAGGAGGCATCGGCCTCGATTGGCTGCCCGTACAGGCG
>SKQC01000241.1 GCA_007119175.1 Myxococcales bacterium | reverse complement strand
TTTTTTCGCATCGCCCCCTCCATCGGTAGCTTCGGCATCTTCGGCGATGTCTCCGCCAATTCGCAAATGGCCGACGTCAGTTCCTCGGCGATAGATAACCTGGAGAATATCGACCTGGTGACCGGGCTCGCCGTCGAAGCCGGCTATCGCCGCGTCGGTGTCGGCGTCGACCTGCTTTATTTCGACATGTCGACCCGGCAAGCCGACGTCAACGGGCAATCTCAATTCGATCTGCAGAAATTTATGACCGACTTTACGGTCAACTGGACCTATAATCCCCTGGACAACCTCGAGCTGGGCCCGCGAGCCGGGTTTCGACATATCTATCTGAACACCACGTTGAGCGCCGACGAAGATGACACCGAATTGATGGCCGCTGAGTCGGCGGGCTGGCTCGACCCGATCCTCGGCATTCACGGCCGATATACCTTCGCCGATCATTTCCTGGTCAGCTATTTCGGCGATGTGGGCGGCCTGGGATTCGGCTCTGAGATCACCTGGCAGCTCTACGCAAGCATCGGCGCCACCACTAACTCCATCGACTTCGAACTGGGCTACCGCCACCTATTTATGGATTTCGAATCCGACGACCTGGACTATGAAATGAACGTGGGCGGACCGATCTTCACCACCCGATTTCGATTTTAATGCCATAAGGCTGGGAGCTTATTTCGAGAGTCGAAAGCGCTCATCCAGGCTGGCATCGCTGGGAGGACCGGTGTCGTATTCGGTGCGAATATCGTAGAGCTCGCCCTCCTCATCGAGGCGAAAGCTGACGATGCCCGAGTATTGAAAGGCCTGGGGGACGTAGATTCGTCCGTCGATCTCGCTGAGATAATAGGGCGCTCCCTTGATCTCAAGTTGGTCGCGTCGGTCGATGCAATCCCCCTCGGCAAGATCGGCCAGATCGTCGCATTGGACGATCGTATTTCGAGGCTCGATATCGTCGTCGGCCCAGTTGAAGGTATTGGTCAGAAAATAGGTCCCGTCGATTTTGAAGAGATCGTTCATCTGGTGCTTACCCGAAGGCACCGTCCAGGTCTCGACGACCTCGTAGGAGTCGTCGCGGTGGCGGGTTTTATGAATCCTGCCGGGGCCGGAGATAAAATACATCTTGCCGTCGATAATCGACATCGAGCGAGTATATCGCTCCTCCAAAAAGGGCAGGTCTTTGGTGTATTTCAGCTCCAATATATCGCCCCCGTCGGCGACTACGAGCCGACTGATCGTCTGAGAACGCGAGCCGATGACATAAAACGACTCCGTCTCCTCGTCGTAATGCACCCGATGGGGGCGATGGCCCACATCACCGATCCTCTGAAGCAGCGCGAATCCGTCGCCGTCGCGAATATATACCCGCACCTGCTGGTGCCCCGTATCGTCGACGACATAGAAATGACCATCCGTGTCGATCGAGTGGGGTCCGGCCAACTCGCCGTCGAGCACCTCCCAGTTGAGCAGATCCCCGTCGATTTCATCGTTGTACAGGATTCGATTATGCCAGCAATCAACCAAAAAATAGGTCTCTCCAAGCCGAGTGAGCAGGGTCGGCGAATAGAGTTCGGACTCCCAGGACTGCACCTCTTCCTCCTCGGGACTGCCGCCATTATCTCCGCAACCGCCGACGACCAACCAGGCCAAAATCAATGGCACCGAAATGAATATCAACGCTCCTCGTGATACTGTACTTCCGAGGTTATTCGCGATGTTGTTCATAACTGCTTTGCCTACATCAAACCGGACTGGGAATTATACTACGAGAACGGCCCTGTTATAATCCTCGAAGTATAGGTTGAGTTTGGTGACGAAGTCATACGCCAATTCGCCCCCTTTAGGGTCGGGCTTAAACCCCGATTTGCGGCCAGGCTGGCCGCGGGCCCCAGCGACTGAATTCGCCCCCTTTAGGTTCGGGCTTAAACCCCGATTTGCGGCCAGGCTGGCCGCGGGCCCCGGGGGCTGAACACTTAATCCTCGAAGCGTCTATTATGGCGATTGCCAATCGGAGTTCCAATGAAGATATCAGCACTGATCACTGCCGCCGTATTCGCGGCCTTATTCGCCATTGCCTGTGACGACACCAGCGAGACGGAGGAAGAGGCAGAAGCCGTCGAATCGTCTGACGAAGTCACCGAAGTTACAGCGGCCACCGGTGCCGTATCCCTCAATCTGGAGGGAATGACCTGCGTGTCCTGCGCGGCCAGCATTGAAGAAGCGCTCGGCAAGACGGAGGGGGTCGCCTCCGCCGATGTCGATTTTGGAGCGAGCCGGGCCGACGTCGAATACGACGACACGCTCCTCGATACGCCGGATCTCATCGCCGTCATCGAAGAGGCCGGCTTCGAGGCCCAACCCACCAGTGAAGATGATTGATTGAGGCCGAGCTGATGAATAATTGTGTCGGCTCCTGCATCACTGGATGGGGTGATTTTCGAGCCAGCGCGAGTCCTGATTGCTTTAATCGCGAACTCGATGCTGCTATATGTAAATCTCGTCTAAGCTGCGACGATTTGCCCTATGCTGACCATTATTGCGAGGCAGAATTCGGCGCCGTGGATATTGCGTGTGGCTAAAGGATAGAACAATGTACCAACGAATTTTTGCCGTGGTCACAATCGTATTTTTCGCTCTGGCGTGGGCCTCGTGTGGCGGCCAGGATATCGATGTCGGTAACAGTAATAGCGGCACCAATTCCGGTAACTCCGGCTCCAATGCCGGTAACTCCAGCTCCAATACCGGTAACTCCGGCACCAATTCCGGTAACTCCGGCACCAATTCTGGAAACTCAGGCACCAATACTGGCAATTCCGGCACCAATACTGGCAATTCCGGTACCAATACTGGCAATTCCGGTACCAATACCGGCAACTCTGGCACCAATACCGGCAACTCTGGCACCAATACCGGCAACTCCGGTAATAATTCGGAGGAAAATAGCGCCACCCAGGAGGCCCGCTCCGAGGAGATCGGCGACCAATGTGAAGAAGCCTGCGCCCTGGAGGTAGACTGCGGATCGATAGACGGAACCGACGAGGCCGAATGCGTTGATACTTGTACTGACGGCGCCGAATCCATCCTGCTCGGCGTGGGGGACGGTTGCTACGACGCGAAAATCGACGCACTGGACTGTTCCACCGATCTGAGTTGCTCAGAATATAGCGACTACGACACCCATTGCGTGGACGAATACGAAGCCATTGGCTCCGCCTGCGGCTTTCCTGGCGGCACCTCTGGGACTCCGATTCCCGTTCCCGACCCGCGCGTCGTGACGGCATGTGAAGGAGAGTGCGACGTCGAAGACGAGTGCTTCGATGGCGCCGAGCCAGATTGGGCGACCTGCTCCAATAATTGCGTCAACAAAGCCTACAAGAGCATGGAAGACAACTCGCTGGAATGTTTCGATGCCGAGCTCGATCTAAAGGAATGCTCCAACGACTTGAGCTGCTCGGAGCTCGACGACTTCCTGGATCATTGCGGCGACGAATTCGACGCCGTCGGCGAGATCTGTGAATTCGGTGGTTAAACTCCGACTTCACTGTCTGAAGCAGTAGCTATCTCTCCCGTAGCCCGGGCCATCAACGCCTGCAGATCGCCCTTGTCGATCACTTCTCTTTCAATCCATTTCGCCCCGGCGGACAAGACGCGCAGCCAGATCTCGTCTGGCGTCAGCACCTCCTCCGGATCCAGATATCCCTGTTCTATGAAATAATCGCGCAACTCCCGGATTTTCTTTTGTCGAAAATTCGTCACCTCGCCATCCTCCAGGGCCGCCAGCAATTTTGCGCCGTCACCTGCGAGTTCGTCACATAATGCGCTGACCTCGTCGATAAAGGTCTCCGAGACCGAACTCGACGCCTCGAGGACGCGCCGCTCAACGGGCCTTCCGCGGCCCACTGCCCGGGCCTGCGCGAGGGCTTCCAACGCCTGGGCCAGAGCCTCAGCATGGGCAAATATCTCCTCATCTAATCCCGTTGAAGCCAGTCCGCCGCGACGCTCCAACTCTTTGAGCTGTCCCCAGCGATCGATGCCGGCGCCGAGCACTTTGTATAAGGCGTGGGGCTCGGTGATCAGATACCACAAATGTACCCCGCCGACGGGCTTGAATGGGCTTATTCCCCCGTCGACGCCCAGCGCCTCTCCGTATTCCTCGTGGGACATTCCCTGCGGATCGGGAAGACGCCGAACCGTCGGCGGTCGGACCTCTTCGCCGTAGCCCTCGTCGAACTCCTGCTTATTTTCGACACGGCTCAAATCAAAGATCTTTGAGTCTACCTGTGCATCATTGAGCAGCTCCTTCCATTTATCCACCTCGTCTTGCTGAGCCGTAAAATAAAAGATCTGCCGGCCCTCGCCGGCGAGGCGAATCACGGCGTCGATGATCGCCCGCGCTCGCACATCGTCGCTATTGGCCAGTGCCTCATCGAGGACCAGCGGAACCATGGGGCCCGTCTCCTGGCTTTCGACGAAGGCCACGCGGACCGCCAGCAATAACTGCACCCGCGTCCCACTCGATAATCGTCCGAGGCTCATGCCGACGTCGCGCCTGGTATCAAAGGCGTAGAATTCAGAACCATTCTGGGTTTCGCCGAGCTCCAGGCGATAGCGCCCGCGGGTGATCTCGCCGAATAATTCTCGGGCTCGATGAAAAACAGCCGGCCGGCCTCGATCCCTGGTCTTCTCCCGGACGTGCTCCGCAAGCGCGGTGCCAATCAGGCTCCTATAGTCGCCATCTCGGCGACGGCTCAGCTCGGCGCGCTTCGACTCATATTCGGCGCGCTTTTTCTCCATTTCAAACGATCGCTTCGCCGCGTCGATCCGGGTCTTGATATCCTGAATTTTCTTTACGATTTCATCGCGCCCTTCGGACAACTCCTGCAGACCGACGAGCTCCGAGTTGAGTTCGCCGGCGCTTTTGTGGAGCAAATCTGTGGAAAATGCCGGATGCGACTCGAGATCTTTGCGGCGAGTATCCACCTGAGCGGCGACTCGATTCTGCTCCCGAAGTGCCTCGTCATAGTCGTCTTTTTGAGCGCATAAACGAGCGAGCTCGGCATCGTCTCCGTCATCGATCTCGAGGCGTTCAAAGAGTTCTGCAATCTGCCGTTTTGCCGCTTCGCACCGTCGGCGGGCTTCGGCTTCAGCCCGAATGGCGGTTTCGCGCTCATTTTCATGCGCCTCAAATTGCCGCGCCTTTTTGCCCAGGACCTCGACGCGGGCCTGGGCCTGCGCCAGATCTGCGACCTCGCCGTAACCACTGCTGAGCGAGGACAACGCCTCATTGAGCGCTGCGAGCAAGTCCTGCTGCTGCTCCTCGGTGTCGCGAAGACTGGCCTCGACTGCCTCGACCTCCGCCGCCGCCTTCCGCCAGCGCTGGGCATGGGAGACCACCCAGAATACCTCCGGAGCTCGCGCGTTGACGTCGAACCCCAGCGACTCGGCAAGGTCAAGGAGCTCATCGGCCGCCTCGTCGATCCGCTCCACGCGCCGCCGGTGATCTTCGGCGTAGCTATTCCACCGGCCGGCCTTCTCCGCATCCAGACGCCCATCGATCCATCGATCGACCAACACCTTCAGATGAGCCTCTACATCGCCGACCTCCCAACTGGCCGGCGACGCCACATCGAGGCCCTCGAAGTCACGGCGATAAACGGCGCGCCGATCGTCTGTGCCAGGGCTCTTATTGCCCGCCTCTTTTTCGTCACCTGAAAAATAAATCCGAAACGCCGCCCAGGCCTGCGCTGCAACGACGAATAAGAGCAGCAACGCCACAACATAGCCGACCGCGAATAATGCCACCGACACTCCCGTGAGGACCAGCGCGCCGACCACCACTGCTGCCACCGGAGCGACCGGCCGTGAGGCGCGCTGCCCGCCGGAATGCTCCTCCGGTGCCGGACTCTTCAGCCAATTTCTCAATAGATCGATGGCCCGGCGCAGATCGTCTGTATTTGCGTCGATCTCGTCACCGGCCAAAAGCTCATGCAGCACCTCGTAGGCGCGAATTTCTCCCCTTGTCCCGTCGAGTTCACGCCCCAACTCCTCTAACCGGCGGATCGCGGCGTCGTCGATTTCCTCAAATTCAACGCCTTCGACAACCTCTTCGCCGATGGCTCGACGGGCCTCATCGCAGATACGTTGCTTCTCGCTGAGATTTCGCCGCAACTCCCGTTCTTGACCGCTGAGAGACTCCAGTTGCTCGACATATTTTCGAACCCGCGGCAGAAGCTCGTCGTCGAGTCCACCGGCGGGCATGGGACTTGCGGCGAGTGCCTCCTCACAGCGCTCCACGGTGCGCGCTGCCTCCGCTGCACGGGCCTCCTCCTCGCGAAGTTGAGCCCGCAGTTCGTCGAGCCGCTCTTCTTCATCTCCCCGCACATCAGCCAGGGCATCGCAAAATTGCGCCAATTTCTCGTCGGCCCGCCTCTTTTTCTCAGCGGCCTCCCGCAGCCGAATCGCCCGCTGCGTGACTTCGGCGCGGTCCGCTGCGTCTTCGGCCTCCTCGCGCTTTTGCTGAAGCGCCTGAAGATCGCGCCGCTCCTCATGGAGTTTCACCTGCCGCTCTCGGGCGTCGACCCATTCACGGCGCGCCTGCTCGACCTCACCGGTGATCCCCACGCGACGGCCCGTGGGCTCCTCAAATCCGAGCGCCTCACGGGCGGCGTCCACGTCATAACCGCCGGCTGACTCGCGGGCGATATGAGCGGCGAAGGACTCTCCGTCGGCCTCCAACAGCTCGCGTAAACACAGCGAATAGCGATCGCTTTTGACGGCCGCCGGCACCTGTGGTCCATCGACGGCATCGACCCCGTCGCGCTGCAGCGCCACTCGCCCGTCGACGAATGTGATCCGCCAGCTCGATTCGCCATCGCTCAATATCGCCGCCAGATCGGAGTCGGCCAGAGCCGGCTCTTTCGGCCACAAAAGAGTGCGAATGGCCCGGGCCAATGTGGTCTTTCCAGAGGCGTTGGGACCGCGAATGACATTGATCCGCGGCGACAATGAACCTACGGCGATACCGGGCGCTTCAAACCCGGCGCCGCGGCGTACGGCGAGCCGCTCGAAAGTTATCGCCCCGTCGCCCATTACGCCGTTCCCTGTTGTTTGGCGGCGATCATCTCGTCGAGTAGCGACAGTCCGGTCGCCAGCGCTTCATCGCGAACCCACTCGTCGTCCGCTGTTGTCGAGGTCGCCTCGTCGGACAACAGCGGCGCATAAGCGCCACTGCCGTGAATTTTGTCGAGCCGCCCGCGCAGATTGTCGAAGAAAAGCTTTCCCTCCTCTGAGAGCCGATCCTCGCGCAACTCGAGCAAGAACTTCGCCAGTACCGCCGGTGGATCGGTCTCGCCGGCCAGCTCCTCCAGATCGAGCTTTGGTGCCGTCGCCACCTGCACGCCGTCGACATCGCTCGATATCCCCTCGAATAAAATGCCCAGATCCTCGATGAGAGGCCCGCTAAACTCCTCTAATTTTCGATGCAACGCCGTGCGACCCCGATAACGCAATCGATGAATCACGCGCCGAAGATGATCGGATTCGCCGGCCAGTTCCTCGAGATGGGCGCGAATCTGAGCGGGCACGGCGCGATCAAACTCAGCTTTTTCGTCCACATCTTTTAGATCGATGTCGAGTTCGTGATAGCGCACCGTGGCCAGCGGAACCTGATAGGCATCGACTCTGGATTCGGCGCCGACCTCGACGATCCACGGCCCATGCACCCCGGTCTCACCGGGGTCGAGGGGCTGCGGCGAGCCCGGATACAGAACCAATCCCCCATCGGCGCTCGACCGAGACATCGGCCGGTGAATATGGCCCAAAAGCCAGATCGCCACCGGCGACGCCGCGAGTTCACTGGTAGAAACCGGCGCATATCGGCTCTGCGACGAGTCGAGATCGGCGTGGAGTAGTCCCACGGCCGGAATATCTCGATGCTCCAAGAGATCGAGATCTCGCTCTAATGTCGACAGCGGCGATTTTGCTACGTGTCGGCTGGGAAACGACCACCCCAGAATCTGCAAAACCGGTATATCGTCGCGCTTAAAGACGACGCGCTCCCATCGTCCACCGCGGCCCAGGAGTCGGAAATGCTCGCTGTCCTCAAGTCTGGTCAATACGTCGTAGTCGTGATTTCCGGCGACGGCGAAGGTCGAAATTCCCCGGGCGGCTAACCGATGCAGCCCATTTTCCAGCGGCCCGAGCGCCTCGAAATAGCGATTTTCCCGGTCGATTATATCGCCGGTCAGAGCGACGAGATCGACATCCCGGTCGATGGCGAGATCGACGATTTTCTCCCAGATATGACTTACGGTCAGCTCGGAGACATCCGTGGGAACCCGGCTGGGATGGCGACCGAGGTGAATATCCCCTGTACACAATAATGTGACGCCTCTGGCCCCCATGCTTCGATCTCCAGGTCCAATAGACTTGCCGCAAAAAAGGGGGTGAACGTGTTGATAAAACGAGGTAATCGTTCAGTCCCCGGGGGCCGCGGCCAGCTTGGCCTCATTTCGGGCTGCCAGCACGAACCTTTCAGGGCGTTTTGGCGCATGACTTCGTCACCCCACTGAACGCTTACACAGCAAGTGTATCGCGGTTGCGTCCCCATGCAACCTATGTGGTGCTGTCACCCTCTCTCGCTGGTAGTCTGCTGTGGCCGCTTATAACTCGATGCACTCGCCATCTTCACCGTCGCCGCTGATCGCACATATCCCACTGCAGCACTCGTCGTTGGCACTGCAATCGTCACCACTGGGCAGACATTGCATCAGCGAACAGGTCTCGGTCTCATCGTCGCAGATAAGCGGCGCGCAGCAATCCTCGTCGTCGGTACAGGATTCATCGGCCAGTGAACATTGGGGCCCGGGATCGTCATTTTCGCCATTGCCATTATCACCATTGTCGTCGCCGTTGCCGTTATCACCATTGTCGCCGTTATCGTCGTCCGGCTCGGGACAATACTCGCCGCTTTGAGCGACCTGCCGGTCGTAGTGAATCGCTACGTTGTCTTGAAATAATACGTTCTGGCCGTAGATAGCGCCGAAGATATCGAGTTCATCCTGTAGCTCGATGGTTCCGGGCACGACGTAGATATTTCCGCCCACATCGGCGGCGTCCTCGATGAGCAATCCGTCATCGCCGCCGACGTATAGCCGCGTCGACGCCGGATAACTCGGTGAGCCGAGGACAACTTCGTCGTTGGCGTGAAAATCGCCGGCCACGAATATATCGAGCTCTCCGGTCGGTCCCGGCGTAAAGCTCGCCCGGTCGTCGATATAGACATCTCCGTCGACGAAAATCGCCGTTCGCCCCTCGGCGACGATGACGACCTCGCTGTTGATCTCCATTTCCGAGAAATAATAGCGCCCACAGGGAAGCTCCACTCTGCGCGGTGCGTCACCACTGGCGAATAAATCCTCGTCGAGTCCGATGGCGTCATTGTCATTATCGGCCGCCGCGGCATCGACGATATCGCCGACGGGAATCTCATCGTCACCGTCGCATTGGCATGGCGGATCGACGGTCACCGATTGCTCAACGCGATCGCCGTAGTCGAGGCTTCCGCCATACGTTCCCTGCTGATGCAAAATACCGAGGATGTCGAAATTGGCCGACGCATCGATATCGCCGGTGATATACGCATCTTCGCGAACCACGCTGTCATCCTCCACACCAACCCCACCGCCGGCGTAGAGGCGCTGATAGACCTCCGCTTCATCCTCAAACAGAATATCCGACCCGTCGCCCACGAAGAGGGCGCCCCAGATATCGGTATAACTCTGCGTCCACAGATCGCCGTTGACGCCGACGCCGCCGCCGAGCCCTCCCGGCTGGTAGGGACCGCTGGAACTGTTGAAGCCGTCGGTCAAAAGCTCGTCCTGAACCTCGAGGTCGCTGCACGAGCATAGAGCCCACAAAAACGTGCTCTGCGAGATATTTCCGGAGCACTCCACCACTTCGTCTTCCCCTCCGAAGTCGATATCGACGGGCGGCCCACCATCCTCGCATCCCTGAGGCCCTGGTCCGAAATCAACGGTCTCCACGCACTCCCCATCGCCGACGCAGCCCTCGCCGTCGTCACAAGGATCGCCACAGGCCCCACAATTGGCGCTGTCAATTTCGAGATCCACGCATTGATTGTCGCATAACTCCAGATCGCCCATGCACTCCGTGGTGCATTCGCCCCCCACACAGGCCTCTTCACCCTCGCATTCATTATCGCATTCACCGCAGTGATCGGGGTTGGTATTCACAGCCACACATTCGCCGCCGCATTCCATTTGATAGGCAAATGGACAGGCGTCATCTTCGCCATTATCCGCATCGGGTTCGACGTCGGCGTCCGGATCGTCGGCGTCTGGATCGCCAATATCCGGCTCGCCAGGACCATTGGCGTCAGCGTCGGCCTCGGTGGCGTCTTCGACGCTCGCATCAACATCGTCGACCTCGCCGACATCGACATCGGCGCCGACTCCCACATCGTCGTCGCTCACGGAATCATCGCAGCCGCTACAGCCACTAATGGCCAGCACGATACCGAAAAATAGGGCGAATATTGCGGATCGGCTTCTCATCGCAGACTTCCGAGGCTCGGCGCTAAATTATAACCCGGATTATTCATGAGGCGACGTAACGAGGCAATATCAGCGTCAAAAGCGCAAAATTGAGCACCACAGGCGATGCGCCGGGAGCGAAGCGACCAAGTACTCTTGGGGTGCAGCGCATCGTCGAGGAGTGAAA
>SKQC01000391.1 GCA_007119175.1 Myxococcales bacterium | reverse complement strand
AGTGCGCTCCGCCTCGGCATTTGCGTGGGTTGGCGACCATTAGCCTCATCGACGGTCTCCCGCATATGGCTCGCTGATGCTCCCTGGGGTTTACCACAAAAAAAGCCCCGCGGGAGATGTCCCGCGGGGCTTTTTTATGGGCAGATAATCCGGCGCTTTTCAGCCCGAATCACATCGTCACTTGCCGATCACTGAAACGACATCTCCATCTGTCCCGCCGACGTATTTATGTGCAGCGTCGTATCGTCGTTGACCATCGACCGGACCTGACGTTCGGCATCGTCGGGGCCGAAAGATAGGACTCGCCGACGTCCTCATTACGGACTCCGACGGATATCGCTTCGCCGACAATGTCCTCGTACTGCGATCCTCGACAAGGGCTCAAGGACAGCAGGTCTATCATTGGCGCGGTACCGAGACTGGAAATGCCGCCCTCGCTATTCTACTCTCCGTTTCCCACAGACCAGTTTTTTAGATTCTTTACCACCGGGAGAAGGTATGTACAGTGGCCATCTCAGCATCATGCTCTACGTCAGTGATCTGAAGCAAAGCGTCGAATTTTACCATGAGAAATTGGGCTTTGGCTTTACCGGCTATTGGGACGACGTCAACCATCGCGTCACCGATAACTACGAGGAGGCAAACCGGCCCGGCTACGCCTCAGTGAAGGTCGGAGAAAGCAAGATCGGCCTTCATTTAGACCCCAGCTTCGAAGCGGGGCCTCGACGCTTTGAGTTCCACGTCGAGATTGAGAACGCCGACGCCCACTACGCCGAACTCCAGGCAAAGGGCCTCGACCTGACGGAGCCCAAGGACGAGTCCTGGGGGGCCCGCATGTTTTCTGTGACCGACCCGGACGGCCACGTTCTGGATTTTCTGCAACCACTAGAGGAAAAATAGCGCCATGACTCTCACATTTAGCCCCCATATCGCCCTGCAGGTCGACCGTCTCGACGAAGCGGTGCAATTCTACATCGAGACCCTCGGCATGGAATTGGTGAAACGGATGGACTCGGAAGTAGTCCTTCGCTGCGGACCCATGACATTTCATATCGAGGACAGCCCAGAGGGAGCGACGTTTTTCGAGTTCGAAACGGACGATCTTGAGGCGACACGTCAACAACTGCTCGACGACGGCTGTGAGTTAACGCCAGTGACGACACCAGAAGGAGGCGACAGCTACCTCGTCGCAGACCCCTATGGAGCGCGCTTTCACGTCTACGAGCCGTAATCCCCACGCCTGGTCTCCTCTACCAACCTCCTGAGGCCCCGCCGCCTCCGAAACTTCCACCACCGCCGGAGAAGCCGCCCCCTCCACCGCCAGAAAACCCACCGCCTGCTCCACTACTCGACATCCCACCGCTGCTAAAAGAGCTGCCGCCTCCGCTTCCATCGAGACTGGTCACGACCACCCCCATAAAGATAATCACCCAGATCCAGATATAGCCATTGAGACCGACGGTGAGCATGATGATGCGCTGGGAACCCGTCGACGTTTCGAGCCACTGGGTCAACCCGAACCCGGTCGGGATATGAAATAAAACAAACATGATGATAAAAAAGGCGATTACGCCGATGTACTTCGCCAAAAACGCCGCCAGTACCGAGGTCAATCCCCACACGGCGATTAGCCAGGTGCTAGCTAGCGAGGTGCCGACAAACTCCCAGTTGGCCGGAATCTGGCCATCGCCGAAATAAACGAAGATGAATAGCGGGGGAGGGACCCAGCAGACGACAGTGACGACCCAATCGAAAACTTTGCCGGGCTCCCACTTGACGGTCCTGGCATATAGATCTTCTGCGTCATCGTCGTCATCATCGTCGTCGTCCTCCACGGCGTCGGAGTACAATTCGCCGCGCAGACGCCGCCAAAGATATCCCTGAAGCATTGCATATAAAAAGACGATACCCGTGGCGATCAGAACTCGCGTACTGGAGTGAGCATCCGGAATGTCACCACCGGGTTGAACATGCTCGGTGTAGATAATGACGTCATCGACGATCGCTTCGGCGGCATCACCATAGTGCGAGGCGCGCAGCTCACCGGTTACGGCATCCAGCATTTGGGCCGCCTGAGAGTCGGATATAAGGGGTTCAATCCCATATCCCAATTCCAGCCGATTTCGCCGGTCATCGATGGCGAAGACCAGTAAGATGCCGTCGTCTCGTTCGGCGTGTCCTCCCTCCCACTCCTCGGCGACCTCCAATGAATAATCCTCGATCGGTATTTCGCCGGTACTGTCGACGAATAACACCGCCATCTGAACGCCAGTCGCCTCGTGGTGGGCGAAGAGTTTATCGCTGATTCGATCGACTTCTGAGCCAGTCAACACGCCGGCCCTGTCGACCACGGGGTGATTGATCTGTGGAACGGCAACGGCGGCTCCACTCCACATCAAACAGGCGAGAACAATGACCGAATTGACGAGTGTGATTCGAAAAATCGCTGGCATCTAAAACACTCCATCGCTGATGCAATAGTACTTGCCTTCACCCGGCACTTTTTTGTCTCATAATCACATCTCGGACGCCATCCCACTCTCCGCACGACAGGCGACCTACTCACCGGGCTATCGACCAGACGGACCGCCACCACGCCGCCGTGATGGGCAGGCCTTGTTTGCCGGTGGGGCTTGTATATGATAGTCGAGCCGTGGATTCCCCCTCTCAAAATGGAGAGAATAATGAAGCTCAAAAGTCGCTCGTTTATCGCCCTACTCACCTCGCTAATTCTGGCTGTAGGTATGACTGCAGCATGTGGCTCCGACGACGATAACGGAGATAATGAAGGCAACGGAGGAAATGGAAATAACGGCGAAATAATTGGAATTGGCT
>SKQC01000238.1 GCA_007119175.1 Myxococcales bacterium | reverse complement strand
TCTGCACGAGTTCGGTGCGAGACGGCGCGAAAAGATAGCCGACCTCTACGGGGCGCCGGACGCCGACGCCACGAGCCTCGCCGAATTTTGGGTGAGTCATCCCGACGAAGTCGTCGAGGTCGTGCGAAGCAAGTTAACGTCTGCCCTGGGCTGGCGAATCGTTGAAGAGGCCGTGCTGGACCACGATATGGGGACGTATCTGGACTGGGCGCCTACCCACCAGCGGCAATTGGTGGCCCGATTGGGTCTGCTCGATCCCAGAGTGGACTCCCAGGGCCGATGCCGGGCGGTCATGCCCTCGGCGCTGGCGGCGATTTTCGCCGGGCGCGTCCGGGGCCAGCGGGGAAGCCTGCCCGTGGTGCTCGGAAGAAAGTCAGTGGAGAGTGTCCGGAAGTTGGCTCGCACCTGGGAATTGTCTGTCGAAGGCTCGAAGGTCGAGATGATCCTGCGCATTTGTGATCATTTCGGCCGCGCCGAGATGATGGACGAGGTGCTGAAGGCATTGCCGAATCCCGACTGGATCGGCGACGCCTTGATGGTCCTCGAGCTCGGCGGGATGTGCCACTGGAATCAGCTCTATAACTACGATCTCGATGACCAGAACGGCTCTGCCGAAGAAAAGGTGGTGCCCCTGATGCGCCAGTCAGAGCGGCGGCAGCAGCGCCAGATTGCGGAGACGCTGGAAAGTCTGGGGGTCCTGGTTCGGATTGAGGACGACAAGACGGAGGCCGTGCTGGCCGCGGTACCGGAGGAATTGTGGGGTGGATTGTGGGAGCTCGGGCGGCGGTGGCTGATGGACTGGTGCACTCAGGGCGTGGCCCTGCTGCGCGAGGAGGCGGCAAAAACCACGGGCGTCGCCACGGCGCCGGGGCTTCGCAATACCCTGAAATGGTGGATCTGCGAGGCTCAGCAGGGGCGATTGGAGCTCGATTCGACGGAGAAACGGATAAGCGAAGAGACTCGAGAGCTTCTCGACGGCGCCTACGTCGGAGAGGGAGAAATCGACTGGGATGATGTGTGGCAATTGGGTCGTGAGCTGCGGATTGTCAACGCTGGTGTGGAAGGCAAAATTGAGGAGGGCGCGGAAGCGGAGAAGCTTCTCGACCGCCGCCGCGCAGGATTTGTTGCCGAGGCCTTATTGGAGTGGTGTCTGTCGTATTCCGGGCGACAGGCCGATGAGCAGTTGGTCGAGGCCATCGGCCTCGATGACGCCTGGCGAAAGCGGGCCGTGGCATTGATGACACATCAAGCCGAGCCGGTGCCGGATTGGATGCATCGCTCGGGCGTCGATCCGCGCTCAACCGGCGGAGGATGGCTGCGCGAAAGTGGGACCGGACCCGACGAAATCGTCCTCTTCGAAGCTGGATTGACGCTGTCATTCGTGATGACCGCAAAGGTGTTGTGGCTCGACCTGTTGAGCCTTCTCGATGCTCGGGCGACCTATCCGGTGGTGGGATTGGTAAAGCTGATGCAATGCGTCACCGGGCTGACGATGTTCGATCAATTACACCGGGTATTAGAGGAGCAGCCGGCGCCGATATATCTGCCCTTTCAACGGGCGAGTTTTTTGCTCGACCCGCGCCATAACTCGGCATTTGACGGCTGGGTCGAGGGGATAATTCGGCATTTGCTGGCTCCCCTGGGCGTGGTGACTGTGACAGACGACGGCCACAGGGTTCGGCTGGAGACGGACGTGCTCCGCGTCGAAGATCCGCCGCGATGGCCGGCGGAATATCGTCGGGAGTTACTCAACGAGATCTTCGATCAGGAGTTGGATTTCGACGCCGACGGTGAGCGCGGCCCCGGGATTCGCGGCGTGGTAGCTGCTGCCAACGGCAAGGGCGAAAGCCTTGCGATCGACGAACCGCTTCGGCGGCTGCTCGATCTCGTGGAGGGACGAAAGATCGCGTCTTTTGACGGGCAATTTATCGCATTTGAAGAGTGAATCAGACCAGGTTGTCGGGCACGTCTTCGTAATGCACCGGTTTGTGGGGCTCGATCTGGATGAGCACATCCTCGATCTCCGGAAATCGCTCCCGCAGCAGGGCTTTGATCTCGAGCATGACCTCACCTGCTTCTGATAGCCGCATCTCCGGGGCGAGCGTGATATGCAGATCGAGATGTACGCTTCCCGGCATTCCGCGGCTTCGCACATAGTGGCAGGAGAGCACCTCGTCGACCTCCTCGGCAATCTGACAGATGGTCTCGGCATCCAATAGGGAGGCATCGACGACGACGTCCATCCCGGTGCGTAAGACTCGATAGGCCGTCATTCCAATAAAGATCATCACCGCCAGCGCGGCGAAGATATCGCCGGCTGGAAAGCCCACGGCGATCAAGATCATTCCGCCCAGTACGGCCAGGCCGGCCAATCCGTCGGAGAGCGTGTGATCGGCGTCGCTTTTAAGGATCATCGAATTGTATTTTTCGCCGGCCCGCCGCTCATACCAACTGATCAAAAAGCTGGATGCAATGGCGACGCCGATGACGGCGAAGGCGGCCGCCGAGATAATGGGCTCGGTTTCGCCAACGGCGGCCCGCCATACGCCGCGACCGACCTCGAGCAGGCCGAGAAGGATCATGATCCCAATACTCAGACTGGCCGCCACCTCGAGCTTCTGGTGACCGTAGGGATGCTCCGGGTCCGGCGGCTGCAGGGCTAGCCCGAGCGCGACGAGACCGATGATATTGGAGAGTGCATCGAAGAGGGTGTGAAAGCCGTCGGCCTGCAGGCTGACGATATTGGCGTGGTAGCCGAAGCCCAATTTCAGTGCTGAGATCAGCAGGTGGACGCCCAGTGTCACCAGCAAGACACGGCGCACGGCGCTGTGGTGGGCCTGTTGTTGGTCGCGTCGAGTAGGCGTCGACAAGGGAGTAGACCGTCTTTTAGAGGAGGTCGTCTCGGTTTCGGCGCTTTAATTCGTCGACCAACTCGCGGACGCGCTGGGCTCGCTTTTTCGGAATCACAAGTAGAGCGTCCTCGGTGTCGACAATGACCATCTGTTGTAATCCGCTTGCGGCGATGAGTCGAGTGCCGTCATCGGAGAGGACGACCGAATCGCTGACCTCGTCGAGCAGGGCGTCGGCGGCGACGAAATTTCCGCTCTCGTCGGTGTCGACGACCTCGTTTAAAGAGGCCCAATGACCGACGTCAGACCAGCGAAAAAGGGCCGGGACAACCTCGACGCGGCGAGCCTGTTCCATAATGGCGTAGTCGATCGAGATTGACTCCAGCTTTCGAAAATGGGCGGCCAATCGGTCGTCTGCCTCGTCGTCGGCCAAAGCTCGTCGCATCTCATCGATGGACTTCCACATCGCCGGGCGCTGGCGCTTAAATTCTGCCCACAATGTGCTGGGCCGGAAGGCAAAGATTCCGGCGTTCCATAAAAAACGGCCCGAGTTGAGGTATTCCAATGCGCGCTGGTGATCTGGCTTTTCTACGAAACGCTCGACGCGACATGCCTGGGGCTTGGTGAGCCGATTGGCGGGAAGTTCAGCGCATTCGATATAGCCATAGCCCGTCTCCGGGCGGGTGGGAGCAATACCGAGGGTAATGATGGCGCCGTCGCGGGCCCGTTCGGCGGCGAAATGCATGCAGTCGAGAAATGACTGGGAGTCGCCGATAAAATGATCGGCCGGGAAAAAGGCGACCGGTTCGTCGCCGTGGCGGCTCTCCACCCGGGCGGTTGCCAGGGCGATGGCCGGCGCCGTATTGCGGGCCTCCGGCTCCTCGATAAACGAGACGCCTGACGCCGAGCTTAAAAGCTTTTTGGTCGGTGCCACCAGGTCGGGGCGGCAGACGATGCGAAGCGGGCGTTCGTCACCGGAGAGTGGCCGAAGCCGGTCGCAGGTGGTCTCGATCAGCGTTCGATCGTCGCCTAAGACCGACAGAAATTGCTTGGGATGCTCGCGACGGCTCAGGGGCCAAAATCGGGTCCCCGAGCCGCCGGCGAGTATGACCGGAATCATCGCTACCTCTACAGCTGATGGACCACGGGGGTCACCACGGGGCGTCGGTTGAGCCGATCGCGCAGATAGCGCCGCACGTTGAGACGGATCGCTTCTTTGACCTCCGAGATGTCGCGGCGGGCGTCGTTGCCGAGGCTGTCGACGCCATCGGCGGCCGCCCGGGCGGCTCCCTCCAGGACGTGGTCGCCGTCTCCAGGACCGATGACGCCGCGCTGAAGTAGCTCCGGGGGCTTGGTCAATTCGCCGCGCTCCATATCGAGGACGGCGAAGGCGATGACGATGCCGGCATTCGCCAATTTGCGGCGATCGTGGAGTTGGAAATCCTCGGGGTCGCCCACATTTCGACCGTCGATTAGCAGACGGCCGTGATGGACCTGACCGACGACCTGGGCCGATGTTGAAGTCATCTCTAAGACATCGCCATTTTCGATCACCAGCGAATCGTCGAGGCCGACTTCATTGCCGAGTTCGGCGTGTCGTTTGCGCATGCGATATTCGCCGTGAACCGGGACCAGATAGCGCGGCCGGGTCAGGTTCATCATCAGCTTCATCTCCTCTTGTTTGCCGTGGCCGCTGCAGTGAATCGGGGCATCGTCGGCAGTGATCACCCGCGCGCCGCGCTTCAAGAGGTTGTTGATCATGGAGTTGATGCCGTATTCGTTTCCGGGGATGACCCGGGCGCTCAACACGACGGTATCGGTCTTTTGTATATTGAGATTTCGGTGATCGTCGTGGGCCATTCGCGCCAGCGACGATCGGGGCTCGGCCTGGCTTCCCGTGGAGACGATCAGAAGTTGGTCGTCAGGATAATTTTCGATATCGCGAGGCTTGATCAGCACATCTTCTGGAGGCATTGGGAAATACCCCAGATCGCGGGCAATATTGGTGTTCTTGACGAGGCTTGTGCCCATCAAGGCCACTTTTCGGCCCTGCTGGTAGGCGACCTCCAAAATGCCGGCTACCCGGTAGATATTGCTGGAGAATTGGCCGATGATGACTCTTCCGGGCGCTTCGTCGACGACATCGGAAAAGCCCTTCTGGACGGCCCGCTCACTGGTCGAAAAACCGGAGACATTGGCGTTGGTGCTGTCGCCGAAGAGGGCCAGCATATCGCCGTCGCCAATCTCGGCGAGGCGACTCAAATCGGCCGGTTGACCGAATACAGGCGTTTGATCGAGCTTCCAGTCGCCGGTGACCAGAGCAGTGCCCAGCGGCGTGTGCAGGGCGATGGCCATGGCGTTGGGAACGGAGTGATTGATTTCGATAAATTCCACGACGAAGGGGCCGATTTCGAGCTGGTCGCCCGGCTCCACTCCGTAGAGGTCGACGTCATTGGTCAGCCCGTGGGATTGCAATTTGCGGTTCAACATTCCCAGCGTTAATTCGCCGCTGTAGACCGGGACATCGACTTCCTTCAAAAAATAGGGAGCGGCGCCGATATGGTCTTCGTGCCCGTGGGTGATGACCAGGCCGTCTAGCTTATCCAGGTTGTCCAGCACGTATTGCCAGTCGGGGATGAGGACATCGACGCCGAATTCACGGGTTTCCGGAAAGGTCAGACCGCAGTCGACCATCAGCATCGAGCCATTGCATTCGATCAGGGCACAATTAAGGCCCACTTCGTCGAGCCCACCGAGGGGAATATAACGGACATAATCATCGGAGGGAGGGGCGGGTATACGTTTTGCGTTGCTCATGATTCCTCAAAATAAAGGTTGAGATAGATCCCGGCCCCAAGATCGGCAGAATGGCGCCGAGGAGGAGACGGAACTCGATTGGTTCGTGGTTTTTGTTTTAGGGGGGAGTATTCAAACGTTGTGTCACAATATGGCGAGGACCCACAGCAGGGTGTGGGTAAAAATATTACGGGTCAGGCGCTAGGATCTTCCGTGGCAATTTCGTCATGGCACGGAGCGTTGAGTACGTCGGGCTGAATCTCGTCCGGATTCAGCCAGTGTTGCTCACTTTTGTCAATGTCGTCGCACTCCGAGGATTCAAACGTCGACGGCGTAGTACACCACAGGCAGTCGTCGGAGGGCTCGAGCATATCCACCGGAATTTCGTGGGAGTCGGCCGGACCGCTGACGTCGAGAATCGCCCGTGGCGTCAACAGCAGAGCCATGGCGAAGGCCATGGTGGCCAACGCAAGGCGTGTCCATCTTTCAACGGTGTATCGGGTCATCACTCTTGTCTCGACATCATCTAGCTTCGGTGCAAACCGTAGAAACCAGCGTAACAGGAACGGAAGTCAAATCAAGTCATAGCTGTCGCAATCCCCTGTAACAGTCTGTGAGTGACCGCTTCGACCCTCCTCCTCGTCCGGGCCAGCCGGGCGCCGATGCTTGATCGGCTGTGAGTGAACAGGTATTACCATTGCGTTGCAAGAGCGAAGTGCGAGTGGTGGCGGTGGTCCGCGGATCTGTGGGCCATTGCAGGAGTTTTCCGATCTGAGGACCTGAGATGCTCAGTGTCTATGTGTTTAGCCTCATCCTCGGGGGAATCTTCGTTGTCCTATCCGTGCTCGGTGGTTTCGGAGATGCCGACGCCGACTTTGATGTCGACGCCGATATGGACGCCGATTTCGATATGGACGTCGATGTCGACGCCGATGCCGATTTTGATATCGATGTCGATGCCGACGCCGACGTCGATATGGATGCCGATGGAGAAGGCACCGCCGATCTGGAGACGCGTCTGGGGAAGAAGAAATTCCGCCCCTGGTTCAGTTTTAAATTTTATACCTTCGCGCTGGCCTTCTTCGGTCTCACCGGAGTGTTATTGCATTTGGTCAATATGGGCGAGAGCTTGCTCGGTATAAGTGCCGCCGTGGTAATGGGATTGCTCTCCGGACTCGGCGCCTCGTATGTAATGTATTACGGCGATAAAGCCAGTGAGGTTTCCAAAGCCGCCGGCGAGCGTGAATTTCTGGGCGCTCCCGCCAAGGTGATCCTGCCAATTCGCGAGGGCGGGCGAGGGCGAGTTCGCGTTGAGATCGACGGCAGAACCGTCGATATGCGCGCCGAGTCGGAAGACGAAGAGATTGTCCTCGACATGAATGATCAGTGTTTCGTGTTGGGAATCGAAGACGGGGTTGCTCAGGTGCTGGATATGAAAGCGCTGGAAGCAAAGAAGAAAAAGCGACAGGGATAATGCCGATACGTGGAGTAAAATGACGTGAGCGTCGTGGCCGGTGCGGCTGGCCAATGGGCGCTCCAACTGAAAACCAAGACGAGTGGATTATGGTAGAGTTAACGGGAGCGGTATTGGCGGCGGTGATCTTCGCCGGATTTATTTTTGCGGCACTCAGCTTCTACAAGTGGATGCTATTGGTAGGGCGTCCCAACGAGGTGTTGATCATCTCCGGTCGTCAGGAGGAATTGGCCGGTGGAGGATCGACGGGCTATCGAGTGATCTCGCGGGGCGAGAGGGGACTGCATATTCCGGTTCTCGAGAAGGTCGATCGCCTCGACCTGACGGTGATGCCCGTGCATATCAATATTCAGGGAGCCTACTCTCGAGGCGGTATTCCCCTCAACGTGCAGGCCGTGGCGAACGTCAAGGTCGACAGCGGCCAATATCTCGGAAATGCGATCGAGCGTTTTTTGGGGCGGGGTCGTCGCGAGATCATGCGGGTCGCTCAGGAGACCCTGGAGGGTAATCTACGAGGTGTTCTGGCGACGCTGACCCCGGAAGAGGTCAACGAAAACCGAATCGAATTCGCAAAGCGCCTGACGGAGACCGTGGAGCAAGATCTCTACGGCCTCGGATTACACGTGGATACGCTCAAAATCCAGAACGTCAGCGATGACCGGGACTATCTGGATTCCATCGGCCGAAAGCAGATTGCCGAGATCCTCAAGATTGCCGAAGTTGCCGAGTCTCGCTCGGTGCGAACGGCGGAAGAGGAAGAGGCGGAAGCACAGGGACGCGGTGAGGTTGCACGTCGGCGCGCCCAGGCTGAGATTCAGCGAAAGCAAAACGCGCTGCGCGAGTTGGAGGCCGACTTAAATCTCAAGGCCCGATCCGAAGAGGAGCGCGCCGAGGCGCGCGGGCTGGCCGCTCGCGCGGAGGCGGAGCAGGAATTGCAGCAGGTTCGTACGGAGCTCGAAAAGATCCGACTTCAGGCCGATGTGGTCATTCCCGCCGAGGCCGACAAGGTGGCCCGGGAATTGATCGCCGCTGGTGAGGCTGCCGAGGTCGCCGAGCGCGGCCGGGCGATGGCCGAGGTGCTGCGGATGATGACCGAAGTCTGGCAGGGCGCCGGTGATGCGGCGATGGATGTCTTCGTCCTGCAGCGAATGGAGCAGGTCATGGAGAAGGTCGCCAACGCCGCCCAGCAGGTTCAAGTGCGAGAGGTGGCACTTATCGACGGTGGATCGGGAGAAACGCTTCCCAATTACGTCAGTGCTTTCCCGGGCATTGTGGGCGGTCTATTTCGCGAGATGCGAGACTCGGTGGGCATCGACATCGGTGGGGTGTTGACCGGAGATCGAGAGTTGAACCGCACCAATAACGACTCACCCGAAGGCGGTGGCGGTGATGGCCAGAAAGACTCCGGCGGCTCCGATGGAGGCGCCGGTGGCGCTGGAAAGCCAAAGGGGCTTTCTGGAAAGTCGCGCGATCGCGACGATCTGGCGAGCCAAAAAACGATTCGGAGCTCCTTTTTAAAACGGAATCGAGACGACAAGGGATCTTCAGACGACGCCTGATAAATTGAGCATCAGCTCAAGGCGAGCGAGGCGAATCTAATTTAGCGGGCGCAACAGGCGCAAAAGGATAAAGATCATGGAAGTCGCAGCATTAGTTGGAGTTTTAATCGTCGTCGGGGTCATTGCCCTCGTCAGTATTGGGCTGGTGACTCATTACCTGGAGGTTTGTGAGCCGAGCGAGGTGCTGGTCTTCAGCGGTGTTCGCGGCGGGTATGAGCTGGTTCACTCCGGTCGCAAGGTGCGGTTTCCGCTGTGGCATAAGGTCGACCGTCTGGACGTGACCAATATGGTGATCGATCTCCACGTCACTAACGCCTATTCCAAAGGCGGTATCCCGCTGACGGTACGGGGCGTGGCCAACGTCAAAATCGGCAGTGTCCGACCCCATATCGACAACGCCGTGGAGCGGTTTTTGGGCATGAGCCGAAAGGAAGTTATGGAGGTCGCTCAGGAGACCCTGGAGGGGAACCTCCGAGGAGTCTTGGCGACGATGACCCCGGAGCAGGTCAACGACGACCGGATTACCTTTGCGGAGCGCCTGTCCGAGGAAGCAGAGCAGGATCTGCAGAGCCTGGGGCTGATGATGGATACCCTCAATATCCAGTCCGTGCAGGACAATCAGAGTTATCTGGACTCCATCGGTCGCCAGCAATCGGCGAAGCTGTTGATGAAAAGCCGAGTTGCTGAGGCCCAGAACCGCGCAGAGGCTGCCGAGGTCGATGCGTCGAACCAGGAAAAGCGGGCTCTGGCAAAAGTGGAAGCGCAGATGAAGATCGCCAAGGCGGAAGCGGAGCGGCGAATCGTCGACGCCCAGACTCGCGCCGAGGCCATGGTCGCAGAGGAGCGCGGCCAGGTGGGAGCGTTGGTGGCGAAGGCCCGAGCGAATCTAGATGTGCAGCGCGCGCGTCTCGAGCAGGTTAAGCGCCAGCAGGCCGCCGATATCATTCAGCCCGCACAGGCCCGAAAGGCGGAGCTGGAGGCCGAAGCCAAGGCGCAGGCGGCGCAATTCGTGGAGGACGGAAAGGCCAATGTCATCGCCCTCGAAGAGCTCATCGATACCTGGAATGCCGCCGGAGAGTCGGCGCGGCCGGTATTTTTGCTCCAGCAATTCGATACGATTTTAGACGCCATGATGTCGACGGTGCAGGAGATCGATATCGGAAAGATCACGGTCATCGACTCCAATCTCGACAAAGTCGATCGGCAGGGGGCGCTGCCGCTGAAAGCGGCCAGTGGCTCAGAGCAGATCAAGGAGACGCTGGGCATGGATATCCCGAAAATGCTGCAGGGCCTGGCGGCGCTTCAAGAGCGAGAGTAGCAGCCTGATAAAGCAATTAACTATGCGCAATCGGCTGCTGGCTTTGCGGTTGATCACTCGCCCCAATTCCAGCCATCGGCGCGCATGATTTTGTAGATCAATTGCCGGCGGTCGGCGGCCTCGTCGAAGGCGCGCTGTATGGTTGGAATCTCGCGAAGCGGGATCCCCGACTGGCGCAGGTCTTCGAAGTTCGGCTGAGGTGGCACCTCTTCCACCTGTGTGACGTGGAAGGTTTCAACCCGCCGCAGATAGGCATCAATAGACTCGCGGAGGGTGCGAAGGGTGGTCGTCGACGGACGGCTGCCCTTTTTTATGCCGTGCTCTAAAATCGTCGCCGTGTCGTCGAGGTTGGCCAGGCGCGGCGATAGATCGGCTCGCGGATCGGAAGCGTGAAAAAATTGGAGGACCGGATACGCCAGGTGTCGCTCTGCGTGCAGGGTCAGCAACAAGGCGAGCTGGTGGAGTTGGTCCTCCAGGCGATTGAAGCTGTCGTTATGCCAGCCATTTTTGAGAATGCTCTCCGGGGAATCGCCCAGCCCCCAGATCCCCAGTGCCAGTTGGCGTCGATCCATGGAGGCACCGATGATCGGTAGAAGGTAGGTGATCACCAATGTGATCATCGTCAGCCCGGTCAGCGAGGCCAGGGACATGGTGATCCGCCAGCCCGGTGTTCCGGCGACAAAGTCGCCGGTTCCCAGGGTAAATAGGGCCATGCTCACAAAATAGACGCGGTCGGCGAAGCCCGCCGGCTCGCCGGTCGCCTCGTCAATGACGGCAGTCTCGGAGGAGATGAAGATCACCAGCCAGCCGGTCCACAACAAAAAGATCCACAGCGACGAGGTGAGCAGCAAGATGACGATGACATTTATCTTGAGCAGACGGTGGGATTGGAGGTAGTGGTGAAGGGCGCGAAACGTGCGCCAGCCGATGGTTGTCACATGGTTGGCGAGTGGCCCGGCGCCGGTCGGCGAGAGGGTGCTCCAGATCACGTCGAGCATGACGATGAGCAAGATCGCAATTCCCAATACGATCAATGTCCATGGTGGCATAATTCCCCCGCAGTGGTGAGTTCGTTGTACTGGAATATGCTCAGGGTATGCCGAAGGGCAACGCCAGACCCACCGGTGGACTATCGAGGCGCGATGCGATCTAGCGACTCGGCGGGAAGCCAGCCGGTGACGCCTGTGGGTAGTTGGGCAACGACCCAGTCATCGCGAGAGTCGCTGGTGCGCACGACGGCGCCCGGGGGAAGATGGGAGTCGGTGAGCACAGCGGCGTGTTCGGAGGGGGCCTGCCGGAGATGATGCTCTTCGGCGGTAATGACGGCGATTTCGGCGGTGCGCGCGAAATGTTCGACGTATAACCACAGGGTAGTGGTGCAAACGGCAATAGCCAGGGTGGAGGCGAGTAGTCCGAGAAAGGACGAACGCCTCGTCGGTTGGCCCGTAATGCGGTGTATCAGGGCCAGGAGAAAAGCGCTCCACAGCGCAAAGGCGATGATCCAGGGCGCGAGGGCGTGGAGGGCCACGGCCGGCGTGCCCTGCTGCGGAAAGGCGGAGACAGAGGGGTCATGGGCGGCCACTGCTGATGTGACGTGTGCCAGATTCTCCCGCAATTTCGTTGAGTCCGCCCCCAACGAACGGGCGCGCTCGAGGTGGAGTCGGGCGGCGCCCAGGTCACCGGCGTGGGCGGCGGCTGTGCCGGCGTTGTAATGGGCGGTAGCATCCGTTGGGTCGGCGGCGGCGTGACCGGCCCACTCTTCGGCGAGCTCCGACCAGTCGAGGGCGTCGGGAGCGTCGGTGTCGGATGCCTCGACGGGACTGGCGCTGATTAGCAGAGCTGTGGCGGCCACGACGACAGCGATGAGGGTGGGCGCTGAGCGCGGCCCGGGCGGGGGCCGGTTCCCGTCGTTTTCGTCGAAATGCCAGTCGAGCAAGGCGTCGATAACGGCGCGGGTTTGATGCTCGAAGTCGGCGGTGGCTTCCGCCGATGTCGGGGCATAGCGATGAGCGACGAGCGCTCCTATTAGCTCAATGGTCTCCTCGCGGAGATCGGCGGGGATGTCGACGGAGCTCAGCAATGTCTGGGCTTCTTCGGCGTCCAGCGCACCTACAGCGATGCCCAATCCCTCGTTGAGGCAGTGGCGCAGAGCGCGCAGACAGCGCGTGGAGACCGGCTCCGTGTCACTCTGCAGCAATTCCGCCGTCTCCCGCTGAACTCGTCGGCGACCGAAGAATGGTGAGAAGCGGCGGCGCAGCGGTCGTACCAGGGGCTTTTCGACCAGTAGCAGCAATAATCCGAGCAGTGGCAAGGCAAAGAGCCATCCGGGAAGAACAGGGGTGTTCGGCGAGCTCATCGAGTTGGATTCAGCGAGGCCGTGGAGATCGGCGAGGGGAGATTCCTCGGCCCACGATTGACCGCGCTGAATACGAACCTCGTCCTCGTCGTCGAGATCCGGCGGGAGGTCGCCCTCTTCGATCTCGACAGCGAATGGCTTCGATTGTTTCGTGATATATTCTTCGAGGTCGGGATCGAAATAGCTAAACGTGAGCGGCGGAAGCTCGAAATGACCTTCCTCCAGGGGCATCAGGTGGAAGCGAAAGGTGCGTTCTCCTCCCAGCCGACCCTGGCGAATGTCACTTGAGGAGTCGTCCTCGGTGGAAATGAGGCGAAAGGCGTCTGGGAGTTCCAGATCAGGGGCGCCGAGCCGACCGGCGCGACCGGTTCCCTCGATGCGAGCTGTAAGGGTCAGCCGGCCGCCCATGCGGGCTGAGGTGGATTCAACATCGGCCTCGAAGCTCCACTGGCCGACATTGGGTGGGGAAAAGCCGCGCGGGGCGCCCTCGGGAAGTGGCTGGATCTCCAGGTCGATTTCGTCGGATTCAATCGTCTTTTGCCCGCCCTGACCAAAAAGAGAGGTCCGGGCAAGTGGAACCTCGACGGATTCGATGACCGTCGGTCCCGCTCTCAGCGGGAAAAGCGAAACGACCCGCAGAGGGGTGACCGTCCAATAGTGGCCATCCATTTGCTCCTGGGAGCGTCGCAATCGCAAATCCCGGGTCAGGTCCTCGACCCAGAAGTCGTCGAGGGCAGCCTCGCCCGGGGGGCGTGCGCGCAGGCCCCGTTCGCGGTGATTGATATATAAGTTGTAGCGAAGGACGACCTGTTCACCGACGTAGAGATCGCGATTCGGCTCCAGTGAAACGTCGAGGAAGGCCCGTTCGCCACTGCGGTCGACATCGGGCCGGGCCGGCTCGACTTGTCGGGCGTCTCCGGTGACTTCGACGGTGACCGGATCGGCCTTGTAGGTGTTATCACCGACCCGAAACTCTGCTGGACTGATGGTATAGGTGCCCGGCTGATCAGGGGCTCGCAGTCGGAAGTCGACCCTGTAGGAGCGCATCGCCTGGCGGTTGTGGACCCGAAATGAGGGGGCGACGGAGCGCCCGAGGACACCAAAATCACGGAGCCCCGGCTGAGCGGTCATATCAATCTCGTAATTGCCGGTGACCGAGACATTGACCTCGTAGCTAATTGTGTCGCCGGGGCCGATGGTTTTGCGATCGACGCTGGTGTCGATGCTGGGATCCGGCTGCGCCGAGAGCGCCACGGGAAAAAATCCCAATGCCACAAGGGCAATGGCGCCTGCTAGCAATCTGAAGTGTGAGCGATTCATCGCGGTCGTCGTAAAGTCGGTATTCACCAGTCCTGCTCCACCTTGCGCGGCGGTGTATCCTCGATGCTGCGCTGGAGCTGAAAATTCTGATCGGTGTCCTCTAAAGAACGGAGGATGGCTTCGAGTTCATCCTGAGATAGGTCCTCTTCTTCGCCGAATTCCTCGTCCTGGTCTTGCTCATCGGCGTCTTGTTCGTCTTGCTGGTCATCTTCGGCCTCATCCTCGTCACCGTCTTCGCCCTCCCCATCGTCCTGGTCTTGCTCGTCCTGGTCGTCCTGGTCCTGGTCGTCCTGATCCTGGTCGTCCTGGTCGTCCTGGTCGTCCTGATCCTGGTCGTCCTGATCCTGGTCGTCGTCATCTTGCTCGTCGTCATCATCGTGGCGCCGAAGGTGAAAATAGCCGTCTTCGCCATCGACACGGAGCAGTGATTGGTCTTCGTTGGGCAGCTCGTCGACGGCGAGAAGATGGTCTTTTGTCAGAGGTGCAGGTCCGCTTTCTTCGCCGCCATTATCGTCGTCGGTGGCGTTTGACCCGTCGACGGAGACCGATGATGCCACAGGGTCTCCACGAAATTCTGAGAGCAGGTCGAGGGACATCTCCGGAAAGGCGCCGAAGGGCTGTTCCTCCTCGTCGAGGTCCGGGCTACCGCGCCAGGCCTCGTCGGGCAAAACGTGGAGCGACCACCGGAACTCACCGTCGCCGTCATCGCCAGCGTCGGCGTTGAGCGCGGTATAATGATTGACCTGGTCGGGGCAGAGGCGAAGGTATCGATATTCCTGCTGCTCCGGGTCCAGTGATTCAACCTGCATCGGATTGGCGGGGTCGATTCCATTGGCACACGGTTCGTTGTGGTGGACCTGCAGGGTATAGGGGCCCTGTTGTTCGTCATCGGCGCCGCGCACGCGGACCAGCAGTTCAGAGTCGAAGTCGATATCGCTGAGGCCGGCTGTGATATATCCGCCATCTGATTGACCGGCGCTGAGCAATTCCTCGGTATCCGCGCGGCGAATCTCCAGATCGAGCTCCGGTGGGACCTCCTGAATCTCGTCGGTGGCCGGTTGCAGGTCGACAAATAGATCGTCGCCGCGCTCGGCATCGAGTCGAAACCAATCTTCGTCACCGGGACATATTTGCAACTCCTCGGCGGCCTCCAGCGAGAGGTCGGCGGCCTCGTCGGCCGACGAATTCGGTTCGAATTGGTCCTCCAGCGCTTCACAGGGGGGGCGGTGATCGATCTCGAGATCGTAGGCGAATTCAAGGCCGTCGCGTGCGCGGAGGGCGACGAAGACGGGGCGCTCTTTGTCGTCGCCCAATATGTCTTCGTGAAAGTCGAAGTCTTCAATTCGCCGGCTGAATTGGCGTCGCTCGTTCGTCTCGCGCAATTGGTCGTCATCGGTCTGTTCGCCCTGGTCGAGGTCGAGGATCGACCGCCCGTCGGGGCCGTAGAGCGTAAGTTGTACGTCGGCGGCATTGGGCAAAAAGACATGCTCCGGGTCGGGTTCATCGCGCAGCTCGGCAAGGGTCGCCTCGATGTTGACGGTCGAGCCGGGGAGGATGGGGACGGCAAAATAGTCGTCGTTTCCACCGCATAAGGTGAGCTCCTCGATGGAGAATTCGGCAAGTGGTGTCGCCTCTTCCACCGAGCTATTTGGCTCATGCTCATCCTCCAGCGTAGAACACGGAGGAAAGAGTTCTCGAAGGGCTACCTCGAGGCTTTCTTTCAGCGACCAGCGCAGGTCGAGATCTTCGGGTGGATTATCCCCCGAATAAAGTCGAAGTCCGTCCTCGAAGCTCTCGCGAGCCGATGCCCACTCCTCTTCGGCTCCAAAGGCGAGTCCGATGTGGTAGTAGGCGTCGGCGCGCAGGTCGGGATTATCACTGGCGAGGGCGCCGGCAAAAGCCTCCCTGGCGTCGGCGTATTCGTTGATGCCGAGCAATGCCCGGCCGCGGTTGAACCGGGCTTCCGGCTTGTCGCGATGGACCTCCGGGAGCGCATCGAGGTATTCGAGGGCATTTTCGTATTCGCCGACGGCGATGGCCTCCGAGGCGCTGGCCGCCGTCGGATCGATGCGTTCGAATGAGGCGTCACACCCGGTCGTCAGCGATAAAAGGAGCAGCGAGAATGGCAGCAGGGTCTTCAGGCGCGATTGTCCTCCCCGGCGACGTCCGACGAAAAGGCTGAGCAAAAGGAGTATGAAGGCGGGAATCAAAAACCACATAAAGCGATCGATGCCCTGTTCGGTGATCTGCTGATCGATGGCCGTGCGCTCTAATTCGTCGAGGAAGGCCACCACATCGTTGCTGGTCTGGCCGGGGCGATCAAAATGAATATAAGTGCCATCGGTGAGGGCCGCTATCTCCTTTAGTGTCTCCTCGTCGAGACGGGTGATGACTTTTTCGCCGGTCTCGTCTCGGACATAACCGGTGCGATTTCCCTGATCGTCATAGGTCGGAATATGGGCTCCGGCAGGGTCTCCGATGCCGACGGTGACGATGCGAATGCCGTGCTGACGAGCCTGGTCGGCCGCCGCAAGAGGCGATGATTCGTGGTCTTCTCCATCGGTGAGAAGAATAATGACCTGATTGTCGGAGCGTCTGATTCGGGGCTCGCCTTCTTCTTCGAGCGGACGGCCGAGTAGGACTTCGATTGAATCGTACATGGCGGCGCTGATATCGGTCCCGCCGACGGGGAGCTGGTCGGGATGGAGTCGATTCATAAAGAAGTTAATTGCCGAATAGTCCGTGGTCAGCGGTGATTGTACGAAACTCAACGAGGTGAAGATGACCAGGCCCACGCGATCCGACTGCAGCCGACTCATCATATCTTGCATCTCGCGATTGGCCGCGTTGAGTCGGTTGGGTTGGACATCCTCGGCGAGCATGCTGCGCGACAGGTCGAGGGCGAAGACGATATCAATCGCCTCCTGCTGGACTTCGCGGTCGGTCATTCCCCACTGAGGTCGGGCGAGGGCGAGGATAATCAGGGCCATTCCGGCGAGTTGAAAGGCCCGGCGCAGCCACCGACCCCGGTGGTCGACGGACGCCGTCATGGCCGCCACTAATGACTCATCTCCGGCGCGTTGGCGTACCTTGCGGTGCCAGCGCGCATAGGCTACCAGCCCGGCCGCAAAGAGGACGAATAGCGCGAAAAAATATAAATTGTCCGGTTCAGCAAAGACCATTTCGCGTCCTGTCGTCTGACCCTCAGGGAAAGCTTCGGCACAAGGTGTGACGGCCCAGAAAATGAACGGCGAATAGTAGCAGGGCGAGAAGCGCGAAGGCCCCGTAGCGCTCGGTGTGTTGAGCGCGCCCCTGATCGTCGAGGCGGGTCTGATCGTATCCGTCGAGAATCTCGTGGAGATCGTCGCTCATCGCCCGTGCGTCGAGGGCTCGGAAATAGTCACCGCCGGTGTGATCGGCCATTCGCTGCAGCAGATCGGGATCGATGGGAAACTCCACGGCGCGATAGGCGGTACGGCCAGTGATGGGATTTTGACCGGTGTCGACCAGCGCTTTTCCGTCGCGGCCGACGAGGATCGGGTAGACGGTCACTCCCATCTCACGGGCCATCTCCGAGGCTTGCATGGGTGAGACATTTCCTCCCCGGCGATCGCCGTCGGTGATCAGGATGACAATCCGACTGTCGGCATCGCTTTTTTCGAGTCCCGCCAGACTCCGGCCCAAAGCGTTGCCGATGGCCGTGCCGTTTTCCTCGATATCGCCGAGCTCTAATTGTGCCACCTGGTCCTGGATCAGGCCGTGGTCCAGGGTGAGTGGAAATTGCAAAAAGGCGTCCTGGGCGAATAACACCATGCCAATTCGGTCATTGGGACGGCTTTCGATGAATTCCAGGAGCGTGTCTTTCGCCTCTTCGAAGCGGTTTTTCGGCCGCTCACCATCTCGCTCCATTCGGCGCACTTCCGACTCGTCGTGGTCGATAGCCCGCATCGAGCCCGACATATCGAATGCGACGAAGATGTCGATGCCCTCCACCTCGGCATCGTCGTAGTCCACGATCTGCGGCCGGGCCAGGGCGATGACCAGCAGGGCGAGAGCGGCGAGAAAGATGACGTCGAAGAAGGGAACCAGATAGATGCGCAGCCCGCGATGACGCTGGCCGAGGCGATGAGTGCCGGAGAATAAAAAGGTGGGCGCCCGTTTTATGCGCCAACGCGGAAGAAGCAGCCACACGGCGACCAGCGCCACCAGCGCGAGGAGGCCGAGGACGGCAGGGTAGGCAAAATCGAGGCCCGATGAAGTCGCGAGGAAAAATGTCATGACGCCTCCTCGTCATCGATCTCGTCATCGAACTCGTGATCGTGATCGATATCGTGATCGTCATCGATCTCGTCATCATTGGCGTGCCCCGGGTTTTCCGGACGATCGAGCGCCGGCTTCAAGCGCTCCTGTGTCGCCTCCACAATCTCGTACGCTTCGGAAAGACTCGACTCCGCTTGGTCGGAATCCGGGATATAACCGGCAAATTTGACGCGGTCACACCTCTGCATCCACCTCGCAACGACCCGGACCTCGGTGTCGAAATTCGGATCATCGGAGACGGCATTGAGCTTCTCGATAATCTCTGTCGTCGTCAGCTCCGTTCCGGGAAAGTGCCAGCGTTGACCAAGGTAGCGCCGGACAATCCCGGAGAGGCGCACGTAGAACGCCTCCCAGCGTTGCTCGGCAATGAGATCGGATTCCTGAAGTTCGTCCAACGCCGATAGGGCGACTTTGTGGGGGGCGGGTTCGACCTCCGGTGGGCGGTCTGTATCTCGTCGGCGCAAGGCGAAGAACGCCAATAGAGCAACGAGAGCGAAGCTCGCTGTTCCGACACCGAACCAGACATAACCGGAGTATTCGTTAAATAGTGGCCACGCGCCCCGTGGAGCGCCCAATGCGGTGGCCTCGTCGCTAATGGCGTCGACGTCGATCTCTTGATCGTCGAGTTCGAAGGTCAGGGGGCCGTCCGGTCCGCCGACGTGGGCCGAAATCGGGGGTCCGCTCGTGGTCCCCGGGCGAAAGATGGCGTAGTTGATCTCGGCGCGAGTAATCGCGCGCTCCCCGTCGATATCTGTGGTGGTCTGGCGATCGACCTCACTCCACCGCGAGCCCTGGGGCGGATGGTCGATTTCGATGGACGCTTCTGTCGGGTGCTCGATTTCGACGGTATAGACGAATGTGTCGCCCACGGTGATCGACGAATCGACATCGACGCTGGTCCCAGTGATTTTGGCTAGTTCACCGGACTCGTCGGCGGTGGTCAGCGCAGGGGTGAGAAATACGGCGCAGACCATGAGCGCGAAAAGTCGACTGCGGCGATAAAATGTAGCGTCGTTGCCCACGTAGCGTCGCCTCATGCCTGTTTGGCCCGCCGTCGAAAATATCGCACAACGGGATCGATATGATTTTCTCCCGTGTCGATGGCGAGGCTTTCGATTTCAAGTTTGCGAAAGACCCGTTCTCGATCGCGGCGAATCCGGTCGATATGGGCGGCATAAGACTGCCGCACGGCGCTCGACGAGGTATCGACGGGCAGAATCTCGCCGGTCTCCGGATCTTCGAAGTGGACGATGCCCATATCCGGGATTTTCGCCTCCATCGGGTCCTGAATGACCAGAGGAATGATCTCGTGATGGCGGTGCGCCACTTTCAGGGCTCGCTCATAGTCGCCGTCATCCAAAAAATCGCTGATCAAAAATGCCAGTGAGTGCTTTTTGCTGATTCTGACCAGATACTCCAGGGCGTTTGGGATCGACGTGGCTTTACTCTCCACGTCGGGATCGAGGATCTCCTTGATGACCCGCAGGACGTGTTTTCGCCCCTTTCGTGGCGGGATGCAGACCTCGACGCGGTCGGTGAACATCAAGAGTCCGACCCGGTCGTTATTTTTGACGGCGGCAAAGGCGATAAGCGCCGCCAGTTGGGCCGCCGTCTCGCGTTTTCGCCGATTTCGGGTGCCGAAGAGCTGGGATGCCGAGACGTCGACGAGCAAAAAGACGGTCAGCTCTCGCTCTTCGACGAATTGTTTGACGTGCAATTCGTTCATTCTCGCCGACACATTCCAGTCGATGACGCGGATATCGTCGCCGGGCTGGTAGGGGCGGACGTCCTGAAAATCCATTCCCCGCCCCTTGAAGATGCTGTGGTACTGGCCGGCCAGATGGTCATTGACCGCGCGGCGCGCCGCGATCTCGAGATGGCGCACAGCTTTGAGGACTTCACTGGGGAGCATGGTGTCGGCGTCTTGGGGCTGAAGTATCTCTGGGGCTATCAGTCCGTATTATAGAGGTTTATGTCTTATGGAACGTCGACGGTCTCCAGAAGCCGCTTGATGATCTTTTCGGAGGAGTATTCCTCGGCTTCCCCTTCGTAGGTCAGGGCGATGCGATGGCGCAGCACGTCGTAGGCGACGGCTTTGATATCCTCCGGTGTGACATAGGAGCGGCCGCGGATAAAAGCGTGGGCCCGGGCGGCCAGATTGAGATAGATCGTCGCCCGGGGACTGGCTCCGTATTCGATATAGGAATCGATATCGCCGAGCCCGTAGTCGCCGGGATGGCGAGTGGCGAAGATGAGATCGACGATATAATCCTTGAGCTTGTCGTCGATATAGACCTGGCGAACCAACTCGCGGGCCTCCAACACTTCCTCGGGAGTGATCACCGCCTCCGGAGTGGGCATGGTCTTCGTCTCCGTGACCAGATCCATGATCTGACGCTCCTCGCCGCGGTCGGGATAGCCGACCTCGATCATGAGCATAAATCGATCGACCTGGGCTTCCGGCAGTGGGTAGGTTCCCTCCTGTTCGATGGGGTTCTGGGTCGCCAACACCAGAAAGGGGCGCGCCAATTTATAGCTTTTTTCCCCGATCGTGACCTGGCGCTCCTGCATCGCCTCCAGAAGGGCCGATTGGACCTTGGCGGGAGCGCGGTTAATCTCGTCGGCGAGCAGGAAATTGGTGAAGACGGGGCCTTTTCGGGCCACGAATTCGCGGGATTTTTGATCAAATATCATAGTGCCGATCAGATCGGCTGGCAGAAGATCCGGCGTAAATTGGATGCGCTGAAAATCGCTTTTGATGCAGGCCGACAGGCTGCGCACGGTGAGAGTCTTGGCCAGCCCGGGAACACCCTCGAGCAGCACGTGACCGCCGGTGAGCAATCCGATCAACAGGCGCTCGATCATATAGGTCTGACCGATAACGATGCCCGATAATCCCTCCAGGACGCGATCGACGAAGGCGCTGGCCTCCTCGACGCGCTCCTCGAGGGCGTCTTCATCTAAAACGTCCGGGGTCTTCTCAGGTGACGTGGCCATAGGGTTCAGATCCTCCATTATGGTACGCGGGATTCGACGACGACAAATTTGTTGGCTCATCAACCGGCGCGTATGTCCGGGTGAGTTCAGTGGTCTTTGAGCGAAGAAGTCGCCATCAGGTCGGCCCGATCGTTGAGCGGATGATCGGAGTGACCTTTGACTTTATGCAATTTGAGGTCGTCGAATTCCTTCATCAATTCACGTATCGATAAAATCAACTCTCGATTTGCCTTGGCCTTCCAGCCTTTGGTCAACACACCGATACAATAATTGCTGTCGGTGTACAGCCGAACCGGCCGGGTTTTGTCGTTCACCGTCTGCAGGGCGACGTTGATGGCCATCAACTCGGCGATATTATTTGTGCCGTACCCGATATACTGGGACAGCTCGCGGTAGTGAAATCCATCGCGGATGACCAGCCCATAGCCGCAGGGGCCGGGGTTTCCGGAGCAGGCGCCGTCGGTGTGAATTTCGATGACTCCTGAGTCCGGCTCGGGCACGCTGCACAGCTCGTCGGGCACGGTGCGCGACTCTCGCAATGGCCCGCGCTCGGCGGACGTCTCGGAACTAGTAATAGCCCGGGAAGCCGATTTTGTTCCCCGATCTTTCGATGAGTCGCCATCGCTGCTTTTGTCGGCATCGATGGCCTCGGCGGTGCGCGATGAAATATTTCGCGGGCTGGCCTGGTAGATCTGGGCGTCGTCGGCATTTTTATAACGCATCGGGACTCGGCCATCCTCTACGACAGGCTCTCCCTCGTCGTCGACTTTGACCCAGACCTTTTGTCCCTTGAAGTAGCGACGTTGCCAGCTCACGGTGTTGCCTTCGGAAGCAGTGTAAATAACAGGACCAGCAGTAGTGCTGGACGCACATAACACAGACAGGGAAAAGTCAGAAGTATTGACACCAAGCGCAGCAGATCGCTAAGTAGGGGGAACTCATCACTCGCTGAAACGATCCCAGTCAACGGAATTCAACGTGCTCGATTTTCAACAGGCGTCACCCGCTCTGGATCGCTCCGTAAGCCTTCGGAGACAGGTCACGGCGCAGGCGATGCAGGTCTTCGGGGGATGGGGGTATCGTGAAATTCAGATCCCGCTCCTCGAACATTTTGACGCCCTTAAACGGGGGCTTGATGCCGACCAGATCGCCCGCAGTTTTCGCTTCGTCGATCGGGCGGGAAATCTGATGGTGCTGCGTCCCGATGTGACACCGGCGGTGGCCAAGACCTATGCCTATCAATTGCGCGGATTGCCGCATCCGCTCCGGGTCAGCTACGCCCATAAAGTAGTGCGCATTGAGCGGGCCTTCGGCGCCGCTCAGGTGGAGAGTTATCAACTGGGGGCGGAGTTGATCGGCCGCCAGGGAGTGGTCGCCGATGTGGAGGTCCTGCTGGTGGTCCTGGAGCTGCTGGAGCGACTCGGACTTCGCCGCTTTCATATCAACCTCGGCGATCACCGGCTTGCTCATCTATTGCTCAGCGCCACCGGGGCGCCCCGGCGCATTCGCCACGAGGTATTAGAGGCCATCTTGTCTCGCGACCCCGATGAGGTGCGACGAATCCTGCAGGAATTGGGAACACGCCAACAATACGTCGATTCCATCTCGGTGCTCGCCGGACTCGAAGGCGGTCTGCAACAGCTCGACGTCATTGAGTCCACATTGGGCGATGCCCACGAGGTCAAGAAACGGATTGGCTACCTGCGCGAGGTGGAGCGCACGATTGACGAGCTGGGCTACGGCTCGCGGGTGAGAATAGACCTCGGAGAGCTCGACGGCCCCGATTATTATACGGGAATCGGCTTTAGCGTGGTCTCCGAAGGGGCGAGCCGCTGGATCGCCAGAGGCGGCCGTTATGACGATCTTATCGGCCAATTCGGCGTGAGTACCCCGGCGGTCGGGTTTGCTTTCTCATTGGAGACATTGGTGGAGTTGTTGCATCCGAAGATGGCCGGCGGCGCCCGACGTCGCCGAGATCACGAGATGGTCTCGGTCTGGAAAAGCGATCCCGCCGAGGGATTCGAGGAAGCGCTGGAGCGCCGGCGCAATAATCTGTCGACGCGCATCGTGGCCAGAGACGAGGAGCAGTCATGAACCGCGGCGAACGATTGCGGCTCGCCTTTCCGATGTGCGAGCAACTGGAGCAGATCAGCGATCATTTTCGGGCCTGTGGCTTCGAGGTTCCCGATCTCGAGATGCCGGGGCTTCACCAGGTCGAGGACCCGCTGGAATGCGGTTATTCGTTCGAGGTCTTTCGGCTCGACCCGGCCGATGTCGGCACCTACGTCGAGCACGCCATCAGCCACCTCGGCGTGATGAGCACCGAGCTGTTGCGGGAGAGTCAATCCGAGGTCTGGCGGCCCTATACCTTTCCCTTCGGCCAATATCCGATGGTCTTTGCGGCGCCTCGCGGAGAGTCGTTCGCCAGCCTCTCGAGCCGACCCCACGTCAGCGTTGCTACTCCCTATCCGAGGCTCGCCAGGCAGGTCTTCGCCCAGCGGGGAATGACCGTTGAAGTCGTCGACGTCTCCAATAGTTATACGGCCTGTCTTCTGGGGCTCGCCGATGCCTTCGTCGACCGCCTGGTCGATCCGGCGCCCATGTTGGAGCACGATTTTCGGGTCCTCGAGGTTCTGGAGCAGAGCCGCCTGAAGTTGGTGGTCAACCGCGCGCTCGGCTCCCGGCGGCGAATCGCCATTCAGGCGCTGGTCAAATGTCTTGAGGACAATCAGCCCGAGGCTCCAGATCCGGTCGAGATTCCCTTCGAGGTCAAAGACGAATTCGCGCCCGGGCCCTACCTTGAGTGGGATAACGGCTCCGGCGTGGGCAATGCAAAATCCGATGTGGGGTGATGGCGTTGGGTGGCTTGGATTATAGGCGAGCTTGACGCACACTGCCGGCAGAGTTCAAATCCATCTCTGGAAGTCGCTTCAGTAAGTAGGTGGCATTGATGACGGCGGCAGGGAGTCTTGATGCGGCACGCGGTGATCCGATTTAAAATGTTGAGACGTCACAGCCGCATCGGCGGGAGCTGTCGCTGGCTTGTCGCATTATTGGTAGGCGCAGTCATCGCAGGGGGATCGCTGGAGTTGGAGGCGGCCGAAAAAGCTGGCTGTGAGGACGGCTTTGACGAGGCGGATGTCGTCTCTCTTGAACAAGTCTGGAATGAGGGACAAAAGGGCGAAGCTGGGTATCGGGCCGCCGAGCAAATGGTGGCCGCCGCCGGGGCCGAGCGCCGGGAGGTCGATCGACTCTGGTTTCCCGAGGTCGTCCTGGAGAGCGAAGGAGATGTCGGTAAACGAGTAAGCCCCGGGGCTGAGCGCGATCAGGGGGTTAGCGCGCGGGCGTTTACTGGCGCCTCGGTGACGGCACTTTTCTTCGATAGTGCACGCGCCTGGCAGCGAGAGCAGCGCAGCCGGCACCTTCAACAACAGGAGGCGGCGTCTGCCGTATTCGACTCTGAGTACCGTGCTCAGGTGGCACGGGCGTATGTGGAAGCCGATTTTGCGGCCGAGAATCTCCGCCGTATCTCAGAGCAGCGCAGCGTCGTCGACGAGCTCGCCAGACGTGTCGAGCGGCGTGTGGATGCAGGCGTCGAGGGAGACTATCAGTTGCGCATGCTCGACGAGGCGAAGGCGCAGGTGGAACGACGATTCGCCGATGCCCAGCAGGCACAGCAGGTGACGGCCGCCGAACTCTCGGCATTGATGGACCGCTGCGTTATGCCGGCGTCGCTAACACCGGATATGGAGGCCGTCGAGAACTTCGATAAGGCCACTGACAGTCCACGAGTCGCCTACCTTCGACAACAGGCATCGGCGTCGCACGCCGGCGCCGAATTTACTCGACGCCAGGGGCAGTTTCAGCTCCGTGCACGCGGCGTCATTGGTGCATATTTCTCGCCGGCTTACGACCAATTTCCCGAACCGGAATATTATGGAGGGCTTCAGGGGCTATGGACACCCGACTTTCGCGGAACACGGGATCTGCGCGGCCAGTCTCAGAAACTGCAGGCACAGGCCCTGGAGGAGGAGGCGAGAAGTGTGCAGCAGACTGAGAGGCTTCAAAGCGATCGATTCGAGCAGTATCGCCAGAAGGTCTCTGAGCGTCGGATGCGCTCGGAGGAACACCTTCAGCGAAGCGAGTCGCGATCGGAGGCCGCCGTGCTTCGCTGGCGTCAGGGCGTCGGCACCTGGAGAGAGGTACTCGACGCCGGAGAGAGTCTGGAGCAGGCTCGGTTACGTCACCTGGAGTTGCAATTCGATATGGCGATGGCGCTCATCGATTATGCAGAGCTGATCGGTGCGCTCGACGAGCTTCCGACGTGGCTCGGCTCTGCGGCGTCGAGATGAGACGAGATTTTCTTCGGCGAGATAGGGAAGCGATGCAAGGGAGTTCAAATAGAAGTACGTCGAGAATGGGAGGTGATACGCGCGCCTGGTGCCGGCTGGCCCTGGCATTGGGGTCGGTTGTCGCTGGAGCCGCCATCGTTTTCGGTTGCTCGCCGCAGGCCGAAGAGCAGAGCCCGCAAGATGATGAGCAATCGGCGGCACCAGCGGTGGAGGTGGCGACCGTGTCTTTACATCCGCTCACGGAGCGTCGTCGGTGGTCGGGGCGCCTTGAGGCGCAGCGAACGCGCAGCGTGCAAGCTCCACGTCGAGGACGGGTGGCGTCCCGGGAGGTCTCCGACGGCGATCGTGTAGAGGCCGGGGATGTCCTTTTTCGGCTCGCCGACCCAGGAAGCTCGGCGCGGCGAGAAGTACTCGCCGAGCGCCGTGACCATCTCCGCGACGAAAGTGAGCGATGGCAGTCGCTTGCCGAGGCCCAGGCCGCGGGCCCGGCGGAGGTCTCAGAGGCGAAGTTGCGCCTGCTTGAGATCGAGGAGTTGCTCGCGGAGCTCGACGCCTCACTCGGGGAGTTGGTGGTGCGGGCGCCAGTGGCAGGCAGCGTCACACAGGTGAGTGCTGTCAGTGGCGTCCATATCACCGAGGGCCAGGAGCTTGCCCGCATCGATGAGGATCATACTACCGGTGTGAGCCTCACGATTTCGTCCCGGGAGACGGTATTTCTTGAGCAGGTCGACAGATTGAGCGCCCGTGACGACCGGGGAGAGGCGCTGCAGATCTCGACGGTCGAATTTTATCCCGATATCCATCGCAGTTTCGTCACCGCCGAAGTGATCTTTGACGATTCCGGCCCGACGCGACGGCGCGAGGTCGAACTCGTTTATGAGGACGAGCAGGATGTACTGCTAGTCCCCTGGACAGCAGTGGCCAGCGATGGCGAGCGACATCGGGTCTCTGTCATTTCGGGTGAGCCCCCTGTGGTCGAGCATCGCGACGTCGACCTCGGCCGGGCTCATTCGCAGGGCATCGAGATCGTCAGCGGAGTGCAGGCCGGTGAGAAAGTCATGCGCTACGACCCGCGATCGCAGCCCGAGGGACGCGACGTGGAGCCACGGGAGCGGGAACAATGATTCGTGCTCAGTCATTGTTGATGGCCTGGCTGGAGGTGCTCGCAAGGCGCCGGATGGCCGTCGGCGCGATGAGCGTGGCGGTGGTGGTTTTTGCCGGCGTCACCCTGACGCAGATGCCTCTGCAATTATTGCCGGAGATTCGCTATCCGCAGGTGCGAGTCATCGGCGACCTTCCGGGCCAGACCTCGCGGGTGATCGAAGAGAGCATAAACGAGCCGATGGAAGCGGCGCTCGCGGGGACTCCCGGGGTCGTGCAAATGGAGAGCCGCTCCGGTGATGGGCGGGCCTATATCGATCTGTTTTTCGAACCGGACTATGATCTGGATCGGGCCGTTCGCGACGTCACCCAGGGGGCCCAGCGCGCCGGTGATCAGATTCCCGACGATTTTCCGGAACCGCGGATCTTCGCCGTCTCCACCATGGAAGAACCGGTGCTCCAATTCGCCTTTTCCTCCGATCGGTTGACGGCCCCGGAGATTCGCCAGCAGTTGCGTGCTGGAGTATTGCCGCGATTGCGGGCCGTCTCAGGGGTAGACGCCGTATATATGGGGCGCGAGGAGACCTCGGAGCTGGTCGTGGAGGTCGATCCGGAGAGACAGGCGGCGACGGGAGTGGCGCTGGAGGCGATCGAGCAGGCGCTGGTCGAGGCCACCGAGCCGCCGGCGAGCAGCGCCATGCGAACGGAGCATTTTGAGGGCATCGGGGTCCTGGGAACCGGTGGGTGGAGTGCCGCCGCGCTCTCCGAACGGCCACTTTTTTTCGACGTCGATCAGACGGTCGCGCTCGACACCGTCGCCGGGATCCACCGAGCCCCCTCGGAGGCGAGTTTAAAGACCCGACTCAATGGCAGGTCGGCAGTTCTGGTCACGGTTCATCGGTCGCCGCAGGCCCATTCGGTTCAGATGGCCGACGAGGTCCAGTCGATCGTCGATGAGATGATGAGCTCCGATGGCCACTCGGTGCTGGACTCCACGGTTTTGTACGATGACTCGGTGGTCACCCGCAGTGCCGTCCGCAGCGTCATTGTCGCCGCCGTGGGAGGAGCGTTGTTGGCGATGTTATTATTGACGTTTACCCTGCGCCGCCGGCGGTATGTGCCACTGGTGGCAGTGGTGGTCCTGGTCAGCCTTTCGGCGACGGTCATCGTATTGAATGCCCTGGGGTATAGTCTGAATCTGCTGACGCTCGCCGGATTATTGCTCTCCGTGGGACTGGGGCTCGATTACGCGATTATCTATTTCGATCGTCTCGATCGCCTCGGCGGAACGGACGGGTCAAGCGATCGCCCCTCATTGCAGGCGATGGTCGACGTGGCGGGCCCGCTGCTGGGAGCGCTTTTGACGACCTGGGCGGCTGTCCTTCCATTTATCTTGGTACAGGGGCTGGTGGCACTTTTGTTTCAGCCGCTCATCTGGACGGTCGTGGTAGCCGCTGGGTTTTGCTTTTTATTCGCCCTCGTCCTGCTTCCAACCTTTACTGGCGGGACGATGGCAACCGGCGCCGATGAGGGCATGACAGCGCCACGATGGAGCCGCCTCCGCTCACCCCTCGCAGTCTGGGCGATCGTGGCCGCTGTGGCAGGACTCTCACTCTGGGGGGCCAGATCGCTGCCCTTTGAGGTTTTGCCGGAGGTCGATGATGGTTTCGTCGACCTGCGGCTGACGCATCCAGCCGGAATTCCGTCAGCCCAACTCGATCGCCTCGCCCAGCGTGCAGAGGCGCAACTGGCGTCCGTCGACGGCAGCGATGCAGTATTTAGTACCGTCGGCGGCTATTTTCGCGAGGGGCAGCCGTCGTTTCGGCCGGGGACGATTAATTTGATGGTACGTGTTGACACCGAGGATGGAGATCGGCCCTCCCAGCAGTGGGCCGCCGACGCTCGAAGGGCCATCGGCGAGTTGGGCGTCGCCCAGCTCGACACCAGAGTGACGTTGCCCCAGATTCGCGGGGTGCAAACGCGGCTGTCCGACGCCGATCTGATCGTTGTATTGACCCATGACGACGGAGATATTCTGCAGCTCGCAGAGGTGGAAAACCGCGTGGTCGACCTGTTGAGTGACGTCGACGGCCTACATGATGTCGAGCGGGTTCGCGCCGGTGTAAGTCCCCGGTGGGTTGGCAATCCAGATTACCAGGCGATGGCCGACTACGACGTGGAACCGACGACACTGCGTCACGTCGTCGAATACGCATTGGAAGGACGGGTGATCCGTCAGCGAATGGAGCATGGAGAGCCGCTTGCCCTGCGAGTGCGCTACGATCGCCGAACGGCCGGCGGACCACAGGATATCGCGCCCCTTCGCCTGAGCACCATCGCCGGGGCGGATATTCACCTCGACGACGTCGTCGACTTCGAGCTTGTCGAGGAGCCGACCCATATCGAACGTCGAGAAGGTCAGCGGGTCGTCCGTGTGGCCGGTCAATTCGAACCCGACGCCTCGTCGCCCACAGAGGTGGCGCAGAGCGCTGAGGAGGCGCTCAGGGACGCCGACTTTTCCGAGAATATAAGCTGGTGGACCGAGGGAGAGGTCGATGCCCTGGAAGAGACCAGTCGGACGTTTATGCTGGCCATGCTCCTTGCATTGCTGAGCGTGTTGACCCTGTTGATTATCCAATATAGTTCGCTGCCCTTTGCGCTCAGTGGGCTGATTGCGATCCCACTCAGCGGTAGCGGCGCGATCTGGCTTCTTGCCGCCCTGAATCGACCGCTCGACGCGATGGTGCTGGCCGGACTTCTCATCGCCGTGGGTATCGTGGCAAATAACGTCATTCTCGTGCTCTCACAGGCGCGCCGGTATCGCTCCGAGGCGGAGATGGAAATCGATGACGCACTGAGCCTTGCTGCCGCCCACCGACTGCGCCCCATCGCCTTGACCGTCGCCAGTACGGTGCTGGGGATGAGCCCATTATTGTGGGGCGGTGCCGAGGTCTTCGGATTGTTGCAACCGCTGGCGATTGCATTGACCGGAGCGTTGCTCGTGTCGATTCCGGTGGCCTGTATCCTGTTGCCTGGCATGGTTTCGTCCCTCGTTAGTGGCGCCGAACGCCTGGTAAATGGCATCCATAGAGGCCGTGAGAAGTAGCGCTGAGGCCGGAGAACAGAGCCCGATCGAAAAATTGGCGTGATTTGATATGATTGAGCATCTTCGGCGGGTCACTTTTTAGGTGAGAAAGTCATATGGGTCGAATATTTCTGGTCGGCAGGTCGCTTATTGCGGCCTTTATCCTGCTCGTCGCACTGGCTGCGTGCACTGTATCGCAGGATGCCGAGTGCAAGAGCAATGATGAATGTGCAGATGGTCAGACCTGCATCGGCGGGGGCGGGATTTTGGTGCGCGACGGCGTCTGTGTCGACGATGCTTTCGATGTGGGGGATTTGGACGTCGGCGAT
>SKQC01000420.1 GCA_007119175.1 Myxococcales bacterium | reverse complement strand
CAAGATGTCATCGGCTCCATCTGATGCGGTACGCGGTTTACGCGGTGGCCCATCGGGCCCCGGTGGTCAATTCGGCGTCTCCCCGATTGCTGACAACCACGCTCGGTGTGATCCAGTCCTGTCGGTTGACAAAGCGAGAAAGGGCGCCGTACCTTCGAGTTGCATCCAAATCGATGGACATTGCGAATCTGTAAGAGGCACTCGACGGCCATGGGTAAGAAGAAAAAGCGGCGAACCACGTCGAATAAAAGAGGGGCCCGCAAAGGGCTTCAGCGAAGTAAGACGATCGCCCGCAAAAAGCTCAGCAAGGACGAGCGAGCAGAGCTAAAATCGCTCGTGGAGGCCAACGAAGAAGACCGGCCCAGCCACCGCAGTGAGTGCCGACTCGGCGAGCGCCCCTGCCCCTACGTCTCGTGCAAATATCACCTATATCTCGACGTCAATCCCCGCACGGGCTCCATCAAGCTCAATTTTCCGGGGCTCGAAGTGTGGGAATTGACCGAGACCTGCTCTCTCGATGTCGCCGACCGCGGCGGCATCACCCTCGAGGAGGTCGGCGAATTGCTCAACCTGACCCGGGAGCGAATCCGCCAGGTAGAGGCCAAGGGCCTCGACAAATTGCGCGAAGCTCACGACGAAGATTAGAACGCCGACCAGCTTATCGTTCAACATCACTGAGGGGCACCGGGACATCCCGGCGTTCACCGTTCGCCGAGCACCGTTCGCCGGCCAACTTCAATTTCAACTTCAACTTGAGGACGCCAGGGGATACGGGTGGGCCGCAACCGATCAGGAGATGAGCAGTGAGCGAAAGAGCACGCGGCTCGGAGGACGGCGATCAGCGAATGCGAGGAGTGAAGCGCCGCATTTGAATTTAACCCCGATCAGATATGATCCTGAATCCAGTTGATCAGCCCTCCCTCGCGCACCACTTCCCGTTGCCGTGATGACATTTTGTGGGTGACCTCGATCTGCTCGCCGTCCTCGGTGAGCACTGTGGGCGCTTTGCCGCTATCCAATGCCTTGTGAATGCCGCGAATAGTGAGCCGATCGTCGCGATCGATGCGCCCGTAGTCGTCGGGATTGGCAAAGGTGAGCGGCAACACCCCGAAATTGACCAGATTTTGCCAGTGAATCCGGGCAAAGCTTTTGGCGATCACCGCCCGAAGGCCCAGGTACCGGGGGGCTATCACGGCGTGCTCGCGGCTGGAGCCCTGTCCGTAGTTGCGACCTCCCACGACGATATGACCGCCGCCGTCACGCACGTCCACCGCCCGGTCGTAATAGGTCTCATCGACGACGTCGAAGCAGAATTTACTAATTGCCGAGATATTACTGCGAAGGGGTAGAACCTCCGTTCCCGCCCGCAGAATCTCATCGGTGGAGATATCGTCTTCCGCCTTTAATAATACGGGCAATTCCATCTGGTCGGCGGGTTCCTTAAAATCGGGCAGCGATTCGATATTGGGGCCCTTTCGAAGCTCCACCTGCGCCGATTTTTCGGGCGGAGGAGGCGGCTCGAGCATCTCCTTATGCACCAGGATCTCCTCGGGCGACTCCACCCGGGGGTAGTCCATATCAAGCTCTCGAGGGTCGGTGATGACACCCGTCAACGCGGCAGCCGCCGCCGTCTCCGGGCTTACCAGACAGACTTTATCTTCTTTGGTTCCCGAGCGATCTGGAAAATTGCGAGGCACTGTGCGCAGACTGATCGTATCCGTCGCCGGGGCCTGCCCCATGCCAATGCAGCCATTGCAGCCCGCCTGGTGAATGCGCGCTCCCGCCTGAATCAGGCTCAGCAGATGGCCGTCTCGCGTCAAATTCTCCAATACCTGACGGGAGGCGGGATTGATATCGAGGGACATCTCCGGGGCTACCTGTTGGCCGTCGACGATCTTGGCGACCACGGCCAGGTCGCGATAGCCCGGATTTGCCGAGGAACCGATATAGGCCTGATGACAGACCTTGCCGGCCACTTCCCGCACGGTGGTGACATTGCCGGGGCTCGACGGCATGGCGATCAAGGGCTCCAGAGTCGACAGATCGACCTCTTCGACGATGTCGTATTGAGCTCCGTCGTCGGCCACAAGCTCCGTCCAATCATCTTCGCGCTCATTTTTCTTCAAAAAGCTTCGCACCACGTCGTCGGAGGGAAAGACAGTGGACGTGGCGCCCAACTCAGTGCCCATATTGGCGATGACATGGCGATCCATGGCCGATAACTGCTCTAAGCCGGGACCATAAAATTCGAGAATCCGCCCCACACCGCCATCGACGTCGTGGCGTAGCAATAGCTCGAGGATGACATCCTTGGCGCTGACCCAATCCGGCAACTCACCGCTCAATTCGATGCCCCACACCTCGGGCATTTCGATATAAAAGGGCTGTCCGGCCATCGCCAACGCGACCTCCAGGCCGCCGGCGCCGATGGCGAGCATGCCGATGCCGCCGGCCGCCGGAGTATGGCTGTCGGAGCCGACCAATACCTTGCCCGGCTTTCCGAAACGCTCCTGGTGCACGGCGTGACTGACCCCGTTTCCGGGCCGGCTGTACCACACCCCGTATTTGCGCGCCGCGCTCTGCAGAAAATAATGGTCGTCGGCGTTTCGATAATCGACCTGCAACAGGTTGTGGTCGACGTATTGAGCTGACAGCTCGGTCTCGACCCGGTCGAGGCCCATGGCCTCCAACTCCAGCATCACCATCGTCCCCGTCGCATCCTGGGTCAGTGTCTGGTCGACCTGCAGGCCGATCTCCTCGCCGGGTTCCATCGATCCATCGATAAGATGAGATTCAATCAGCTTCTCGGTCACCGTCTGTGCCATTGGCCACTCCACGCATCGAGAAAATCTT
>SKQC01000060.1 GCA_007119175.1 Myxococcales bacterium | reverse complement strand
GCGCGCCGTCGTCGTCGATCCACACCGTATAATATTCGACCATCACCGGTAATTCGCGCTCGAAGTCGATTCGAATCGTCCGCTCACCGTCGAGGATATCGCCAACGTCCAAATCGCCGCGCCCCTTCCAGTTCAATAAAAACTCTGCCAGCTCCAGCGGCTTTGAGACCCGGATACATCCGTGACTAAAGGCGCGAATGCCGTAGTCGAAATACTGCTTCTGGGGCGTGTCGTGTAGATAGACATTATGCTCATTGGGAAAAATAAATTTCACCTTCCCCAGGGCGTTATCCTCTCCCGGGAGCTGGCGAACGGCGGTGCGGCCGTCGGCCAATTCAATCTCCTCGTAGCCCTCTTCTTCGAAATAATCGGGGTTTTCCTCCACCCGCGGCTCTAACGTCTCGCGGATGATCCGATCCGGCACATACCAGGGTGGATTAAACATCATATGATCCATCTTCGACATCAGCACCGGCGTGGCGTCGGGATACTCCCAGCGGCCCTCGTCGCGATCGCAGCGGCGCCGATTATTTCCCACCACCACGGAAAACCGCTTCTGGCGCTCGCCATCGGTCCACACCTCGGCATCAAATCCGGGGATATTGACCATGATAAAGTCCCGGTCGTCCTCAAAATGGCTCTCCCGCCACCGCTGCATAGTCATCTCTATCTGCTCCAGTCGGTGTTCGGCAGACAGGTTTAGACTTCTCCAAAACCCGGGGGTCGGATCACCGTCGTCCACAAATTGATGAGTCCGCTGATAAGCGCGAATTCCATCGATCAAAGACTCGTCGACCACCTCCGGATCGAAGTCCTCGTCGACTTCGTCGGGTCGCGCTTTGATTCCCTCGGCTTCCAGCCTCTGGCGCAGATCTGCGGCCCGACTCGACGACTCGCCCTTTTCCACTGAAAACGAACGGACCCGCTGCCAACCCCCGTCGTCGACGAATTGCCGATATTGGCCGGCGGCCGCAAATAACCCTCGATATTGCTCATGCGACGGCTCCAGATCGCGAAATACCCCATCGACCTCATCGACTTCGGCAGCGGCGAGATCCCGCATCGTCTTCTGCATTCGCCCGAAAATCACCTCTGCCGATCCCCCGGCATCGCGCATCTGTTGCCAACTGACGCGCTCTAAATTTTTGTGTCGCATCGTCCGGGCGTAGCGAAGGGCCCCGTCGGCGATTCTCAACTCCAGATCGGCGAGCTGTTCAGCCCAGGGCGCAAATTTCTCAGCTTCCCGCCGATTATAATCTCGAAATCGCTCAAGAGCCGGTTTGGCGCCCTCATCGTCGACGGCGCTCACAGCGTCGATGAGCACGTCGCGGCCCACTGATTTTTCGTCGCCTTCTACGGCCTGGTCGACCAGATCCACGAGCACTTCGACCTCCTCGACGGTGGGCTTAAACCCTCCGTCGACGGGCTCCGGATCGCCAAGCCGCGCCAATTTTTCGCTCCCGCCAGCGATCTCGCTGCGATGCAGCGTCTCGATCTCCATGGCGTGCTTCCAGCTCTCATCGAGCTCGGCAATTACCTCCTCGCCGCGCTCAACGATGCCCGACTCGTCGACGAAGAGCACGGGAAGATCGCCCTCGATATACTCGCGGCGAAAGACCGTGGAGTAGCGAAGCCCATCCTCGACGCGATCGTCGAATCGGCGCTGTGCTTCCTCCTCGATCTGGGTGCTAATGGCCTCCTGGATTGCCCGCTGACGTCCGGCCTGACGAATCACCTCATCGAAATAGGGAAGCTGACTCTCCACGAGCAAGCGAGACTCGTCGACGGGCGCCGGCATCGGCTCCAGCTCCTCCGGATCGGCACAGCCCACCACGGCCATCAACGCCGCCATCAGCCCTGCTCCCACCGCTGTACCCGCCAATTGCTGCCTACTCACCTTGTCGACCCTGTCGCAAATCCCTACCTTGGTCCCGCTCCGCATACTCGGTCTCCGACGCCAACGATGCCGCGACGTCTGCAGTCATCTTATCAGCGCGGTGCGGTGAACGAAACTTTTTGACCTACTTTCCCCATCTCGGAGAAGCTCATGGCCGATATTTTCCTGTCCCCGAAATCGAGTCTCCTGGTCATCGACATCCAGGAGCGCCTGTTGAGCTCCATGCCCGACGAGCAAATGGAGCGCTGCCTGCACGCCACAAAGACCCTGGTGGAACTGGCCGGCGACGTCGGCGCTCGCATCGTCTACACCGAGCAATACCCAAAGGGCCTCGGTCCCACGGAGTCCAGCCTCCTCGACGTCCTCGACAAACACGGCGGCGAGCGGGTCGAAAAGGTCAGCTTCGACGCCTGCTCCGCCCCGGGATTTCGCCAATATTTGATCGATCTTCCAAAGCGAACCGTCGTCTGCGGCATGGAGACCCATATCTGTGTCCACTCCACGGTGCGCGAACTCATCGAGCGCCGCCACGATGTCATCGTTCCCCGCGACGCCACCATCAGCCGCCGCGGCGAACACCACGAAAACGGTCTGCGCATGATGGAGCGACTCGGCGCCACCATCGCCAACTACGAAACGCTCGTCTTCGACGCCCTCCGAAGCTCAAAACACCCGGAATTTAAGAAATTCTCGAAGATGGTTCGATGAATCACTGCCCGTCTGAGGTTCGGGTGGATTCTGAACCTGCGTCTATTTTAGGGCGCCTGAACGGCGGCGCTCTAAGATTTTTGGGGCGTGCGACCGCAAACCCCGGTTTTCATTCCCTCTCCCCCCAAATCTTCGGCGCCGTTTTTTGGCGCCCTTAAATACACGTAGATCGCATCTCTCCCGAACCTCAAAAGCTCCGCGGTTGATCGCGCTTTCGAGGGGACGGGATTAATCCCAACCTACGTCTATTTTAGGGCGCCTGAACGGCGG
>SKQC01000018.1 GCA_007119175.1 Myxococcales bacterium | reverse complement strand
CGAATCCGGCGTGGGCACCATCGCCGCCGGCGTCGCCAAGGCATATGCCGATGTGATTTTGATCAGCGGACACGACGGCGGAACGGGAGCATCACCGCTGAGCTCGATCAAAAATGCGGGCAACGCCTGGGAGATCGGACTCGCCGAAACGCAGCAGGTCTTAAGGGCCAACGGGCTGCGCGAGCGCGTCAAATTGCGGGTCGACGGCGGCCTCAAAACCGGGCGCGACATCGTCATCGCCGCCATGCTCGGCGCCGAGGAATTTAATTTTGGTACGGCCGCCCTGATTTCGCTGGGATGTCGATATGTGCGCCAATGCCATCTCGATACCTGTCCGGTGGGCATCGCCACGCAGCGCGGCGATCTACGCGAGAAATACGAGGGGGATCCGGCGAATGTGGTCGCCTATTTCGACGCCGTAGCCGGTGAGATCCGCGAGATCTTGGCCAGCCTGGGGGCGCGAAGCCTCGACGAGGTCATCGGCCGGGCCGACGGACTCTCGGCAGTTGCGGTAGAGGGCCACTCCAAGGCGTCGACCGTCGATATCAGCGATCTACTGGCGGCTCCGGACGACGGCAACGCCCCCTTTTGCACCTGGCCGTCGAATGTCCGTCCCGAAGGGGGGATCAACGACAGAATCGTCGACGATGTCGTGCCCGTACTAAAGGCGGGCGGCCGCTTTGAGGGGCGCTATACCATCACCAATCGCGACCGCACCGTTGGCGCCCGGCTGGCCGGAATATTGGCCAGGCGCCCGGAGCTCGACCACTCCACCGGCGGCGGTGACGATGCGGTGCGGCTGCATTTTGAGGGGACCGCCGGCCAGAGCTTTGCGGCGTTTACCACGGAGGGCATGTCGATGATCCTGGAGGGCGAGGCAAACGACTACGTCGCCAAGGGCTTAGGCGGCGGTCGAGTCGTGGTTCGCCACCCGTTCAACAGCGATGAGCCGGGCCAGATCGCGGTGGGAAATACGGTGCTCTACGGCGCCACGGGCGGCGAATTATTCGTCGCCGGTTGTGCCGGAGAGCGCTTCGCCGTGCGCAATAGCGGCGCCCGCGCCGTCGTGGAGGGAACCGGCGATCACGGCTGCGAATATATGACGAGTGGCACAGTGGTCGTGCTGGGCAAGACGGGCGCAAATTTCGGCGCCGGGATGACCGGCGGCGAAGCCTTCGTCTACGATCCGGACGGTCGCCTAAAAACACGCCACCACGGCGATTTCGTCCTCCTCGAGCGCGTCGCTGGCGACGACGGCGAGTTGCGCTCGCTGATACAGGCCCATCTGGCGTGGACGGGCAGCCCGGTTGCCGAACAACTTCTGAATAGCTGGGATGATCAGGTGGGCGCATTTTGGCGGGTGACCCCAAAAGCATTACTCGAGTCCAAGAAAGTCCGTGACGCCCAGTAGACGCCCTCCCCGGGGCCCGCGGCCAGCTTGGCCGCTTTTTGCGCTCCCCGGGGCCCGCGGCCAGCCTGGCCGCTTTTTGTGCTTCCCGGGGCCCGCGGCCATATCCATCGGCCGATTGAGGGGTTTGCGTTCAAAAGGCCATCGGTCCGGTTGGGGTTTGATGAACATATCCATCGGCCGGTTGGGGGTTGAAAAACCATGGTCCACCCGGAATGAATTCCGGGCCTACACGTGAGTTGGGCTCCGCAGCACTAAAGTGCGCTCCGCCTCGTGGTCTCGTCGGTGTGGGAACAATTTGAGCCAAGATTTGCTCCCCATTTTGTGATCATCCGTGTCGTTGAATTGGTTGATCTCGAGTTCACGCCATCGGTTGTACATCGTCGTCTGTGCGTGGTGATGTTTTTGGCGGTCGATATAACGTCGAATTCCCCTGCGTCTCTATGTGGTCAATGTTGATGGCACCATAGCCCCGTTGCCATTCCACCCTCTGACCCTGGACATTGCCGATGTTGACCATTTTGTTCCATTCTAAACTGGTCTTGCCCTTTGGTTTCTTGGCGCCAACAAACCACCGGATGACTCCACACCGACAAAACCACGAGGCGGAGCGCACTTTAGTGCTGCGGAGCCCAACCGACGTGTAGGCCCGGGTTTCAACCCGGGTGGACCATGTCCATTTCCCCCCCCAACCGGCCGATGGAAATGTTCATCAAACCCTAACCGGTCGATGGAAATGTTCATCAAACCTCCAATCGGCCGATGGAAATACCCCGGGGGCCCGCGGCCAGCCTGGCCGCTTTTCGAAGGGCAGCGCTACGTCTCCTTCATCACCTGCACCATCCAGCCCACCGGGCGTTGGCCCTCGGCAGCCAGCAGTCGGATATGAAGTTTGCGCCCCCCCAATTCGGTGCTCAATTCGACCTCGGCGCGGGTCTCTCGGAAGTCGCGGATCATCTCCTTTCGGTGCTCCACAAGCCAGGTCTGGACGGCGGCGAGGCTCTCAGAACGCAGGGTCTCGCAGGTGGAGGCCACGAGCTTTCCGTCCAGGCCGAGCAATAACAGATCGCCGTTGATCTCCTGGAGGAGGCCGAGGACGAGTTGCTTTTGCTGGTTGAGCCGTCCGCGCATCTGTACTTCCAGCTCGTCGCGGGCGTCGAGGGCGGCGTTGAGCTGGCGGGAGACGACGCCCAATTCATCGTTGATGGTGGTGTCGAATCGCCGGTGATGGTCGCCGATCAGGTGCGATTCGGCGACTTCCGTCAAAGCGCGCAGCCGGTGCAACACTTTATGTTGAAGAGCGCGCGACAAAAAGACCATCGAGACCACGGCGATGGTGACCAGCAGTCCCAATAAGCCTGCCATATGAAGGGCTGTGGCCTGGGCCTCTTCATCGGCGATGACGATGGCGTCGTAGTTTAGCCGCGTTAAGGCGAAAACCGATTGGCGAGCCTCGACGAAGGCCGG
>SKQC01000336.1 GCA_007119175.1 Myxococcales bacterium | reverse complement strand
TGATCGCCGGGGTGGGAGTCTGGCAATACGAAAATCTGGAAGAAATGCTCGCCGCTGATGGGGCCGATATCGATGATGCGGTCGCCGAACCGGTGGATAGTGGAATCGACGCCGCGCTTGCCGAGGTCGATGAGGTATTGACGCGGGCTGTGCGAGCAGCCGGCGATGCAGATCGAGCAAAGCGGGTCGCCGAAGCAGCCGGAGAAGCCACAATGGTGGTCACACCGGCGGTGGAGACGGCCGGCGAGGCGGCGGCTGCGGCGGCGCCGAGTCGTCCGTCCGGTCCGGCCGGGTTCATCAGTGCCGGTCGCCGCGCCCTCGACCGGGGCGACGCCACACAGGCAAAAGAGCGTTTTCGGCAGGCCCTCGATGAGGCGCCGACGAATACGGATGCCATCGTCGGTCTGGGATGGGCGAAGCTATCCGCCGGCGATCTCGACCGGGCCGTCGGCCGGTTCGAGGAGGCCATGCAACGAGATTCCGGCATGGGCGAGGCATTGATTGGAATTGGCCGGGCGGAGCGAAATCGCGGCGATCCCGCCGCGGCGCTGTCGGCCTACGAGGAATATCTATCCAACTTTCCCGACGGCCAACACGCCTCGATCGCCCAATATCAAAGTGAGCAGTTGCGCCGACAAGTCGAGCAGTAGCGATGAGACGCCTCTTTGTGGCCATCGAGCTGTCGATCGCCGTGGTGGAACGCCTGGCGTTATTTCAGGCAGAACTCGAGCGACGGATCGACGAGACCTTCGGCGACGAGGTGCGGCTACGCCTTGTGGACGCTCCGAATATCCATATCACATTGAAATTTCTGGGCGATACGGATCCCGCGTTGGTTCCCATGATCCAGGAGGCGCTGGCCGGCCTGTGCGAGCCCCTTTTCCCATTCGAGGTGGAGTGCCGGGGAGTCGGTGGATTTCCCGATTTAAGCCGGCCTCGTATCCTGTGGGCGGGGCTCGACGAGAAGGGAACGGAGGTGCTCGAATTATTGCAGCGCACGGTAGAGCGCGACCTCCACGAATTGGGGATCGAAAAGGAGCGCCGCCCCTTTTATCCCCATGTGACCCTGGGGCGTACGAAATCCCGTCGGCTTCCGTCCCTCGAGGAGTTGCTTCAGGACTACGAGCAGGTCAGCTTCGGCGAGAGTTTCATCAAGGAAATGGTATTATTCGAGTCCCATCTCAGCCACGAAGGGCCGCGCTACGAGGTCGTGGAGCGGTATTTCCTCGGCAGAAGCTGAGGTTGATCAGGCAAGCGTTCAGGCCCCCGGGGCCCGCGGCCAGCCTGGCCGCATCTCGGGCTGCCAGCCCATAACTGGGGCCCGCGGCCAGCGGTTGGGGGTTGGGTGACCACAGTCTCCTCATATAACCGTCGGGGGATCGAGCCTCGCTGGACACTCCACACCTTGCAAAGCACCGGGTCTTATGGAGCCGGTGGCATCTTGCCGCCGCGTCGCCGAATGGTCATCAGGCGATTGGGGACATTCGGAAATTGTCCATCGGCCGGTTGGGGTTGGCCGACCATGGCCATCGACCGGTTGGGGTTGTGCAACCATGTTCATCTACCGGTTGGGGGTTGTGCAACCATGTTCATCGACCGGTTGGGGGTTGGGTGACCGTGGTCCACCCGGGTTAAAACCCGGGCCTGCACGTGGGTTGGGCTCCGCGGCACTAAAGTGCGCTCCGCCTCGGTATTTCGGCGGGGTGGGGCATGCGGTTGATGGCCATCGACCCTGGCCGCATCACGGGCTGGGAGCCCATAACTGGGGCCCGCGGCCAGCCTGGCCGCATCTCGGGCTGCCAGCCGGAGGGGCCCGCGGCCAGCCTGGCCGCATCTCGGGCTGGCAGCCCGAACTCTTCCCGGCGTCTCAGTGCATGACCTCGTCACCCCACTGAACGATGACTTGATCAAGCGTCATTAGTTGCGACTCCCTTCGCCACATCGGCGTAGGAAAACGGGCCGCGCAGCCGGTGTTCGTCGAGGCGATCTTCGAGGTGCCACAACAGCAGGGCCATGGCCACGTGGGCGGAGAGCTCGCGGACCTGCTCTCGGCTGCGGCCCGGAAAATGACTGCGGCGTACATAGACTCCCTCGGGGCCGGCCAGGGCAAAATCGACGGTGCCCACCGGTTTTTCTTCGCTTCCGCCGGTGGGGCCGGCGATGCCGCTGATCGACAGGGCGAAGGTGGCATCGCTTCGCTCTCGGGCGCCGGCGGCCATCTGTGCGACCACTGGCGCGCTGACGGCGCCGAAGGACTCCAATAGGCTTTCGTCGACGTCGACCAGCCGCGTTTTGGCCTCGTTGGAGTACGTCAGATAGCCCTCCTCGAAGTAGGCGGAGCTGCCGGAGGCGGCCGTCAGATGGGCGCCCAATAAGCCAGCCGTACACGATTCGGCGACGGAGACGGTGGCCTCGGCCTCCACCAGCCGTTTGCCGAGGCGACCGGCGAGGGTTTGATCTTCTTCGGCGATCAGCCAGCGGCCGACGGCGGATAAAATCTGGTCTTCGAAGTGGGCGACATCTCTATCTTTGCCTTCGACGACGATTTCGATGACCGGAAAGGCGGCGCGAAAGCCGAGGTGAACACCGCGGTTTTGCGCCCGGGCGGGGATATTGCCCAGGTCGGTCTCAAGCGAGCTTTCTCCGCGTCCGAAGAAGGTCAGGGTCTTGGAGCTCAATGACGACGTCGCCTTGGGCTGCGGCAGATATTGTCCGGCAAACCACCGAAATTCGTGGGGGACTCCGGGAAAGAAATAAAACGCCGTCCCCTGGTGCTCAAGCCGAAACCCGGCCGCCGTGCCGACCTCGGTGGGCAAAATTTCTGCTTTTTCGGGAAAGCGACATTGCTGCCGGTTATTTTCGGTAAATCGATAGCCCCGCTCTT
>SKQC01000257.1 GCA_007119175.1 Myxococcales bacterium | reverse complement strand
TTGGTCGCAGTTGGCGGCTGATTTTCACGCCATTTCCGTCGAAAATACTCGATATAGCGCTGCTAAACCTGCGTTTTTCGATCAAAAATGACGCCAAAATCATCTCGCCCCTGCTCGGTCAGGAGTTCTCAGACACACCCTGGGGTTGTGCTGGCGAGCTGCTCACAGGTTGAGCGTTCGGTCCTCGACGTCCAGCGCCGCCTCTTTGACGATCTCCGCCAGCGTCGGGTGAGCGTGCGAGGAGCGAGCGATATCCTCGGCACTACCGTGGAATTCGCTGGCTACGGCGAGCTCGGCAATCATATCGCCGGCCTGGGCGCCGATAATATGAGCGCCCAATATCTGATCCGTTTCGGCGTGAGCCAAGATCTTACAAAAGCCGTCTGTGTCGTTTATTGCCCGCGCTCGTCCATTGGCCTTATAGGGAAATTTACCGGTCTTATACTCCACACCGGCTTCGTCGAGCTCGGCTTCCGTCTTTCCCACTGAGGCGATCTCTGGATGGGTATAGACCACATCTGGGACGGCGTCGTAATTGACGTGGCCGGCGATATCGTTCATCCGCTCCACGCAGACGGCGCCCTCGTGCTCTGCCAGGTGGGCCAGCATTGGCCCGGGGATGACGTCGCCGATAGCGTATACCCCGTCCACCTCGGTTCGGTAATATTCGTCGACCTCGATAAAGCCCCGGTCGTTGGTCTCGAGTCCGATATTTTCCAGCCCCAGTTTATCGGTAAAGGGCCGACGGCCGATCCCGACCAGCAGCCGGTCTGATTCGATGGTCTGTTCCTCGCCGTCTTTTTTATAGGTCGTGGTGACCGTTCCGTCTTCTACTTCGGCGCCTGTGACCTCGGCCTCCAGTACGAATTCCAACCCCTGCTTTTTGAAGAGACGCTGTGCGGTCTTTGCGACCTCGGAATCCATCCGTCCGCCGAGGATCTCCGGCAGATACTCCAGGACCGTCACTTTTGCGCCGAGCCGCTTCCACACCGAGCCCAGCTCCAGGCCGATGACGCCGGCGCCGATCACAACCAGATGCTCCGGAACTTCTTCAAACTCCAATGCCGCTGTGGAATCGACGATAAATTTCTTGTCGTATTCCACGTTCGGAAGGGCAATGGGTTTTGAGCCGGTGGCGATCAAAATTCGCTCGGTCTCAAGGGACTGTGTTTCGCCGTCGTCGTCCGTAACCTCTACCGTATTGGCATCGACGATGGTGCCCCAGCCGTGGATTCCCTCCACCTCGTTTTTACCAAATAGGTAGTCGATGCCGGCGGTGCCGCTGGAGACGACCTTTTCTTTTCGAGCCTGCATCGTCTCCAGATCGAGCGACACCTCGCCAATATCGATTCCGTGATCGCCCAGATGGTGTTGTGCCTCCGCAAATCGCTCGCTGGACTCCAAAAGAGCCTTCGACGGGATGCACCCCACGTTGAGGCAGGTCCCACCGAAGGTGGGGTAGCGCTCGATGCAGGCGACATTCATACCGAGTTGGGCGGCCCGAATCGCGGCGATATAACCGCCGGGACCAGAACCGATTACGATCAAATCATACATGGCAACAAACCTCTGGTTGGCAAAAAAGAGCTCCCCTGGTTGAGGGGAGCTGTTGAGCGCGGTGAACCTCGATTGGTCATACTTCCAACAAAATGCGCTCTGGATTCTCGATGCATTCTTTGAGCCGCACCAAAAACGAGACCGCCTCTTTACCGTCGATGATCCGGTGGTCATAAGACAGGGCCAGATACATCACGGGGCGAATCTCGACCTCGCCGTCCACGGCCACCGGTCGCTCCACGATATTATGCATGCCCAAAATCCCCGACTGAGGAGGATTTAAGATCGGCGTCGACAGCATAGAGCCGTAGATGCCGCCGTTGGAGATGGTAAACGTGCCGCCCTGCAACTCCGGCATGGTCAACTTGTTGTTGATTGCCCGGTCGACAAGACGTCCCAGCTCCTGTTCGGTCTGTGCGAAACTGAGCTGGTCGGCATTTTTGATCACCGGCACGACGAGTCCGCGACCGCCGCCGACGGCGACCCCGATATTGTAGTAATTTTTGTAGACGATCTCGTCGCCGTCGATCTCGGCATTGACCGCCGGGTAGGCTTTCAGGGCCTCGATGCAGCCCTTGATGAAAAAGGACATAAAGCCAAGTTTGATATCGTATTTATCGAGGAAGCGATCGCGGTATTTTTTGCGGAGCTCCATCACAGCCGACATATCGGCCTCATTGAACGTGGTCAACATGGCCGCGTTTTGCTGGGCTTCGACGAGGCGTTTGGCCACCGTTTTGCGAAGCCTGGACATGGGGACGCGCTCCTCGCGAGCCCCGGTATCGACATCGACGGTGGCCGGTTTTTTGGGCTTTGTTTTCTTTTGGCGCGATTCGATATGGGCTAAAACGTCGCCTTTTGTGACCTGGCCGCCGGGGCCGGAGGCCTTGATGGAGGCCGGCTTGAGATCGTGTTCTTCGATCAGCCGCTGAGCGGCGGGACCGATTTTTTCTGGCTCACCTGACGTGTCTTCTTCGGCGGCCGCCGGCTGTGCCTTGTCTGTGGGCTCTTCTTCTGTGGCCTCTTCCTCGTCGGCCCCGGCCGGGCGCTCGCCCTCCTCGATCTCGGCGATCACATCGCCGGGGTTGACCACGTCGTCGAGCTCGAATTTCAGCGAAGAGATCGTACCGGCCACCGGGGCGGGCACCTCTACGCTGATTTTATCGGTATCGAGTTCGGCGACGATTTCGTCCTCTTCGACGAAATCCCCCTCGTTTTTGAGCCATTCGGCGATGACGGCTTCGGTGACGGATTCACCGAGCTTCGGGACCTCCACAGGGACACTCATGTACTGCCTCGTCGGGACTTGGCCAAACTTATATTTCCAATAATTTCGCATCTGTACGGGGGGCCGCGCCCGCCGCGTTCCTCACCTATCAGATCGCCGGCTACAAACCAAGACCGAAGCCGACGGCGACCACTACCGTCCGGGCAGATCGTCGACGTCAGGCAGGGTGTCGGCAAAGGCGGCGGCCACCACCGTCGACTGCTCGAGCTGGTGGCTGGCGTAGGCCCCGGTGGCTGGACTGGCGCTGGCGGGACGGCCGATATATTGCGGCAGCGGATCGACGCCGAAGATATCGATGAGCAACGGAAAGAGATAGTGCCAGGCGCCCATATTCTGCGGCTCCTCTTGCATCCAGACCAGCTCTGCGTCGTCGGGATACGGTTCCACCGCCGCCTTCAATGAGCGCTTATCCAGTGGATGGAGTTGCTCAACGCGCACGATCGCCACATCATCGATCTCCTTTTTTTCGGCGAAGGCCGTCAGGTCGTAGTAGACCTTTCCAGAGCACATTAAAACCCGGCGCACCGACGAGGGATCGATATGGTCGCGGCGCTCCTCGATGATCGGCTCAAAGCCGTGCTCGATGAATTCCTCAACGGGGCTGACCGCCTCCTTATGGCGCAGCAAGCTCTTCGGGCTCATGATGATCAGCGGTTTTCTGGCCGGATGCACGACCTGCCGTCGCAGGACGTGAAAATACTGGGCCGGCGTCGTCAAATTGCAGACGTACATATTGTCGCCGCTGCACAATTGAAGAAAGCGCTCCAGACGCGCCGAGGAATGCTCCGGACCCTGTCCCTCATAGCCGTGGGGCAACAACATTGTGATGCCGCTTAAGCGCTTCCACTTGGCCTCGCCGGAGTTGATGAATTGGTCGATGATCACCTGGGCGCCGTTGACGAAATCGCCAAATTGGGCCTCCCAGATCACCAGGGCGTCCGGTGAGTCGAGGCTGTAGCCGTATTCAAAGCCCACCACACCGGCCTCGGAGAGAACGGAGTTGTAGATCTCGAGATTGGCCTGATCTTTGCTCAGATGCCGCAGGGGCCAGTAGCTTGTCCCCTTTTCCATATCGTAGATGGCGGCGTGGCGGTGGCTAAAGGTGCCGCGAATACAGTCCTGACCGCTCATGCGGATGGCCGTGCCCCGGGTGACCAGGCTGGCAAAGGCCAGGGCCTCGGCGGTGCCCCAGTCGGCGGAGATGTCTCCGGTGGCCACCTGTTTTCGCTGCTTCATCAGCCGGCGAATCGTGCGGTGCATATTAAAGCCCTCGGGTACCTCGCCGAGTTGTTCGGCCAGGGCCTCGAATTTATCGCGATCGATCGATGACTCCACCAACGAGTCCGGGGACAGACCGCCGCCGCGATACGATTGCCAGACTCCTTCCATCGAATCGATGGTCTTTCGCTTCGGTGACTCCCGTACGTCGCGAAAGACCTCGCCATAGGAGTCCATGCGCTGATCCCACATCTCATCGACGTCTTTTTCGCTGAGCACATTTTCGTCGATCAGCTCCTGGGCATAGCTCTCGCGCACCGGATCCATTTCGTCGACGTAGCTATACATCACCGGCTGGGTAAATCGCGGCTCGTCGCCCTCGTTATGGCCGTATTGGCGAAAGCAGACCAGATCGACGATCACGTCCTCGCCGAAGAGCTGACGGTAGCGCATGGCCAGCTTCATCACTCGCACACATGCCTCGGGGTCGTTGGCGTTGACGTGGAAGATGGGCACTTCCAGCATCTTCGCCACATCCGTGGCGTAGGTCGTTGAGCGACCCTCTTCGGGCTCTGTGGTAAACCCGATCTGGTTGTTGATCACTACATGGATCGTGCCGCCGACGTGATAGCCGGGAACCCGGGCGAGGTTAAGAGCCTCCGCCACGATTCCCTGCCCCGAAAAGGCGGCGTCGCCGTGCAATAAAAGCGGCACCAGTCGCTTGGTTACCCCTTCTCCGCCGATTCGATCTTGCTTGGCGCGCACTCGACCCAGGACCACGGGATTGACGAATTCCAGATGGCTCGGGTTAAAGCACAGCGACAGGTGGATATTTTTGCCCTCCCGCGTCGTATAATCGCTGGAATAGCCCATATGGTATTTGACGTCGCTGCTGCCGACGTATTTCTCCGGACTCTCCACCTGCTCGAATTCCGAGAACATCGCCTGGGCCGGTTTGCCCATGATATTATGCAGCACATTGAGCCGACCCCGGTGGGCCATGCCGATCACAAATTCCTCTGCTCCCAGCGATCCTCCTTCCTCTAATAAGGCGCAGAGCATCGGAATCAGGGCGTCGCCGCCGGTCAGCGAAAAGCGCTTCGCGCCGACGTATTTGGTGTGCAGAAACGACTCGAAGGCATCGGCGTGGATCAATTTTTTGAGGATCGACCGACGCTCCTCGTCGCCCTCGAGTTCCGCATAATCATGGCGCTCGATCTGGTCACGCAGCCAACGTCGGGCCTGCGAGCCCGGGATATTCTGATATTCCACGCCGATATGGTCGCAATAAAGAGCGCGCAGCCGGTCGACGAGTTGCCTGATCGTGACCTTCTCGCTGCCAAAGAGCGGCTCATAAGCTACCTGGGCCTGCATATCGTCTCTGGTCAGTCCATATAGCTTTGGATCGAGCTCCGGCGGCGAGGTGCGCCGATCGCGGCCCAGGGGATCGATCTGAGCGATCAGGTGTCCGTGGAGCCGAAAGGCCCGGACCATGGCCTCCACGCTCGCCGCAAACCCCTTGGTTCGCCCCGGCGTGCGGACGGTCGTGCCCTCTAATTTATCGACGAAGACCGGATCCGCATCGGCAGGAGCCGTGCCCGGCACGGGCTCGAAGATCGAGCGCGGCTCAAAGCGGGGGCCATGCCCGTTGGGGGCCGCCGACTCCTGAGCGGCATATTCTTCAAAAACCTCGTGCCAGCTTGTGTCGACCGCATCCGGATCTTCCAGATACTGGCGATATAGCTCTTCTAAAAACGCGAGGTTTTCGCCCGAAAAAAGTCCTTTATCCGTCTCTTCGGCGGAGGACGACGAGTGTTGCTCCAGATCTCTATTTTTCACGGCGTTCGACTTGATGTTGGGGGAGGTCGAAAAAAGCGAACCGCGCGGACTCATTTTATTGACCATTTTATCCAATTTCATTCGCGGTCCATCGCGGTCATTCAACATAACGTAGGCCTCGATTCGGTCAAGAAGCTTTCCGCCGATCGATTCGCCACATTTCTTATCGTCTGCGCAGTGGCAACGGATTTTGCTTTCCACTATCGTGGCCTCCGCTTTACCCCCGCGACTGCAACCCCTCTCTTTATCTCAGTGCACGACGTATGCACCGCTTGCTCTTCTGGTTTTTCCTCGCCGCATCTCTCGTCGCATCCCTGGGGTGTAGTCCCGACTTTACGCCCTATTGGAAAGTCGACAAATTGAGGATCCTCGCCATTCAGGCCGACCCCGTGGTCGCCAAGGAAATGGAGCCCGTCACCCTCTCGGCGCTGCTCTACGCCCCCGACGATCAGAACGTCGAATACGACTGGTCCTGGTGTCCGTTCCGGGTTTCCGCTCAGGATGATTATCACTGCCCGATTGACGAAGAAGATCTCGAGGCATTGCTCGAAGAGGTCGACGCCGATTTCGATGTCGATGATCCCTTCGATCTTGGAGAGTCTGCCCAGGCGACATTCGTCAATATTTTTGAGGCCCAGGAGGTGCGCGAGTTTTGCGAGATGGTTCGCCGCGAGATCATCGAGGAATTCGACGATGCCGAATTGGCCGGGTTTTTGCCCGGCGGCGATTGCTCCGAGGGCTACGAGATCACCGTGCGCCTGGAGGTCAGCACCGATGACGACACGCTCGCCGCATCAAAGCGCTTTATGCTGTGGGGGGGGGCCGAGGAGTATAATAAAAATCCGGCGGTCGAAGATCTCCAGGTTCGTCCCGCCGACGAAGACGACCTCGACGAATTGCGCGATCGCGCCGGCTGGGACGTCGATGCCGGCGCTGCACACCACGACCAGTGGGTTTCGGTGCCCATCGATGAGCCGCTGTCTGTCGTCGACGATATCGCCCTCGAGATGCGCACTCTTATCGATTCCGACAGTCTCCTTATTTATACCCCGCCGACTCCCCAGGGAGACAACGCCGAACAACCGGAGCCTCGCGAGGAGTCGATCGTCTATCGCCATTTTGTGAGCAACGGAGAACTCGACTCTTCATACCTATTATATGTGCCCGACGAGAATATCCTCGACGAGGCTTCGATCGCCGAACTTACCTTCGATTTTTCCGATACCGATGAGGGCGAGGAGTGCGGCCGTCCCGTCGATGACGGATGCGCCGTCGATCTGTGGTCCGTCATCCGCGATAGCCGCTACGGCGTCGACTGGATCGAGCGTCGCCTGATCGTGGTGGATTGAGCTTATGAAGCGACGATTCCTCAATTTTGTCATCCTGGCCGTTCTTGTCATGGCGGTGTCGTCGCCTGCCGTCGCCGAACAGGGCGACGACGTCGAAGGAGCTGCTGAAGAGCAGCCAGACGAAGAGCAGCCAGACGAAGAGCAGCCAGACGAAGAGCAGCCTGCCGGCGGCGAGATCGTGGCCCCCGAGCTTCTGTATGAGGAAAGCGCCGACTACACCGACGAGGCATTCGACGCCCGCATCGAGGGCTCGGTGGTATTGGAGCTCGAGATCGACACCGCCGGCGACGTCGTCGGTGTCGAGGTGATCGAAGGGCTCGGCTATGGCCTTGACGATGCCGCCGTGGCGGCCGCCGAAAGGTTTGGCTTTCGCCCGGCCACCGTCGATGGCGAACCGGTTTCGGTGGTCCTCGACTTTACCGTCAATTTCAGCCTGCCCACCTTGCCCGCCGAATTCGAGGGCACCGTCGTCGATCCCGACACCGATCGGGGCATCGCCGGTGCTCAGGTATCGATCCGCTATGCCGACGGCGATCGCGATCCGCCGCCGGAGGCCACCACCGCAACTGACGACGACGGCCGATTTATCTTTCGCGAGGTCCCGCCCGGCACTTATGACGTGGTGCTTCGACTCGACGAATATCGCGATTTCGAAACCGATATCGATCTCGTCGGCGGTGAAACCACGGGCGTCGAATACCGGGTCCGCTCCGAGGACGACAACGTGGTCGGCCAGATCCGCGAGGCCGGCACCCGCTCGCGCCTATCGGCAATGCAGGTGACACTTTTGGACGCCGAAACCCAGGAGACGGTCCGCGAGGACTTCAGCGAGGCCGGCGGCGAATTTGCCTTTCGCGGCGTTCCCGCCGGCGACTATCTGCTGCGGGTCTCCGGGCCCGATTATGTCACCGCCAGCTTCGAGATCGAGGTCGTCGACGGTGAGATGACCACCGGTAATTTTTATGTGCGCGCCGAGGATTACGACGGACTCACCGTGCGCACCACCGAGCGGCGCGAGCGCTCCGAGGTCAACCGTCAGACTCTGGGCCTCGACGAGGTGCGACGGCTGCCGGGCGCCGGCAGCGACGTGGTCCGGGCGGTGCAGAATCTGCCCGGCGTCGCCCGTCGCCCACTGGCCGGCCAACCCATTATCCGCGGCGCTGCCCCCGAGGATACCCAGATCTTTTTGGGCGGCGACAATATCCCGCTGGCCTTTCATTTTCTGGCCGGACCGGCGGTCATCAACACAGAGATGATTGATTCCGTCGACTTTTATCCCGGCAACTTCTCCTCTCGATTCGGTCGGGCCACAGCCGGGGTGATCGACATTCAGACCCGCTCTCCGAAAGACGATCGCCTCCACGGCATGATGGAGATCGATCTCCTCGATGCCTCGGCAATCATCGAGGGGCCGATAAGCGAGCGGTGGAGCTTCGCCTTTTCCGCTCGCCGCAGCTATTACGACCTGTTTTTGCCGGCGATCTTCGAGGCCGCCGACGCATCGGCAGTCGTACTGCCGCGATATTACGACTACCAGGGATGGACCACCTACCGCAGTGAGGACGGCGATCACAAAGTGGAGATCTTCGGCTACGGATCAGACGATGTCCTCGAGATCACGCTTCCCGATGACCAGCCCCAGGGCACGACGACCGTCTCCTCGGCTGAAGCCGGCTTCGGAAATTCCTTTCACCGCGCCCAGGTTCGCTGGGAATGGACCCCGGAGGACAGCGGTCTCGACACGGAATTGATGACCTCGTTTGGCCACAATACGCTGGGCTTCGATGTGGCGGAGAACCTATTTTTTGATCTTCAGTTTTTACAATCTCAGACCCGCTACGATCTGCGCTACCGAGTCAGCGACGATCTTCGCTTAAGCGCCGGTGTCGACACCCAGATAGCGCGTGGAAATGTGGGATATGAATTCGTCCAATTCGACGATAGTCCCGACAATTTCTCCGATGACGGCCTCAACGAGCCGCCGCCGATTCCCGACGAGGGCGTCAGCGGACAGCAAACGGAGTGGCTATTATACCCGGCCGTCTACTCCGAGATGGAATACGAGATCTTTGATCGCTGGATGCTCCGGCCGGGAGTTCGCCTCGACTACTACTCTGATATCGATGAGATCTCCGTTTCTCCTCGATTTACGACCCGCTTTGGATTGACCGACGAGGTAGCGCTAAAGGGCGGTATCGGCCTTTATACTCAGCCGCCGATTCCCGGTCAGGCCGATCCCAACGTGGGTAACCCGGACCTCACCTACGAGCGCGCGATTCATTATGCCCTGGGCACCGAGTGGCAGCCCGCCGAATATCTGGAGCTCGATACAACCCTGTTTTATCGCGACAATTCCGATCTCATTCGCACCACCTCGGCGCAGACCATCGACGACGACGGCCAGCGCCGGCCGCTGATCTACGATAATTCCGGAGACGGTCGGGCTTACGGCTGGGAGATTCTTCTTCGGCATTATCCGCGCGATAAATTCTTCGGCTGGATAAGCTATACTCTCTCTCGCTCCGAGCGCCTCGACCGCGACGGCCAATGGGTTCCCTATACGGCCGATCAGACGCATATTTTGACCCTTCTCGCCGGCTATAGTCTGCCCTGGAATCTCGATATTTCAGGGCGCCTGCGCCTGGTCTCCGGCAATCCTCAGACCCCGATCATCGGTGCCTCCTACGACGCCGATCAGGATCTTTATCGACCCCAGCGCGGAGCGCCCAACTCGATTCGCGGACCGACCTTCAATTCCCTGGACCTGCGCCTGGATCGCCGCTTCGTCTTCGATCGGTGGACGATGTCGATTTATCTCGACGTCACCAACGCCTACAACGCCACCAATGCCGAGGGCACGCAGTATAATTACGACTACACCGAGTCGGCGCCGCTGCGCGGACTTCCCATTTTGCCGACCCTCGGCATTAGCGCCCGCTTCTGAATTCGTCGACCCCCGACACAGGTGGGTTATAGCTGCGTTTCTCGGTGTATTTTTCCCCGGCCGCTCCGGTTGCTATATTTAATCAGGTGGTGTCACTGCTCTTCGACGGATCGGCCCTATGGAGCCACTACAGACCGTACCCTCAGTCCTCTTTTTCGCCATATCTGGAAGCCAATCGGCGACGCCAGCATGGTTGGGCATCGAGTTATTCGCCGCCGGAACTGCCGCCATGGTGATCTGTTTGGCCGCCTGGGGAGGCTGGCGTCTGGTGCGCCGACATCGAAACGGCAAACCGGCCTCTACTGAGCGGTCGCCGCGACAGTCGTCTCAACAGGCCGGCGAGACGCCGGTCCTGGCCGCTCGTCCAACCGTGGACAGCGGCCCTATCCGCCTCAGCGGGCCCGGCCAGGAGTTGACCCCCGAAAAAATCCTTTTTTCGCCCGACGAAGATCTTCCATCCCGCCTTTGTCCGTGTTGTGAGCGCTCGTTTCCCGGGTTTTTTGAGGTCTGTCCTTTCGACGCGACTCGGCTCGATATTGACCACCAGAGCTCAGGCGAGGATGCAGATAGGACCCTGGCCCGACACCACTGTCCGGACTGCCTGCGGCGCTTCGAGTTGTCGGCTAGCTACTGCTACCACGACGGTCGAGCGCTGGAGCGCGACACGAATCGCAGTGCCGAGCAGGCTCCGCGATTTTTGATCTGTCGAGAATGTGGTGGCGAGGGGATCGATGAAGTCCCGCCCGGCTGTGATTGCGGTGACCAGTCGGTG
>SKQC01000350.1 GCA_007119175.1 Myxococcales bacterium | reverse complement strand
GACGACGACCTGGGTGGGCATATCGGCCCCGTCGGAGGCCTCCGGCTTGCCGTTGGCCTTGAGCACCAGGCGCTCGCCGTGGCGTTCTACCGAGGTCGTCGAGGTCAGGCCGTCTTCATAATATAAAATCTGCGGCGCGTAGTCCTCAAAGGTGCTGGAAGTAAAGATATTGACCGCCGTATGGGCGCGAAATACTCCCGAGCTGAGCTGGGCTCGGTCCAGCGGTGGCGCCAGCAAAAAGAGTGCGACCCCGGCCAGGAGGGCGGCGAAAAGAGCCAGCACTGAGCGCGGTTTTCGCTGCAGACTCAACTCCACGGCGGCCAGTCCGATGGCGACTGCGAGATTGACGATGATGACGGAGGTAATCGCCTGCTGCAGTCCCAGCCAGGGCATCAAGACAAAGCCGGCGCCAAAGCTGCCGACGATGGCCCCCGTGGTGTTATAGGCATAGGCGTTGCCGACGTCGCCACCGGTATCCTCGGCAGGGCCGGTGACGGCGCGGATGACGATCGGGAAGCTCGCCCCCTGCAAAAAGGAGGGCAAAAAGACCACCAGAGCGACGAGCCCGAATTGAAAGAGATAGATCTCGCCGATGGATGTCAGAGGCTCGCGGATACGCTCGAAGAGCCAGATCGGCACCCGGTTTAAGGCAAAGAAGCTCAGCGCTGCCGAAGCAGAGACGCCGAATTGCAGGATAGCCAGCCAGAAGATGGGCCGGGCGATCTTTTTGATAAATGGAGACAGGGCGGCGCTTCCCAGAGCGATTCCTATAAGGACGGCCGTGAGCACCAGGGTGAAAGAATAGGTCGAGCTTCCCAATGTGATCAGGTAGGCCCGGGTCCACAGAACCTGATAGCTCATGGCCACGGCACCGGTAAATCCGAAGGCCACCAATGTCGCCGTCAGCGCCCACCGCGGATGGGGGGCGGCCCGGGAGGTGCCGCCGACGATATTGGCAAATTCCTCGTCGTCTAACTCCTCGGCAGGGCCGGCGTCGCGGCGCCGGTCGATCTGGCGCGCCGTCAATAAGACGACGGCACAGAGCGCGAAGTTGACGGCCGCAAAAATTGAGTTTGTCATCGACAGACCGAGATTCGGCAAAAGGACAAACCCGGCCAGAAGACACCCCGTGCAGGCGCCGAAGGTATTTGCGCCGTATAAAACGCCGATACTGCCCTGAAATAGTCGCCGTCGATCGGCGATCCACTGGCTGACCAGCGGCAAGGTGGCACCCATCAGGGTGGTGGGCACCAAAAGGATTGCAAATACGGCCACAAAACGAAGAAGGCTGAAGAGATAAAAATCGTCGATGAAATTTTCAAAAAGCAATCCGTATATCGTCGGAAGCCGTGCCAGAAGCAGTGGCACGATGAGGGCATAGGCGCCGATGAGGCCCTCTAAAACTCCGTAAAGGCGAAGCTGGCTTTTGACTCGGGCGGCCAGGCGACCGCCCACAAAGCTGCCCAGGGCGAGGCCAGCCATAAACGCCGTCAACAGAGTGCTGATGGCGAAGCTCGTGGTTCCGAAGACCTGCTGGAGCATTCGCGCCCAGATGATCTCGAAGACCAGGCTGCTAAAGCCCGACAAAAAGAAGAAAATAAAGACGACGCGATGCACATTGGCTCCTGCTGCGTGGCGCTGCGCTAAGAGGAGCGTACACCAAACCGACGACTTCGTTGAAGAAAATAGATGATGAGATCAGAGCTATGGCGTCGAAGCAGTTGACGCGGGGAATGAAACTACGTAGAAATTGTTGAGTAGACATATTGGGTTTTTTCGAAAATAAACAAGCAGAATCATCAAGAATTAGCCATGCGCCTTTCCAATCGCACCTTATACGGGCTTCGCGCCGTGGTCGATCTCGCCTATCACGGCGGCGACGATCCAATGCAGGTCAGTGAGATCGCCGACCGATGTGCGATACCGGGGCGCTTTTTGGAGCAGATTTTTCAAGATCTGAGAAAGGCCGGTTTGCTGGAGAGCAAACGAGGGCCCGGCGGCGGCTATCGGCTTCTGGCCTGTCCGGAGGAGACGACGATAGCGGTGCTCGTAGAGGCTCTCGACGATCTTCCGCGGTTGCCCGATGTCGCCGCCGATGGTGAGATTGAGTCGGCAGCTCAATTAGCGGACGCCGCATGTGGCGAGATAGTAGAGCGAATGGTACAGGTCCTGGCGGACGTCACGGTGGCCGAACTGGTTAAAAAAGGCGAGAGGTTGGGACTCGCCCGGCAGGGATACGAGGGGTTCGTATATGTCATCTGAGGAAAACAACTCACCACCACGGGATGGAATCAGTGCCCCTGTCGTGGAGCGAATCGATGAATTGGTGGGCAATTCGCCGCTGATGCGCCTGGAGCAACTCGGCGACCCCAACGGGGCGCCGATCTACGTGAAGATGGAAAATCTCAATCCCGGTGGGAGCATTCGCGATCGCTATATTGCCGAGATTTTGGAGCGGGCAGTGGCAGCGGGGATGTTGGTCAGCGGCGATACGGTGGTGCTGGCGGGAATCGATGATTCGGCGGTATCGGCGGCGCTCGTGGGCAGCGTGCTCGATGTCAAAACGCGGATATTCGCGCCTGAGGAAAGCGGTGCACGCCTGCTGCCGATGATTGAGCAATATGGTGCAGATGTGGTGCGGACGCCGGCCGATCGCGGTCTGAAGCGGGCGGTCGAGGAGGCGGCGAGCTGGTCGCGCGAACGGGCCGACCGGATCTACGTCGACGGCTATCGGCGGGAGGCGGTCCGCGACGCCTATGCGGGAATCGCCGCCGAGATTTTGCAGGCTTTAGACGGCGATAAGCTCGGGGCGTTTATCACCTCGATCTCCACGGGCGGCACCTTCCGCCACGTGGCTCGAGAGCTGCGCGAAACCCGGCCGACCCTCAATGTGGGCGGAGCGATTTTGGGGGAGCTGGAGTTGCCCGATTTCAAGGAGCATCGATTCAACTCGCTGGAGCGTTTTTCTGTCGACCAGGCATTCCAATGGCGCGATAGGGTCGCTCGCCGCGAGGGCATTTTGATGGGGCCTAAGGGCGCCGTCTGCGTGGGATTGGCGGTGCAATTACAAAAGAGGTTGGCTTCCGATGAGGCCATCGTGGCCCTTAATCCCGACGCCGGTCAGCGTTATCTGGGCTGGGAAGAGCAGGTCGATTATAGCGGCCGTTGCAGTCCCGTATGACGACGAGAAACCGAGTGTTTTAAAACCTTAAGGAGTATAAGATGAGCGTAAATATTCGAATCCCGACCCCGTTGCGTAAATTCACGGCTGGCGATGACACTGTCAGCGTCGAGGGCTCGACGGTGGGCGAAGTGCTCTCGCAATTGACAGAGAATCATCCAGAGCTAAAGCCGAAGATCTTTAGTGAAGACGGAGAAGTCCGTCGATTCGTCAATATCTTCGCCAACGACGAAGATATTCGTTTTCAGGACCAGCTTGAGACCTCGGTGGACGACGGCGATCAGGTCTCGATTGTGCCGGCGATTGCGGGAGGCAAGCCGTGAGCAGTACTCATCCGGCGTGGACCCACCGTCTGGGGCAAAAACACCCGCCACAGCGACACGAAGGGCTTTTGGACTCCATTGGCAATACGCCACTGGTTCGCCTCAACCGGGTCACCCAGGGGTTGAGTGACGGGGTCGAGGTCTGGGCAAAGATGGAGAGCATGAATCCCGGCGGATCGGTCAAAGATCGGCCGGCACGCCAGATATTTGTCGACGCCCTCGATAGCGGAGATCTCGGTGACGATCAGACGCTGATCGATGCCACCAGCGGCAATACGGGTATCGCCTACGCCATGATCGGTGCCTTTTTGGGGATCGATGTGGAGTTGGTGATGCCCAGCAACGTCTCACCGCAGCGAAAAGAGATCGTGCGCATTTACGGGGCGACGATCACTTTCTCAGATCCCATGGAGGGCAGTGACGGGGCGATTCGCCTGGTTCGCCAGATCGTCGAGGATGACGATGAGGGCCGTTATTTTTACGCCGACCAGTATCGAAACCCATCCAATGTGCGGGCCCATCAGATGACGACGGCCCCCGAAATATGGGGACAGACGGGCGGAAAAATCACTCATTTCGTGACCTCGACGGGGACCTCCGGGACTGTGATGGGGACCGGGCGTGGACTCAAGGAGCGCAACGACGACATCCAGGTGGTCGGCGCTCAGCCATCGGATTCCTTTCACGGACTGGAAGGGCTTAAGCATATGCCGAGCAGTATCAAACCGGAGATCTATCGCGAGGAGGAGCTCGACGATATCTGCTGGATCGATACCGACGAGGCCTGGGATATGGCCGATGCGCTCGCCCAAAAGGAGGGAATTGCCTGTGGCTATTCGTCGGGGGCAAATGTGGTCGCTGCCCTTGAAGTGGCGCGAGAGCTGGAGCAAGGACTGGTGGTAACAGTCATCTGCGATCATGCCGACCGCTACGTTGGAGAGTAAGTCCGATGAGCGATACAGATGCACCAAATCGGTGGGATAGTGCGCTATGGGCGGCGATTGTGCCCTGGCTCGAGGAGGCGTATCCGGCGGAGGGATGCGGGTTGATTTTAGAGGACTCCCGGGGCCGGTGGAATTTTCGCCGTTGTGAGAATGTCATCGATCGCTACCACAAGCTCGATCCGGAGCAATATCCGCGCACATCGAAAGATTTTTATATGATTGATCCCCGGGAATTTATTGCCGCCGACGAGCGCGGTGAGGCGGTGGCCGTGATTGTGCACAGCCATCCCGACGCCGGAGATTATTTTAGTGACTCCGATGTGGAGGCGGCATTAATGCCGCGCCAGACGCCGCAAGAGCCGGTCGAGCCCATCTATCCGGGGGCCGATTATCTGGTGGTTTCCGTGCGCCAGGGTGAGGCGGTGGCGGCGTCGTTATTTCGTTTCGACGAGGAGAGCGGTAAATTTGAGCGCACCCGGCGATTCGACGCCGACGTTCTCACTCGCAGAGCGGTGGACGCGCCGACGACCGGCTAGGATCGTCTTCCGGGACCACCAGCAATTGGCCCTGTAGCAGGGCCGACGCATAGGCAGCAGCACAGCGAAAGGGGGCGAATTGATCGCCGCAGTCATCGGGCGCGAGGTTGAGAAGATCACCTTCGGGCCGTGGTGGAGCGGCCAGGCAGGAGGCCAGATCTGCGCGAGGCATGGGGCCGGTGGTGGCGCAAAACCCTCGGCTTATCTGGTCGAATTGCCGGGCCGCCGAGCAGGCCATCTCCGGGAAGCGCTGGTCGCTTCCAACGGCATGAGAAGCAGCGGCGAAGTGGCGCGCGACCATGTTGATATGAACGCGGATTAGCCGTGCGATTTCCACCGACCCATCCTCTGTGCTGTCCTGGTCCTCATCGCCAACGGCGACGATGGCATCTGCCGTATGACCCTCGAGGTTGCCGTCGAAGGGATTGACGGCCCACCACCCAAAGCGCTCGACGCCGTCGCTTTCCACGGGGCGAACCGGGGTGAGCACGGTCATGCTCCGGTCGCGAATCTGGTGTTCCACGATTGGTCGCGTGGAGTCGTCGAGTTCGACTCGGTCGATCCGATCGAAGTTATGGGCGCCGACGGTGGTGAATTGAACCGATTGCCGGGCTGCTTCACGAAAGATTCGCCGAACCGTGGTGACCTGATGGTCGCCATAGGATTCCAGCATCTCGCTGACCAGATGATCGCGGATAAGCCCGTGGATACCGACAAAAGCTTTGGTGGCCAGCGACGGGATTCCCAGCAGGGGAAGCGCCTCCATGCGATCGCCGTCGACCTGCAGATCGACGTGAAATTCCTCGCCGCGGCGCAAAAGGCCGGTGCTGAGTACCCGGGGACGGCCCAGAATCGGTTTTACACCGAGTCGCTCTGATGCCTGATCGCTGGTTCGATCGAGGGTGCGGGCGAAAGCAAAGGGCAGGGCGGCGCCGAGATGATCGAAGAGGGCCGTGATATGTTTTTGGCGCTCCTCATCGCTGAGCGCCTCTTCGGCTTCCGCCTTTAGCCATGCGTCGATGGCATCGACGGCGCCCTGTGCCGATTGCCCGGCCATATGCCGCAATTTCGTCTCCGAGGTCCAGCCCGGGGCGACGGCGACGGCGAAATGCTGATGGTCAAAATCGAAAATATCAACGCCCTGGCCCTGGTGATACAGCGTCTGATTCCATCTATTTTCGTGATGGCGACTCTTGAAGCGAAAGCGCAGCTCCAGCCGCTCCAGAGCGCCGACGGGAATCGTGGTCCCACGCACGGTTTCTCCACCGGCTGACAGAATCGGCCGATGACCACGGGCCCGTGTCGGATCGTCCTCAAAGCTCAGCGTCAACGCCTGAAAGGCGACCCGTGACAGCGGACCGTCGACGACGAGGTGATCCATTGTTTGTCCGTCATCCAATTCGCTGCGCAGGGTCATCTCAAAATCGGTGTGGTATTCCTCGGGCAATTCGTCATAGGTTGTGGCTTCAGTGGCCACGGTGACACCGAAGGTCGGTGAGGCCACGGGATCGAAGGAACGAGCGTCGTCGCCGTCACCGACCTTTAGCCACACATGGTCCTGGATGATTCTCAGCGTTGACGAACGTCCGGTCACTGAGCGCTCGGCGACCGATTGTGCCGAGGCGTCCGGTTCGATGAGTACCGAGGGAGGGCCTAATGTCTTATCGAGGAGTTGTTCCGCATCGTCCTGGTGTAGGCGTCCCGTGGCAAAACGCACCTCGTGGCCGGCGGCCTCCAGGACTTCCTTCGCCAAAAGCGCTTGATCGACGGCGTTGGCCGACCGGGATACCAGGGCTCCTCCGGCGCCGCGCAGCGAACTTCCGTAGGGCTCGAATTCGATATTCTCCCGAATCCAGTCGAAGATATTTCGAGGTGAGTTAGCGCCGCGGATCTGTCTCAGCACCTCGTCGGCCTCCAGCGGGTCGCTGGCTGCCGAATGGTCTGCCAGGCTGCGGGCTTCGCCGCGAAGGTGTCGGGTCAAATTCTCAAGATTAGCCTGGTCGGTGGAATCCAGCGCGGGAGTGGGCTCTTCTTCGGGGGCAGGATCGGCGTCGGCAGATTCCGAGGCGTGGGCTGCCGACGGGCCGACGAATAGCGATAGCATCGCCAGACAAGTGATCGTCAGTATCGTAGAGAAGATGCTGTGCTGTGTTCTATACATGGGCAACCCTGGAAAACGTGGTTTGACACGCCGGAGGGTATCAGGCTGGCGAGAGCTGGGCAAAATTACAGGGTTAGTTGCTTTGTGTGTTGCTGTCGATATAGGTCAGCGAGTCCGGCGGCGAATCAACTGCGATTGCCGATGGTCGCTCTCGTTCGTCGTATTCCACGCGGCTCGCGGCCAGTGTTGGGTCGTGTTCAAATAACAAGATCCAATCTTTGCGCGAGGCGTGATACAGGATCTCGCGCTTTTCCTGCACCGTGATCAGCGGCTGAAGGTCATAGCCCATCACGTAGGGATCGCCCATATGCGAGCTGGTCGGTATCAGGTCGGCGAGAAATACATAAGTAGCGTCGGCGCAGGTGATCTTGACCACCTGCATTCCGAATGTATGTCCGTGACAGGGCAATACTTCGACGCCGGGCAAAATCTCATCGATGCCGTCGACGAGATTTAGTCCCGGCGATTTGTCGCTTTTGAGAAAGGAAAAATCGTCCACTCGATAGCTTCCGGCGTCCCGGGGACTGGGCGCAAAGGCCCAGGACCAATTTCGACGCTGTACCCAGTGGGTGGCGTTTGGAAAAGTGGGCTGGATCTCGTCGTTGGTATCGACGTAGGTCAGCCCTCCGGCGTGATCGAAGTGAAGATGGGTCATCACGACGTGATCGATGTCGGCGGGGGCCAGATCGACCTTGCCCAGCGCCCGGTTAAGCCCCGGATCCTGGCGGTCGATTCGGTAAATATCTCGCTCTTTATCGGACCACCGTGTGCCGATTCCGGTGTCGATAAGGACGGTTTGATCCGGATCGACGATGAGCACGCAGCGGGCCGCCATATCGATTCGGTTTTGCTCGTCTGCCGGGTTGCTCCGCTCCCACAGAGGACGGGGAACGATGCCGAACATCGCCCCTCCGTCGAGGGCGAAATCTGCTTCGCGAAGCAATATGACCCGGCGCTCACTAAAGGGTTTGGACGATGGTGTCATTGCATCTCCGAGGATGGTGCGGGGGAACTAAAGAGAGCGTCAAAGGGAGCAGTCTTTTCGTCGATGGGTAGCAGGCGGCTCCGATTATTGTAATCGGTCTGCAAAAAGTGCAGTCCAGCACTGCGGAAGAGTTTCGCGACGTCGATCTGGTCATTGCTCTCCACCAGGGATCGATATTTTCGAAGCAAATCGTCGCCGAATTCAGCGGTCAGGTGGGCGAAGCTTTCGCGCAATACGTCACCATCATAGGCCTGGCCGCGCTCTTCAAACGGGGCACTCAGGAGAGTGGAGATCCAATCCTCGATGCCGATGGCCCCATTGGTTTCTCTCAATAATTTCAGATCGAGGGACAGGGCGATCAGAAGTCCCTGATCGTAGGGGAAGCGAAGTCGGTCGATAGAGCGAATATGACCGCCTGTGACCAGTGGACTGTGCAGATATAATCTGCCCGCCGTGGCCAGTTCGTCGCGGATCGTTTGCTCGTCGACCAATCCCAATTGAGCCAGTGTTTTTAAAGCCAGATAATGTGTGACCCCTTCCTTAAACCACTGCGCCTCGTCGCGATAGGCGGCACGGGGAACCAGTTGATGGCCGTTCCAGATATGGAGAACCTCGTGGGCCAACAATAAAAGCAACGCGTCGTCGAATCGGTGGTCTTTCGGGATTTCGAGGACGAACCCGCCATGTCGACCGGTGCCGCGAAGGGTGTCCGGGGCGTCGTCGGGAAGGGGCAAGACGATGCCCGAGATCTCGTCGTAGCCGCCGAATTGCGACAAGTACCTGCGAGTGATCACAGTGGCCGCTTCCAGCAGCCGGTTGTCGTCGAAGGCAAATTCGTCGGTCAAGGTCAGCATCAGTGCCCCGCCGGGGAGGGAGCCTTCGAGGCGGCGCCAGTCTTTGGAACCGGCGATAAAGGCGTCGCGAAGCGAGCGTACGTCGTCGGCGATAAATCCCGACATCTTGCGCGCCTCGGCGTCGACCTCGCGGCGCTCCCGGGGCCAGGTGGCGGCTAATGTCCATTCGCCGGGGACGTGGACCTCGATTGGAATGTCGCGAAGTTGGTCGGTGATGCCCGCGCTGGGAAGAATCAGGATCGTGGGGGCATAGGCGAAAAATGCACGCTCATCTCGCCACGGATAAAATCGCGACTCTTCGGTGCGCTTAGAACGGGTGTCGATACGATAGGCCAATTCGATCCAATCCGCGCCGTCGGTGTCGATGTCGATGCGACCCTGCTCGCGATTGATGGACATGGCGAGGGCGCCATCCGGACTGCGAGCTTGTTCCAGTGAAAAGATCTTGTCGAATTCATTACCCGCCCAGGAGCCGGGCAAAAAGAATGTCGCCCGCGGCGGCGGATCTACAAGCCGCATCTGAATCGACAGACCCTCCTTGTCGGGCTCGATATGATACCAGAGGGCGCCGGGGCGCACCTCCGGAGCCTCCGATGTCGTCGGCGCCTCGGCGGGTCGTCCAACCAATTCGTCATATCCCGCAGCAGGGGGGGGCGGAGTCGAACATCCCAGGCTGACGACGAGGGTCACCATCAGCCATCGTCGAAGCGACAACCACACTGACATTTGAGCTGCTTGTCCGGGGCGAGCAACCATGCTTATATAGGACGATGTTTGAAGAGGCGGTGGATGCGTTCGCAAGTTGACCGTGGAATTCTTACCGGAGTCTTTGGGGACGATGTACCATATACTGATCGTCGATGAAGAGGAACATTTGCTATGGGCGCTGGAGCGCAATCTCTTTCCCGACCGTGAGGGCGTTAAAGTCCACACGGCCAGCTCCGGCGAGGAGGGTCTGGAGACCCTTGAAGAGGCATCGATCGACTTGTTGATCTCGGATATCAAGATGCCGGGCGACGTCGATGGATTCCAATTGATTCTTCGCGCAAAGGAGATGTGTCCCGACGCGCGGGTGATGATCATTACTGCATTCGGAACGCATAGAATCAAGAATTTTGCCGAGCGAATCGGCATTTCCCACTATATTGAAAAGCCATTTACAGTCGATGAATTGAGAAATGCCGTCCTCGAGATTCTCGATGAAAAGGAGGGATTCCAAGGGGTTCTGTCCGATCTGGAGCTCACGGATATCATCCAGATGCTCTGTCTGGCGAAGCGCACGGCGCTGCTGCATCTAAAACATCGCGATCACCGAGGACGTATTGTCTTCGAGGCCGGCGAGGTAACTCATGCCGAATTCGACGGTGAGACCGGTGTCGAGGCCGTCTTTGAGATGCTCGATTTGCGCCAGGGCGATATTTTTATGCAGTCCGACTTCGAGCCAGTGGATCGGACCGTCGATATGAGCTGGCAGGATCTGTTGCTCGAGGGGGTCAAGCGCACCGACGAACTGCGACTCGAGGCCCAGCGTGAAGAGGCGCGCCAGAAGCTGGCTGACGAGAGCGCTGCAGAAGAATCGGCTGATGGCGACGGGAAGAGCGAAGGCGACCTCGACGGTAGTGATGAGCAGTGGGAACGTGATGCTTCCGGGCGCACCCGAACGCCTATGGGCATGGGAGCGCCCATGATGGATGAGGAGTTCGGCGACAACGCCAACTCCGGTCTGGGTGAGGAGCCGAGCGGGGGAATGTTCTTTTCGGAAGCCGAGCTCGAGGAGATCAGCCGGGCCAGCGAAGTCGCCATCGACGAGCATAGTGAGGACGGGGAGCCCGAGGCAGAAGGCGTCGACGAGGCAGAAGACGCCGACGAGGCAGAAGACGTCGACGAGGCAGAAGACGTCGACGAGGCGCCAGTCGAGCAGGAATCCAATGCCGAGTTGATTGATACACTAGACGGCGAGGAGGAAGTGGCGGTCAGCGAACCGGTCAGCGAACCGG
>SKQC01000265.1 GCA_007119175.1 Myxococcales bacterium | reverse complement strand
TTTTCCGTGATGGTATGTTCACTGCCTGGCGTCATCAGGGGGCTAATTGCGGAAAGCCACAGTTCGGCCCCCTCAGGAGACGCAGTTGATCGCGGTTTTTACGGGAAGGGGGCTTGGGTATCTTTGTGAATTCTTTGCGTCCTTTGCGGTTCGCAGCCGTTCCACGGCGGGATCGGGCACGCCCGGTTGCGTGTGGCGGGGGGCAGCGATACACTGCGGCCAGAAAGGGTATCAATGAGTTCATAAAATGAGCGGTGTCGGCGGAATTGACGGCACGGGGCGCAGGAGACGAGACCCGATGGTGGATGAGTCCAGTGGGAAAACCGAGGCCGAAAATCAGGGTCTGGAGGGAGTGACGGAGGCGGCGTCGATCTTTTCGGATATTAAACTCTTCGAGTCGCTCAGTAGCGAAGAGGTTCGCAAGGTCGTTCGCGCCTGCGAGCTGGAGGTGTACGAGCCGGGAGATAAGCTCTTTGAGCAGGGCGATGAGGCGGATGCCCTGTTTATCGTCGGCCGCGGCGAGCTGGAGGTCGTTGCCCAGTCGCCGATGGGCGAAAAAGTGGTCTTGGCCCGTCTGGGGCCGGGCACGGTGGTCGGTGAGATGTCCTTAATTCAGGGCGGGCCGCGATCGGCGACGGTAGAATCGGTCAGCGTCAGCGAGATTTTTCGCCTCGACCACGAGTCCTTCGAGTTGATGCGCCGCGAGCGCGAGCCGGGGGCCTATAAGATCATCCTCGGTCTGGCGGCCACCGTCGGCGAGCGGCGCCGGGAAACCGACGCCCGCATCCAGGAAGTCTTCAACGATCCGGCGGCCCATATCGATCGCTTCGAATCGCAGTTGCACGAGATGTTGGGACGACTTCGTAAATCTTGAGCCAGCGAGAATGTGATTATGGTGAGCGACGAAACTCTGCAGCGGTATCGCGAGGCATTGGGGAAAACGGAGTTCTTCGAGGATTTCGAAGACGCGGAGTTTGAGACTCTCGTCAAAGCCTGTGAGAAAAAGCTGCTGGCCCCGCGCGAGGCTCTCTGGGCCGTCGGTTCTCCGGGGGAGGTGGCCTTTATTTTAGTCTCCGGTCGAATCGAGTGTACGCGGCGGTTGCCGCCGGATGGGCAACGCGTCGAGCAGGTCGGTAAGCCGGGCTCGTTGTTGAGTCTGTCATCATTGGTCAAGACCTGGAAATACCAGAGCGCGGCAACGGCGTTAGAACGCACCGAGTTGTTATGCCTTCCGCGACAGGCCTTCCGTGAGATGTTCGACGCAGGCGCACCGGCGGCCTATCGGCTGGTCGATGAACTTGCCGAGGAACTCGTCGAGGAGATGCGCGACGCCAATCGCCGGTTGCACGAAGTCTTTGGCAATCCCGCGGAGACATTGCGCACTCTGCGCCGACGGGTGCGCAAAACGTAGATTAGATGGATGCGCAAGACGGGGTGGAATCGACTTTTATTTTACTCGAAGGAGTGGCGATGGATATCGGAGTGATAGGCGGCGGATCGTGGGGGACGGCACTGGCGAAGCTTCTGGCCGATAACGGCCACGATGTCATGGTATGGGTGCACGACGGAGAGCTCGTCGATCCGATGAACGAGCAGCACGAAAATCCGATCTACATGCCCGATATAACACTGCCCTCGACGTTGCGGGCTACCAACGATATTGGGGCAGCGACGCGCGGCCGCGATATGATCTTGTCGGTCTCTCCCAGTCATGTCCTGCGAAGTGTCCTGGAACAGATCGTCGATGAGCTCCCCGAGGGAGTGCCCATCGTCAGTGCCACGAAGGGGATCGAAAATGACAGCCTGATGCTGGTCAGCGATATCTTCGAGGATGTGCTGCCGCCGAAATTTCATCCCTTTTTGTGTTATCTGTCGGGACCGAGTTTCGCTCGAGAGGTGGCGCTGGAGAAACCGACGGCGGTGACCATTGCCTCGCATAATCACCGCCTTGCCGTGGATATGCAGCGCCTATTTAGCAACGAGTATTTTCGCTGCTATACGTCGAATGACGTCATCGGTGTCGAAATTGGCGGGGCTTTAAAAAATGTGATCGCCATCGCCTCCGGTGCCGTCAGTGGCATGGAACTCGGATTGAACGCCTCGGCGGGAATGATCACCCGCGGATTGCACGAGATCACAAAGATCGCGGTAAAAAAGGGGGCCAACCCACTGACGCTGACCGGCCTTGCCGGGATGGGCGATCTGGTGCTGACCTGTACCGGCGGGCTGAGCCGTAACCGCACGGTGGGGACCAAATTAGGTCAGGGAATGAGTATCGACGAGATCCTCGACGAGATGATGGAGGTCGCCGAAGGGGTCAAGACCTCGAAGAGCGTCTACGATCTGTCGCGTCAGATGGATGTGGAGATGCCGATCTCGGAGCAGGTCTACAAGGTGTTATACGAGGATAAAAGCCCCGAGCAAGCCGTCACCGACCTGATGAGCCGAGAGCTCAAACCGGAGATGGGCGGCTGGATGTGACCAACTCAAAGCACAATTTATGAACCATCTCATTGATTCATTCGGACGGAGACACCGCTCATTGCGGGTCTCAGTGACGGACCGGTGCAATCTGCGTTGCCGCTATTGTATGCCGGCGACAGGGCTTCCCTTCGCGCCGCGCGAGGAGTTGTTGAGCTTCGAGGATATCGCGTTTGCCGTCGAGGTGGCGGTCTCGCTGGGCGTCGATCGGGTGCGGATCACCGGCGGGGAGCCCCTTTTGCGGCGCGAGCTTCCGACGCTGATCGGGCTTTTGAAAAACGAGACCGAGGCCGTCGATATTGCATTGACGACGAACGCCCTTCTTCTGGACAAAATGGCCGAAGAGTTGGCCGAAGCCGGGCTGGACCGCATCAATGTGAGCCTGGATTCGCTCGACCCGGAGCGGTTTACGAAGATCACGCGCCACGGAATTTTAAAAGACG
>SKQC01000140.1 GCA_007119175.1 Myxococcales bacterium | reverse complement strand
TGAGCCCACCGACTCCATCCTCAATTTAGGTCGCATATCTCATCCCTGATGCGTGTAAAGCATCGAAGGCACAAGAGCCTCGGCGCCCCGCGACCCACGCCCTTATCTTCTTTGCCCGTCGATCCCGACGACTTCCCGTCGGTGGTCACCGGGAGACCGACCCCCGGCTCGAGATCATCATCAAATGATTGGCGACGCGATATCCGTCGACGCAACCTCCTTTAGCGGCGCTTTTCTCATCCTGTGATTCACCTCAATCGGTCTCTTCTTTTTTTCGCTGGTAGCGATGGCAGGGATACCATCGACACTAGGCAAATGGAGGCGTGACCGATTTAGGTGGCTCACTCGTGGCGGTTATAGTCGTTGAGGGTGTTGCAAACCCCACGGTCATGAAATAAGGATCGCAGGACGCGACGACGTAAGCGTTCAGTGGGGTGACGAAGTCATGCGTCAAAGCGCGCTGAAAGGGGCGGACTGACGGCCCGAAATGCGGCCAGGCTGGCCGCGGACCCCGGGGGCCTGAACGCTTACGCGACTACTCGGTGATTTTTGATGGACGAAATGACATGACCGAACCAGAACTCAATCGTGGACGTGGTGAATTGCGACCCCTCGGGTTGTGGACCCCCACACAGAGCGCGCCGGCCTTCGGTGGTGAGGCCCTCGAAGATAGGGTCCGCCGGGTGCGAGAGCCAATCCATGTCGTCGCTCACCCGGAAACCGGTCACCTCGGCGTGGGCAGCGGCGGAGAGCTGATTCCCGGCGAGTATTCAGTTGGTCAGTCCGAGGTTTATTGGATGGCGTCGCTTCCGCCGCTTTATCCGGAGTGGTTGGGCGACCGCTCATTTTGCGAGGTCCACGGCGTTCGTTTTCCCTACGTCGCAGGGGCGATGGCCCGGGGAATTGCCAGTGCCGAGTTGGTGATCGCCATGGCTGGTGCCGGGATGTTGGGCTTTTTGGGTACCGCCGGGCTGCCGCCGGCGCGGGTGGCCCGCGAGTTGGATACCATCGAGCAATCATTGGGCGGCACAGGCCTTGCCTGGGGCGTCAATCTGATTCACTCCCCGAACGAGCCGCACGTCGAAGAACAGGTCGTCGATCTATATCTTCAGCGCGGGGTAAACACTGTGTCGGCGTCGGCGTTTATGAAGCTGACGCCGCCGCTGGTTCGCTATGCCTGCACCGGTCTGAGGTCCGACGAGCAGGGCCGAATCCATCGGCGGAATCTGGTGGTGGCCAAGGTCTCACGCACCGAGGTGGCGCGGCGATTTATGGAGCCGCCGCCGAAGGCGATGCTCGACGAGTTGATCCGCCAGGGTAAATTGACGGAAGAAGAAGGACGGCTCGCCAGCCAGATTCCGGTGGCCGAAGACATTACAGCCGAAGCGGACTCCGGTGGTCATACCGACGGGAGGCCCCTTGCGGCGCTGTTGCCGGCGCTCACCGATCTGGCCGCCGAGATCACCGCCGAGCGCGGCTACGAGCGAAATATTCGCGTCGGCGCCGCCGGAGGAATCGGCACTCCGACGGCGGTGGCCTCGGCATTTTCGCTGGGGGCCGCTTATGTGCTCACCGGTTCGATCAATCAATGCACCGTCGAGGCCGGCGTCGCCCCGGACGCCCGACAGATGCTGGCCACTGCCGAGCCCACCGACGTCGCCGTCGCTCCCTCCGCAGATATGTTCGAGATCGGCGCCGAGGTCCAGGTATTGTCTCGGGGCACCATGTTCGCCTCGCGGGCGAACCGGCTCCACAAATTATATCGCGACTTGGACTCGCTGGACGAGATTCCAGAAAAGGAGCGCGCTCAGCTCGAAAAGCAGGTCTTTCGGGCCTCCATCGACGAGATCTGGGAGCAGACCCGTCAGTTCTGGCAGAACGAAGACCCGGCCCAGGTCGAGCGCGCCGAGCAAAACCCCCGCCACAAGATGGCCCTGGTATTTCGGTGGTATCTCGGAAAATCGAGCCGCTGGCCCATCGAGGGCACCGCCGACCGCCGGTTGGATTACCAATTGTGGTGCGGCCCGGCGATGGGTGCCTTCAACCTGTGGGCGAAGGGCTCGTTTCTCGAAGATACGGAGGCTCGTGGCGTGGTCCAGATCGCCCGCAATCTCATGGAGGGAGCGGCCAAGATCACGCGGGCTCATCAATTGCGCACCTACGGTGTTCACCTGCCGACATCGGCCTTTAAGTTTGCGCCGCGGCCGCTACAGTAAGACGGCAAGGCAAAAGAATTGGAACCACAAAGGACGCAAAGGAACACCAAGAATACCCGCTTATAGCTCGGGCAGAACCCGGTCTAAGTTAAGGAGCTCTACAACACGCCGAAGAACGCCAGATCATATTGTTTTTCTTTGCCGATCTTTGCGCCCTTTGCGGTTCCCTGAGTTTCTTTGCGCCCTTAGCGGTTCGCTGTTGTTTTTCTTTGCGCTCTTTGCGGTTCCCTGTTGTTTTTTTAAGTAAGAGGCACCTATGTCCGAACAAACCCCCATCGCCATCGTCGGTGTCAGCGCGCTATACCCCGGATCCAGTGATAGTCGCGGGTTTTGGCGTGATATTTTGGCCGGCAAAGATCTGCTCGGCGAGATACCGCCGTCGCATTGGTTGATCGAGGATTATTACGACGCCGATATTCAGGCCGCCGACAAGACCTATGCCCGGCGCGGTGCGTTTTTGGACGAGGTCGATTTTGCGCCCATGGACTACGGGGTGCCGCCAAATATTTTGGCCGCCACCGACACGGGACAGCTCCTGGCGATGATCGTCGCCAAGCAGCTCCTGGAAGATGCCCTGGGCAGCAAATTCGACGATGTCGATCGCTCCCGCATCGGCGTGGTGCTCGGCGTGGCGTCGACCACCGAATTATGCCTGCATATGGCGGGGCGCCTCCAACAGCCGGTCTGGGAAGAGGGCATGCGGCGGAGTGGTCTCAACCGCGATGAAATCGACCGGATCTCTGAGAAAATCACCGATATGTACGTTCCCTGGGAGGAGAGCACCTTTCCGGGCTTATTGGGCAATGTGGTCTCCGGGCGCATCGCCAATCGCTTCGACTTAGGCGGCACGAATTGCGTCGTCGACGCCGCCTGCGCGAGCTCGCTGGCGGCGCTGGAGATGGGGATCAATCAGTTGTCGCTGGGCCAGGCCGACATGATGATCACCGGTGGCGTCGACGCGTTGAATGACATCTTGATGTATATGTGTTTTTCGAAGACCGGGGCGCTGTCGAAAAGCGGCGATTGCCGGCCCTTTTCCTCGAATGCCGACGGGACGATGCTCGCCGAGGGGCTGGGCATGTTTGCCCTGAAACGCCTGGAGGATGCGGAGCGCGACGACGACCAGATCTATGCCGTCGTTCGCGGCGTGGGCTCCTCGTCGGACGGTCGCGCAAAGAGCATTTACGCGCCGCGCCCCGAAGGGCAGTCCAAGGCGCTTAGGCGAGCCTATGAGCACGCCGGATACAGCCCGAATACGGTGGAGATGGTCGAGGCTCACGGCACGGCCACTCCGGCCGGAGACGCCGCCGAGATGCGCGGACTTCAGACCGTCTTTGGCGGCGAGTCCAACGGCGAAAAACAGTGGTGTGCGCTGGGCTCCGTAAAATCACAGATAGGTCATGCGAAGGCGGCCGCCGGAGCGGCGGGATTATTCAAGACCGTGATGGCACTCAACGATCGGATCTTGCCGCCGACGATCAAGGTCGACGCTCCCAACCCCGACTTAGAGCTCGACGACAGTCCATTTTACGTCAACAGCGAGCCGCGGCCCTGGATTCGCGGTGGCGATCATCCCCGGCGAAACGCCGTGAGCGCCTTTGGCTTTGGCGGCACCAATTTTCATATCACCCTCGAAGAATATACGGGCTCCGGGCGAAAGGCGCCGCGCCGACGGGCGCTGGAGTTTGAATTGGTCCTCCTGTCGGCCGATGAGCCGGCAGCCGTTGTCGAACAATGCAGGCAATGGGCCGACGAGCTCGAAGAAGAGGGAATGCTGAGCTATCTGGCCAATCGCTCGCAGCGAGATTTCGATCATGAGCAGCCGGCCCGGCTCGCCGTCGTCGCCGCTGACGAGTCGGAGCTGCGAACAAAATTAAATCAGGCCGCCGATGCCGTTGAGAAGGCACCGAAAGAGGCGTTTTCGGCGCCCGGTGGCATTCACTACGGATTTGCCATCGAGCCCGGTGAGGTGGCGTTTTTATTTCCCGGTCAGGGCAGCCAATATATCGGCATGGGCGCCCGGTGGGCGATGCATTTCGATGAGGCGCGAAAAGTCTGGGATCGGGCGGCAGCCCTCGATTTTGATGCCGAAAGTAGCCTCAACCAGGTGGTCTTTCCACCGCCGGCGTTCACAGACGACGAAAAGCAGGAACAAAAAGAGCGTCTGACCGCCACGGAGTGGGCCCAGCCTGCGCTGGGGGCGACCAGTCTCAGTGCCTTTGCGTTGCTACAAGAGATGGGCCTGACGCCGGCCTGTGCCGGAGGACATAGCTACGGCGAGGTGACGGCTTTGTGCGCCGCCGGGGTCTTCGACGAGGAGTCCATGTTGCAGGTGTCGCGAAAGCGCGGCGAATTGATGGCAGCGGCGTCGAGTACGCCGGGCGCCATGTCGGCGGTATCTGCCGAGATCGACGAGCTCAGAGAGCTGGTCGAAAAGTGGGGCGTCGACGTGGTCGTCGCCAATCACAATAGCCCACGACAATGCGTATTATCCGGCCCCACCGAAGCCATCGACGATGTCGAAGGGCGGCTGCGCGATGAAAAGATCTCCTTTAAACGCCTACCCGTCTCCACGGCCTTTCACTCCTCATTGGTCAGCGATTCCAGTGAGCCCTTTCTCGACTTTTTGAAAGACGTCGATTTCGGGGAGGCCGACTTTCCGGTCTACGCCAACTCGCTGGCCGCGGCCTATCCCGACGACGCCGACGAGATGCGCGAGATTCTCGCCAATCAACTGGCCAGTTCGGTGCGCTTCGTGGAGCAGGTTCGGGGAATGTACGACCAGGGCGTGCGCACCTTTTTGGAGGTCGGACCGCGCTCGACGCTGACGAAATTAGTCGGCAAATGCCTGGACGGAAAAGCGCATCACGCCCTCCACGTCGACCGGCGCGGAAAATCGAGCGTCGAGACCTTCTTCGGTGCACTCGGGAGGTTGTCGGTGTGCGGCGTGGAACTCGATTTTGCGCCCCTGTGGCAGGGTTACGAAGAGATCGAAGATCCCCGCCAGGGAGACGACGCCGCCTTTACGGTGGCGTTGACGGGCACCAATTACGGAAAACCCTATCCCGCCGACGAACCACGGCCAGAGCCCGATTCACGGCCTTCGCCGCCACAGCCGGCTGAGCCGACCAAAACGCCTGCGCCATCAACTCCAGCACCTCGACCTACACCACAGCTTTCCACCACGGCCGAGACCATGACGAACAAGAAGAGCACAGAAAAACCGCCCCGCCAGACGACTGCGAATGGCACTTCACAATCTCACCGGCCGGCCAACGGCGCCGGTGGAGCGACCTGGGTCGATGCCTTCCGCGAGCAGCAGCGACAGACTGCGGAGGCTCATCGAACCTTTCAGGAGACCACGGCGGAGGCCCATCGGGCCTTTTTACAGACCATGGAATCGTCATTTCAGGCCCTGGGGCGGGTAGCGACCGGAGAACCGGCCGCAGATCCAGCAAGGCCGGGACGGCAGACCAGTTTGCCGCCGCTCGACGAGGTGGCGCCGCCGCCTCGGCAAAACGGTCGGATGGCGAATGGTCGGGCCGCCAACGGCCACGCCAATGGTCGAGCACCGGCGGCGCCGCGGGGAGTCGATGTGCCGACGGGATTAGCACAGTCGGCAGCCCCCGCGCCGACTGCGCCATCGGTGGCGCCGCCCGCTTCGCAGCCCGCCGCTGCGTCGGCCCCGGCGCCAGCGTCGGCAGCTCCGGCCTCTGCGCCACCTGCCGAGCCCGTCGCCGAACCGCCAGCCCCGGCTTCTGCGCCACCTGCCGAGGTCGACGTGAGCGCTCTATTGCTCGACGTGGTGGCCGACAAGACCGGCTATCCCAAAGAGATGCTCGAGCCGGAGATGGAATTGGAGGCCGACCTCGGCGTGGATTCGATCAAACAGGTCGAGATCATGTCTCAGATGGAAGAAGAGGTCCCCGGACTTCCCGAGGTCGACGCCAACGAACTCGCAGATCTGCGCACATTAAAGGCCATCGCCGGCTATCTCGACGGATTGCTCGGCAATTCTTCGTCGACGGCAGAGGCGGCGCCGGCCGGAGACTCAGGCGACGAGCCGGTCAATGGCACACCGGTCAACGGTGAGCTCCCCGATATCAGCGCTACTCTGTTGGAAGTGGTGGCCGATAAAACCGGGTATCCCAAAGAGATGCTCGAGCCGGAGATGGAGTTGGAGGCCGACCTCGGCGTGGACTCCATCAAACAGGTCGAGATCATGTCCCAGATGGAAGAGCGCGTGCCGGGATTGCCCGAAATCGAAGCCTCCGAGCTTGCCGACCTTCGAAGCCTGGACCAGATCGCCAGTCATATCGAGGGATTGATGGGCGGCCGGGCGCCGCGAAGCTCGTCTGGTGACCGAGGCACCGAGGAGGCTGCCGAGGAAGATTCGGAGAGCGATCAAGGCCATGAGGCGATCGGGCGTTATCCGGTACGACTCGTGGACTCGCCGGCCTGTGGCTGGGCGATGCCCGGATTACGGGCCATCGAAACGGTCTATATCGTCTCGTCGAATAGCGATCTTGGATCGGCGCTCGTCGACGAGTTGAGCGAGCGCGGCGTAAGCTGTGAGCTTGTCGAGGAATTACCGCAGGGGGCAGGTGCGGCGATTTTCGTCGACGGGCTCTGCGAAGTAGAGCGCCTCGACGAGGCCAGCGCGATTAGTTCGCATGCCCTGATGACGGCGAGGACGCTGGCCAAGGGCGATCCGAAGTGTTTCGTCACTGTGCAGAATACGGGCGGGCGATTTCGAAGCGCCACCGGCGGGCTCAAACGGGCCTGGCTGGCCGGTGTGGGGGCGCTGGCAAAGACGGCGGCTTCTGAATGGCCCGACGCCGCGGTAAAGGCCATCGACCTGGCCGCCACCGGACTCAGCTCGCAGGAGCAGGCGACGCTTATCGCCGACGAACTTCTGGCGGGTGGACCGGAGATAGAGGTCGGACTCGCCGCTGATGGTCATCGGGTCTCGCCCGTAGCGGTCGCAGAGCCGGTGAAGCGAAAGGGCCGACGCGATGGACTCGAAGAAGATGCCGTGCTCGTCGTCTCCGGCGGCGCAAAGGGCGTTACGGCGACGTCGATTATCGAATTGGCCCGGGAACTTCCCCTTCGCTTCGTCCTGCTCGGGCGCTCTGAATTAAATGAGGAGCCCGCCAAATTTCACGGCGTCGACGACGACGCGAAGATCAAGCAAATCCTGTTGCAGGAGGCCAAAGAGGAGGGCGAAAAGATCTCGCCGCGCGACCTTCAGTGGCGTGCCCGTCAGATACGTTCGGGCCGCGAGATCCGAGATACGATGCGTCAACTCGAAGAGGCGGGCTCGAAGGCTCGCTACGCCTCGGTCGACGTGCGTGACGGCGACGCGCTGGCCGCCCTTTTAGACGACGTGCGCTCGCAGTGGGGGCCTGTCTCGGGCATTATCCACGGCGCCGGAGTTCTGGCCGATGCGCTCATCGAAAAGAAGACTCCCGAGCAATTCGACAAGGTCTTCGGCACTAAAATCGAGGGATTGCAGGCGCTGCTCGACGCCACGGAGCCGGATCCAATTGAGTTGATCTGTCTTTTCTCGTCGGTGGCCGCTCGCTCCGGAAATCCGGGGCAATCCGATTACGCCATGGCCAACGAGGTCCTCAATAAAGTGGCTCATGCCGAAGCTCAGCGCAGAGGCCCGGATTGCCGCGTGAAATCGCTAAATTGGGGTCCCTGGGACGGCGGAATGGTCACTCCCGCCCTCAAAGCTCATTTCGAGGCTGAGGGCGTCGTACTACTGCCGCGTGACCGTGGCGCCGAGATGCATGTCGACGAACTGCTCTACGCTGGCAGCGACGACGTAGAGGTCGTACTCGGCGGAGCTGTCTCGGCCGAAGGAATGAACGGCTCTCATTTAAGCCGCGGGGTGTCGACAGATATTTTCGTCGACGCCGCGACGCATCCCTACCTCGACAGCCACCGTCTGCGGGGAATCCCCGTGGTGCCGGCGATGCTGGTCCTGGAGTGGTTTACCCGCTTTGCCGGCGCCTGTTGTCCGGAGTTGGTGGTCCGACAATGTCGTGACCTCGAGGTGTTAAACGGCATCAAACTCCAGAATTTCGATGGCGACGGAGATCTCTTGACGCTCCATGCCGAGTCGACGGGCGACCATGCCTTTCCGGTGCTGAAGCTCGAATTGCGCGGCGGCGACAAGATCCATTACCGCGGTGTCGTGGAGATGGCCGAGCGACGAGATGAGCCCGGCGACAATATCTTCGAAGAGTACGAACTCGATATCGGAGAGAGTCCCTTTTCGTTGGACGAGGTCTACGGCGATGGAAAGCTCTTTCACGGCCCCGATTTCGAAGTTCTCACTGAACTTCAGGGCTTGGGCGAGGGCGGTGGCGCGGCGGCCCTAAAAGGTCTTCGCGAAATGGGCTGGCCCGACGAGGGCTGGAGCGCCGACCCGGCGGCCATGGACGGTGCATTGCAGATCAGCCTGTTGTGGGGCCTCGATCTCATCGGTGCGCAGACGTTGCCCATGCGTATGGAGAGCTTTACGCCCTTCGTCGCCAACCCTTCTGAGGAGTTACTGATCTGCAAGGTGCGCCGAAATACTCACTCCAGCCGCAAGATCGTCGCCGACGTGCTGATCGCCACCACAGGTGGTCAGCCACTGTGCGAGCTGCGCGGCGTGCAGATGTTCGCCGTGCCCGATGGGGTGTGATTAGGAGCGCTGAAAGGAGGACCGGCGATTTTCCATCGCCTCAGCGATTCGATATGGTGGGCCCATATTCAATGATAATAGATTCCCAAGCCGACCAGGAAGCCGACCATGAAGTTCACCGAGGACAAAGAGATCCGAAAAAAGGCCATCACGGCCGTCAAAGCCGTCACCGCCGGGGCGATTCTCTTCGCCGGAGTCTCTTGCTGGTCCGATGACGGAAATGAAGGTCCGGAGTGGAATATCGAAAATAGCGACGCCGGGGGCGACGCGGCGGTCTCCGATGCCAGCGGCAGTGATGTACAAAGTATGCGCTGCGACGCTCAAGAATCGACCGGCGAGTGTTATGAGGAGTGCAATCGAGATAACGATGTCGATTGTTGCTATAATTGGGGAGGCGAATTGTGGGACGGCGAATGTGTCGCATATATCGAAGGCCCCTTCGTACCACCCAGGATGCCGCAATAAAGGCCGCTGTGGCAGCGACCGGCGATTTTCCATCGCCTCACCGATTCGATAGGGTGGGCCCGTGATCAATGATTATAAATTCCCAGGCCGACCATGAATTTCGCCAAAGATAAAGAGATTCGAAAAAGGGCTATCTCGGCCGTTAAAGCCGTCACCGCCGGGGCGATACTTTTCGCCGGACTCTCCTGTGGGTCCGATGACGGAAATGAAGGTCCGCAGTGGAATATCGAAAATCGCGACGCCGGGAGTGACGCGGCGTTGTCCGACGCCGGGGGCGACGTGGCGTTGTCCGACGCCAACGGAAGCGATGTACAAGATGTACAAGAGACGCGCTGCAACGCTCAAGAATCGACCGGCGAGTGTTACGAAGAGTGCCATCAGGATGAAGATGTCGATTGTTGCCACCAGTGGGGAGGCGAATTGTGGGACGGCCAATGTGCCGCCCTTAATATAGGCCCCTCCGTACCGCCTAGGATGCCGCAATGAAGTCCATAATGAGTTTGAAGCCGGGACCCACCTCAATTGCCTCGTTTCACGAGCGCATCATCCGCAGCATGCTCGGTGGCGAGGGCGAACACTCGCCTGAAAAGCGCGACGACGACGTCCTGTCGCGAGACTACCATCCTCGGGCCATGGAGGTGGCGATAAGGACCTGGCGAAAGCGGATGATCCATGAATACGAGAGCGCCGCCGTCTTTGCTCAGATCGTTCCCCAACTGATGGAGGGCGGCGCCACGATCGATTTTAAGACCACGGTCTTGCGCTGTGCGATGGACGAGTTGCGCCACGCCACGTTGTGCTCTCAAGTCATCGAATTTCTTGGGGACGATCCGCGAACGGAGGTCGAGATCGACCTTGGACAGGTTCCCAATCACGACGATTGCAGCAAACGGGTCGGTGCGCTGCGAAATCTGCTCTTCGCCTCGTTGACCGAGACCATCTCAATGGGATTACTCACGGAGGAGCGAGAGCGCGTCGAGGAGCCCTATATCGCCCGCGTTTTGCGGCGACTGGCGGCCGACGAATCACTGCATGCCCGCGTTGGCTGGACCTATCTCGCCGCTCTGCACGACGACCTCAGCGACGAAGAACGCCAGCAGTTGCGCGATTATATGCCCGTCGCCCTGGGCCATCTGGAGGCGGAGTTGCTGCACGCCATGCCGCTTGGCTCCGGTGAAAAACCTCCTCGGCAGATTCTGGACGACCTCTTTGCTCTCGGATTTTCCGAGGCCAGCCGGGCCCGCAGGCTGATGTATCAGGCGATCGACGAGGTTGTTTTGTCGCGCCTCGATGCCTTCGGCCTTCAGGCCACCGATGCCTGGGATGAGCGAATTACCGTCGATCTCGCGCACTAGTGGTTCGACACTGAAATTCCTTGAAGAATTCGGCGAGGACTGGGCGACGAGGTTGAAGCCGTCAAAGCGAGGCGATGCCTTAGCATCGTCGAGCGCCGACGGCAATAAGATCGTCGTTCAGGACTGGCGAAGGCTCAATAGACTTCGGTGTCGGACCACTAGGGCGTGTCTGAAAACCCCTTTGGTCGCAGTTGGCGGCTGATTTTCACGCCATTTCCGTCGAAAATACTCGATATAGCGCTGCTAAACCTGCGTTTTTCGATCAAAAATGGCACCAAAATC
>SKQC01000141.1 GCA_007119175.1 Myxococcales bacterium | reverse complement strand
TTCGCCGCGCTTTGATAACTCGGCGATGGATGGCTTCGCGCTGAGGTGGGACGACCTGGACGAGGTTCCGAGCACACTGGAAATTACAGGCGTCGCCGCAGCGGGCAGCCCATCGTCAGAGACTGTGGGCGCCGGCGAGGCATTTCGAATCTCGACGGGGGCTGCCCTGCCCTCGGGGGCCGACACGGTGGTGCCGCGCGAATTATGCGATGCGGACACGCTGGAGGTCACGGTCCGCGAGCGCCCCGGCCGTGGACGGGGCGCAAATATTCGCGTCGCCGGAACCTATCTCAAAGCAGGCAATGCAGTCCTTAAACCGGGTTCGCGCATCGGCGGCGCCGAAATCGGCTTATTGGCGAGTTTCTCAAAGCCGGTCATCGTCGCCCACGCAAAGCCCCGGGTGGCCATCATCAGCACCGGTGACGAATTGGTCGAACTCGGCGAGTCGCCGGGGCCGGGCCAGATCATCAACAGCAACGCCTATATGCTGGAAGCCCTCGTGGAAGCCCACGGCGGCGTCGCCCAGGTGTATCCGGCAGCGCCGGACCGTCGCGAGGATATTGCCGCCACGTTTCGTCGGGCCATTGCCGAATGCGATATGGTCGTCAGTAGCGGCGGGGTCTCGGTTGGGGACCACGATCACGTCGGCGAGGTGGTCGACGAATTGAGCGGTGGAATGACGTTCTGGAAGGTGCGAATGAAGCCGGGAAAACCGCTGGCCTTCGGCTCGGCACGGCGCGGCGAACGGCCCGTCCCGGTGATCGGATTGCCCGGAAATCCCGGAGCGGGCTTTGTGGCATTTCATCTCTTTTTGCGGCCCGCCCTGGCAGTGGCTCAGGGCGCCGATCTGAATAATGCTCCCCTGGCCCGCGTGGACGCCGTTCTCCGCGGCTCGGCGCGGGGCTCGCGTCATCGCCGCGCCTATCTGGCCGGGGTGGCAACGCCGACGGGCGACGGCATTACATTTGCTCCCGCCGAGCACCAGAGCTCGGGAAACCCGGCCCTCTTTGCCGAAGCCAACGCCCTGGGGATCGTCGACGAGAAATTCGACGGCCTCGACGATGGCGCCCAGATTCCCATTCATCTATTGCGTTAAATCGCGCCCTGATTACAGATCGTCAAGATCGAGCCCCTCCGTGATCACCACCTCATAGAGGTGGTCAAAATCACTGACATCGCGCTCCAAGAAACCGGTGATTCGCTGGTTTTTTCCCAGTCGTCGAATGCCGTATTCGACCTGGGGATCGAAATCGAGAAATGCCCGGAGCAGCAATTCGCGGTCGTCGTCCGCAATATCGTCGCGCACGGCGATGACGTCCTGCGGAAGCTCACCGGTCAGCGCCAATGAGCCGACCTGACCGGTGCGGATATCGTATTCGTCGGCCGACAAATAAGCCCCCGAATAAACGGCGGCCGCTTCGCACTTGCCGCTTAGAAGATCGCGCATTCCCTGGAAGTGATCGCCACTCCAATGCACATTGCCCACAAATTCATCGGGATCATGGCCGTGGCGGCGAATATAATTGCGAGGCAACAGATGCCCCGAGGTGGAAACGCGGTCGACAAAACAAAAGATCTCGCCCTCCAGATCTTCGAGGGATCGAATTCCCTCGCCGCGTCGAACCAACAAATGGCCGTCGCTCGACGCGGTGCCGTCAAATTCGCGCATGACCAGTAATTCAATGGAGGGGTCGTTCTTGATGGTGACGACGAATAACGTGGGCGGCATCATCGCCGCCGCCACCTCGCCGTCGCGCAACATATCGGCGAGTCCGGCGTAGTCGTCGGCGATCTTCAGCGGCACGGGACGACCGGTCATTCGCTCCAGATACTCGTGTAGCGGTTGGACCTCCTCGGCGAGCACTTCCCGATCAATCGTCGGTGCCCAGCCCAATGGCAGGGGCTCGCCGGAGACCTGTATGGCGGCCGCTTCGTCGGTCTCGTCGCCAAATACTCCCAGCGAAAACACCACCAATGCACCGATGACAATGGTGATCGCGGCGGCAATCGCCACCCGTTTTTTTCGACGGCCGGAGTCGATTCTGGTTGCCCCCGCTCCATTACCGCCGCCAAGGTCGCGCTGTCGATCGGCCTTTACCATTGCCTGGATCTGTTCGGCCGGCGTCTGGGTCGTGGCGTCCATCCCGGACGGGCGCTCCACCGACGTGGCATCGGACTCCAATCCTTCATCGTTGACGGAGCGTGAACTGGTCCCGGTCATATGCAATAGCCGCCGGCGCTCGGCGCGAGTCAGCTCGCGTTCACAGGCGCTCTCTACGGTGGCCTGCCGTTCGGCGAGCCGCTCGCCGGCGATGGTGTCCAGAAATTCGCCAACCCGGTTTTCCTCGACCTCCACGTCGCTGGCGGCGGCCGCTTCGACGAGATCGGCGCGCATCTCTTCGGCTGTCTCGTAGCGGTCTTCTCGCTCGCGCGCCAGAGCTTTGAGCACCACCTGCTCGATCGCTTCTGGCACGTCTTCGCGAAACCTGCCTGGAGCAGGCACCTTGCCACCGATGACGGCCTGCATCATGTCGAGCTCGGTCTTTCGCTTAAATAGCCGACGCATAGTGATCATCTCCCAGAGCACGATGCCCATTGCGAAGATGTCAGATCGGCGATCTAAGGGCTCGTGCAGACATTGCTCCGGTGAGAGGTAGGCGAATTTTCCCTTTAGATTACCCGAGTAGGTGGCCTCAACGCTGGCCGATGTGGACTTGGCGACACCAAAGTCGAGCAATTTCACATGCCCATCGGTGGTGCACATCAGGTTATGGGGCGAGATATCGCGGTGGACCAACCCCAGTGGTTTTCCATCGAGATCGGTCAGTTCGTGAGCGGCGTGCAGGCCACGGCAGGCCTGTTCGACGACGGTGACTGTGACCCCTAAAGGCATCATCAGATCATCTTTCTGAGCCAGCAGGAGCAGCTCGCGCACCGTGGAGCCATGAATATACTCCATGGCGATATGATAGGAATTCGATTCCTGGCCGAGTTCGTAGATCTGGACCACGTTGGGATGGGAGAGGCGAGCGACGATACGCGCTTCGCGCAAAAACATCTCCACGAACGACGGTTGATCGGCCAGATGGGGAAGGATGCGCTTGATGACCACCAGTCGTTCTAAGCCGGCCAGACCGCGCTCCCGAGCTAGAAATAGCTCTGCCATCCCCCCTGTCGCCAGGCGGGTCAGCAACTCATAGCGCCCAATGACCTCGGGCGTATTTTCGACTTCGGTCACGCGTTCCTCTTCTGTTGGCTTCGCCAACATTGTACGTCTTTTTCAGCTCACGTCATCCGCGGAGGAATTCGATTGATTGACCTCGTCCGCAACGCGAAGGCGAACTTTGATTTTCTGTGCCGACGAATGTACCAATGACCTTGAATCACTGACGTCCCGCCAATGGTAAAACATCATGAACTACCGCCTTTTGTTCCCCGTTTTATTGGCGATCGCACTGATCGCCTTATCCGGCTGTCGCGCTGCGGAGTGCGAGCAGATGCTGGAATGCTGCTCACAGGTCGAAGAACTAGATGGCCTCGGCGGGGCCTGCGCCGATCTGGCCACGGATACCCGCGATCCACAGACCTGCCGGACCGTGGTACGCACCATTGGTTATATGCTCGATGAGCGCGAAGATCCCAGACCGGAGAGTTGCCAACTATAGTCCGCACTGAGTCGAGTCTAAGAGTACATATCAATTTCTGGTTGCCGAGAACAAACCGTTGAGTACCGAATCGCCGCCATCGATGAATAAAGAGCACAGTGACGTCGGGAGTCGCCGTTGGAGTCTGCATATCGACGATAGCGGCGAGGAGACGCGATGGGAGTTGCAGTGGGAGAGCGCCGATGAGTTCGCCCGCCATATAGCGAAGATCGATGACTTTCCCGACGCTCTCTTTCCCTACCCCGTCCAGTCGCGGGATGAACGCAGCCTGATCGTATCGTCCACCGGTGCCGAGACCCTGGCGTCGGTCGCCTATGAGGAACTGAGTAACGCCGCTCTGGTGGGCGTTTTTGAAAGTCTCGGTAAGCTGCTTCGGCGTATCCACGAGTTACCATCACCGTCCGGTTTCGGAGATCACCAATTTGGTGGGGCATATCATACCTTCAACGCCTTTATGGCCTCCGCATTCACCGCCCTGAGCGAAGCGATCCTTGAGCTGGAAAACGACGAGGTCAGAGATACGGCGGTGGAGACGATGGCCAATTTGCGCCACGAACTCAGCGCCTTTCATCCCCACGGACGAAGTACCTGGACGGTAGGACGGCCAACGCCGACCCGGTTTTCAGTTCGCGACAACCCCACCGAGGTTGAAGCCCTGCTCGACTTCGGCTCCGTCGCCCTGCGCCCACCGGAATACGATCTGGCCGCCCTGCGAATCTACGGTCTTCTCAGCGACCACCCCGTCGCCGATCGCGCCTTCTGGAAAGGCTACGGCGCAGCCGTCACCTGCGATCTCTCCCGACGGATCACCTATTTTGAAAATCTGATCAACCTGGAGCGGCTGGTCTCGCGTCCGGCACTGCTGCCGGCGTCAAAATAACCGTCGTTCAGTCTCGGGGGTTGGGGATATCGTCCTGGATACGTGGAATAACAATGGAGCCGAATACTTCGACGAGGTCGTCGTCGAGTTTGTTTTCGTCGGACTCCAAATTCAAGATCTCCAGGGCCCGCTCAATGGTAGCCGCCTTTCGATAGGGCCGATCGCTGGCCGTGAGGGCATCGAAGATGTCGGAAATCGTCAGCATCCGCACCTGAGGCATGATCTCATCGCCCAATAATCCCTGTGGATAGCCCGTCCCATCGAGTTTTTCATGATGGGCTCCGGCGATGCAGGGGATGCTCTGCAATTCATCACTCCAGGGGATCTGATCGAGATAAGACTCACTGAGGGCGGCGTGGCTGCGCATCTCGACCCACTCTTCTTCGTTCAAAGTCCCTTTTTGGATGCATAAATTTTCGACCTCTTCCGGCCTCAAGTAGGGCTGGCGCGTTCCGTCAGCGCTGGGAAAGGTCTTCTCGCCGAGTTCGCGAACCCGGGCGATCTCTTCGTCCTGGACATAGCCCTTCGTCGAGATCTCTTCGAGCCACTCGTAGGTTTCGTCGAGCTCCTTGCACAGATCGACGTAGGTTTGATCGATTTTTGCCAATCCCCGCCCATCGGGGCGGGCGTCACCGCGCTCTAATTTGGCGACGTATTCCTGAAGCCATTGTCGATACGTCAGCTCCCGGGCCGTTTCAAAGCGCTGGCGGATCAGCCGCATCGTCTCCCTGGGCAGCCGTGCGCCCTTCTGGATGACGTCCTCGCGCACGGCAATCTTGCCGAAATCGTGGAGCAATGCCGCGTAGCGAAGCTCGCGCATCTCATCGGGATCGAGAAAGACATCGTAGAGGGGGCCGGTTTCGATATCGTTAACGACATCGGCCAGCTCAAGGGTATAATGGGCCACCCTTTCGGAGTGGCCGGCCGTGACCGGGTCGCGGGCCTCGATGGCGTTGACGCTGGCGGCGACGAAACCCTCGAACATCTCCATGATGCTCTCGGTCAGCCGGGCCCGCTCGATGGCGAAGGCTGCATTGGATGCCAGGATATTAAATAGCTCCAGATCCTGGCGAGTAAAAAGCGAGCCTCGCCCCCGGGTGTCGACCTGCATCAGTCCCAGCAACGACTTTTGGCCGACCAGCGGCGCACACATACAGGCCGTAATCTTGGCGTCCAAAATCGACTGGGTGACCTCGGAACCCAGCGAGTCTTTGGTAAATAAAATTGACTCCTGCGAGGTGGCAACCCGGTGCAGAATACTGGAGCTAAGCAGCGGTGCGTCCTCGTTGTCAGGCAGAGGAATCTCACCGCGAGTCCGCGTCAAAAACGGCTCTTGAACACTGACTTCGTCGGGATCGGCCCCCAGGGTGACGGCGAAGAAATTCGTGGCCGGAAATGCATCGAAGGTGGTCTCGATGATCAGATCGAGCACCTCGTCGAGAGCAGTCAGGCCATTGAGTTGACCGGCGAGCCGAAATAAGACGGCCAGTCGGGTATCGGCGCTCTCCAGGCTTCGATTGATCGTCTTGACCGGCTGGTGGGCAGCCGTAATCAGGTTGTCCCGTTCGGAGGGCTCGAGTTTGGGTGCAGCAGGCTTGCCGTCGACTTTATAATTGGTGGTGGTCCGGTTGCTGAGCGGATCCTCAGCGACGGTCAGGCGAATCAGGCTGGAGCCGACCTGTACTTCGGCACCACTTTCAACGGCGACGTGACGCGCTCGCTCTTCGTCGTGGAGCTTCTTGGTGACCGCGTCAGTGACGACCGTGGAGCCGTGACGACTCTTGAGATCCCGAAATAAGATCTGCCCGTTTTCGACCACCAACTCCGCATGGCGATTGGAGACAAAGCCATCGCTGAGCACGAAGTCATTGCGGGTATCGCGCCCCATGGTGATGCGGGATTGACTATAACTTTTGGTCTTCCCCTCATCGGGGCCACTGATCACAGTCAGTGACATCATTTTCGAGGTTGTCTCGTTCGATTCCGGACGCATTGAATTCTCTCAATTTCCCGGCGTTCGACTCGCCGAGCAGTGCCCGTTGAAATACTTCGGCAATTCCCAGATGGTACGCATCTGCCATCAGCGACCGAATTAGCATCATCGCAATTCGGTAGATGGGCGACTATTTTGCCACAGGTTGCGACGGTTGTACATTGACGGGCCGGCCACCGCCCCATCCGGCTGTTGCCTGGAATGATTCGTGCCGAAAGGTGGTCTTTGTACTGACCACGAGTTGACGCCTATTTCACCCTCCGATGTTCCGATGACACCTTCTTCGCTCTCACAGGAGCGGTCTTTCCCTCGAGCCGGCGCCGGCCTGCGGCGCCTGCGCTCGGCGCCCGACGTTCACCGGCTAAACTTTGCCTGGCTCATCCGGCTTCGCTGGGTGGCGTTTATCGGCCAATCGGCGGTGATCATTGCCTCGCGGGTAATGCCCGGCGTTGATTTTCCCTATCGGATATTGGCGCTGATCCTGGTGTTGGAGGTGCTGTCAAATCTGGCTCTCATCGCCTGGGCCCGCACCGGGCGCCCCCGCCACGAGATGATGGGCGCCCTGGTGCTTATCGCCGATATCGTGTTTTTGACGGTATTGCTCTTTTTTACCGGCGGCGCTGCCAATCCCTTTAGCCTGCTGTATTTTATCCACGTCGCCCTGGCGGCCCTGGTGCTCCGCCCGCTGTGGACCTGGGTGGTGACGTTGATCAGCATCGGCGCCTATATCGGGCTTCATTTTTTGCCCTATACCGACCACTATCTGCCCTGGGCAAGCCAGCCCGAGATATGGACCCTGCAGACGCAGGGGCGCTGGGTTGCGTTTATCGTCTCCGCGGCGGTCATCGCCTTTTTTATCAATATGATCCAGAAGGCTCTGACGCGGCGCGACGAGGAATTAATCCGAATTCGAGACGCCAAGATGCGAAATGAAAAGCTGGCAAGTCTCGCCACGTTAGCCGCCGGGGCCGCTCACGAATTTTCAACTCCCCTGTCGACGATCGCCCTGGTGGCCAACGAGTTGCAACACGGTCTCGAGGAAAAGCAAATGCCGCGCCATCTCGTCGAAGACGCGGAGTTAATTCGCGATCAGGTCGAGCGCTGCCGTGAGATCCTGCGACAGATGTCGGCCGATGCCGGCGAGTCGATCGGCGAATTCGCCCGTCCCGTCGCCGTCGGAGAGCTGATCGAACACATCCTCGAGGGCTGTCGATACCGCGACCGGGTCGAGGTTACTATCGACACTGATCGCATTGCGGAATTGACCGTTCCGCCCAGCGCCCTGGGCCAGGCATTGCGAGGACTGGTCAATAACGGGCTCGAAGCAAGCGATGACGATCAGTCCGTGGACTTGATAGCCCGAGACAAAGACGGCGAGCTAATATTAGAGATTCGCGACCGCGGCGAGGGCATAAAACCCGCTATCTTAGAGCGAATCGGTGAGCCGTTTTTCACCACCAAGCAGACCGGCCAGGGTATGGGCCTCGGTGTATTTCTGGCGCGCACACTGGTCGAAAAGATAGGCGGCGACATAGAATTTACCTCGACCCCAGGAGAAGGTACCGTCGTCACCGTTCGCCTTCCCGAAAGTGATTCCACCGACTCTCCGCTCGCTCCCGAAGCAATTCAGATCAATCCCGGAGGTACTCCATGAGTGATCCGCAGTCTTTGCTCATCGTCGACGACAACGAGATTTTTCGCGACCGCCTCGCCCGTGCGTTCTCTGACCGAGGCTATGATGTGCGAAAGGCGCAAAACCACGACGAGGCCGTCGCCGCCGCAAGAGACGACAGCCCTCAATGGGCGGTCGTCGATCTGCGGATGCCCGGAAAAGACGGCTTACAGGTGGTGCGCGATCTAAAATCGATTGACGAACACACCAAGATCGTCGTTCTCACCGGCTACGGCTCGATCGCCACCGCCATCGACGCCGTGCGCCTGGGGGCCATCAACTATCTGCAAAAACCAGCCGACGCCGATGATATCATCGCCGCCTTCTCACGGGGCGACAAACCGCCGATGTCGGGCTCGGAACACGACTACCAGGCCCCGTCTCTGGCCCGCGCGGAGTGGGAACATATCCAGCGGGTGCTCGCTGATTGCGGCGGCAATATCTCAGAGGCCGCCCGCCGTCTCGATATCCACCGACGCACTCTGCAGCGAAAGCTCGACCGGTACCCGCCGCGGGAATAGATTCTTTTTTATCGGGGGGGAGTCGCCTCACGAGTAGTGGGGGAAATCGCCGATTCAAGGCACTGAGACAATTTGCCCTATGGGAGATCTCCCGTTACTCGTTAGAGTAGTTCGTGCGACTTGCCCGGAGTATTTTTCTCAAGCCCGTGAGGTACCGACTATGTCCGACAAAAAACTGCTCAATCGCCGTCAATTTCTGCAGCGCGCCGCCCTCCTGGGCGCGGCGACGGTAGGCGCGGGAACGATCCTCGCCGGTTGCGAACCGGCAGATCCGCAGGTCGACGACCAGGCCGACCCCGCCGAAGGCCCCGAGGGGGCCGCGCCGGACGATTTCAGCTGTGATGACCAGGAGGCCCTTGCCGGACTGTCGGACGACGAGATCACCCGTCGTGAAAACCACGAATATACCGACCAGACCGAAACCCCCGATCAGACCTGCGATAATTGCCTGCATTGGGAAGAGCCGACGGCCGGCGAAAATTGCGGCGGCTGTGCCGTGCTTCCCGGCCCCTTCCACCCCGATGGTTGGTGTAATCTGTGGGCGCCGGCGGCCTAATCTGATCCATCGACATCTGATCCATCGACGAGCTTTGCGCTTCGCAGGGCCTGTCCGAGATCTCGGACGCCCTCGAAGCGCAGCTCGGAGAGCGCTTTTTCATTTCCCTCCAGATAGGCGTCAACGCCAGAGACGTTGCTCCGCGGCGCCAGGGCTCGGCGAAAACCCAATTTCTGGGCCTCCATCAGCCGGGGCGCAGCCTGCGTCACCGCTCTTATCTCACCGGTCAATCCCATCTCCCCGAATACCACGGCGTCCTCGGCAACGGAGCGATTTCGATAGCTCGAGGCAATGGCCAATGCAATGCCGAGGTCGGCGGCGGGCTCACTTACTTTGACACCGCCGGCGACGTTGACGAAGACGTCGTGACCGGTGACCTTCAGTCCGGCCCGTTTTTCTAAAATACTCAGCAAAAGATGGACCCGGTTCTGGTCGACCCCCACTGTAGTCACCCTGGGCGGACCATATTGAGTGGCGCTGACCAATGCCTGGACCTCGACCAATAGCGGACGGGTGCCCTCGACGACGGGGACGACCACACTGCCCGGTGCCCCCTTCGGCCGCTCTGCCAGAAACATTGCCGAGGGATTTTCGACGCCGTGCAAACCATCACCGCGCATCTCAAAGACCCCGATCTCGTTGGTCGATCCGTAGCGGTTTTTCACGGCCCGCAGAATCCGGTAATTCATCCCGGCCTGCCCCTCGAAATACAAGACGGTATCCACCATATGTTCTAAGACCTTGGGCCCGGCGATTGCCCCGTCTTTTGTGACATGGCCGATGAGGATCGTCGGCATGCCGAGGCCCTTGGACAATTGGGTGATGGTGCCGGTGACCTCCCGCAATTGAACCACGCTGCCCGGCGAGGACGTCAGATCCTCGGCAGCCAGGGTCTGAATGGAGTCCAGCACCAGAAAATCGGGCTCTCGCTCCTCCACCAATTCCTCGACACGTCCGAGCCGAGTCTCACCGACGACGAGGACGTCGTCGACGTCGGCGGTGAGCCGCTCGCCGCGCATTTTTAACTGACTTAAGCTCTCCTCACCGGAGACGTACAATACCGTCAGCTCTCGCTCGGCAAGCATTCCCGCGACCTGCAGCGACAGGGTCGATTTTCCGATTCCCGGATCGCCTCCCAATAAGACCACCCCGCCGTGGACGAAGCCGCCGCCGAGGACGCGATCGAGCTCCTCGTTTTCGCTGAGGAGTCTGTCGCCGGTCTGCATCTCGACCGATGCCATCCGCACGGGCGTGTCGTCGGCGCCGGCGCCATAGCCCGCGCGCCGCGACGGTTTTGATTTTTCCCCTTTGGATTTCGACTTTTTCTCGCGGATCTCCTCGAGCAGCGTATTCCATTCGCCACAACTGGAGCAGCGACCCTGCCACTGGGCCGTTTCGTAACCGCATTCGTTACAGACGTAGATACTGCGGGGCTTCGCCATGGCTCTCCGCACCTCGATGGGGAAAATGTAAAAACTACTCGGAACCGCAAAGGACGCAACGGGAACCGCAAAGAACGCTAAGGGAACCGCAAAGGACGCAAAGGAAACACGAAGAAAAGATATTCCGTCTCGGGTCTGCCAGAATCCCGCTAACAACAGCGTCCCGAGAAGCTCGGTCAGGAGTTGTCATTCACGCTCCGGGCCGGCCTAGTGCTGCCCTTCGGAAATCCGTAGGCACTCTCGCCGGTCCTGAACGACGATGGCTGCGTTGCGCTTCCTCGACGATGCGAGAGCATCGACTCGTCAGCGCGCCTTGCCCTCGCCGTCCATGC
>SKQC01000217.1 GCA_007119175.1 Myxococcales bacterium | reverse complement strand
TGAAAACCCCTTTGGTCGCAGTTGGCGGCTGATTTTCACGCCATTTCCGTCGAAAATACTCGATATAGCGCTGCTAAACCTGCGTTTTTCGATCAAAAATGGCACCAAAATCATCTCGCCCTGCGCCCTGAGCGTAGCGAGGAAGTGCCCTCGGGGTGCTCGGTCAGGAGTTCTCAGACACACCCTAGTTTGACGCGCGGCAGCTACAGTTGCAAGAGGGCGGGCACTCGCAGGCATCGGTACAACAGACACACTGGCTACAACTTCCCTGAGTACAGCTACAGGATGCGCAGCAGGGGCAATCTTGTTGGGCGCTGCAATTGCATTTGGATTGATTTTGTCCGGCCATCTTCGACTCCATGTGGTGAAAGATTCGTTGCGCAAGAGGTTTTGCCCCCCTGCACTAAAAGAGACGTGCGATGCGCGAAAATCTTACGAGATATTTTTAGACCGGGTATCCAGAGTGGATCGGGCATCCGGCAACTGGCGCTGTTGACCGATGATCTCTTGGGCTGATGTGCGTCTCCTGGACCGGTTTGTGGTTAGGCTAGGGGATACCATCAGACTTCGTCGGTGAGAATCGCCGGGGCGCGAGCGACCTCATTGGTCTGGCGTCGAGGTGGTGATATTCGATATCGCCGCGTTCTCGTAAATCTGTGTTGAAGACCTCGTAGAGAGTGTCGAGGTTTGGCGCACCGATAAAAACGTGGACTGCCCGAAGGGGCTGCCGAGAGTTTGCGAAGAAATCCTCTGAGACAAAAAGGTGGCGACAATGGCCGGTAAATTCGAGGCAGTCATTTCTGATCTGGACGGTGTGCTCACCCGGACCGCTGGTCTCCATGCCAGGGCCTGGAAGCAGATGTTCGACGAGTATTTTCAGCGTCGGCAGCGCGAAATAGGCGAAGAGCATCGACCCTTCGACATCGATGAGGATTATAAGCAATACGTCGATGGAAAGCCCCGCTTTGCGGGGGCCCGCGCCTTTCTGGAGTCCCGAGGCATCGAGCTCGCACAGGGTGAGCTCGATGACTCACCGGCAGAGGAGACCGTCTACGGCCTGGGAAACCGAAAAAACGAGTTCTTCCACCAGATTCTCAAAGAGCAGAAGCCTGAGCAATACGACGATGCCGTAGCCCAGATTAAATCCTGGCGTGACGAGGGCCTGAAAACGGCGCTCATCACGTCCAGTCGAAATGGTGCGGCTATCTTAAGGGCCACCGGGTTAGAGGAGCTCTTCGATGTGACCATCGACGGAGTGGACTCGGCGAAGCTCAGTATCGATGGAAAGCCGGCGCCTGACATCTTCTTGGAGGCGGCCAGGCAGCTCCACGTAGAGCCCCAAAAGGCAGTGGTGCTCGAGGACGCCATCAGTGGCGTAGAGGCGGGAAAGGCCGGGCGGTTCGGGCTCGTCGTTGGTGTGAATCGGGGAGCTCGAAGTGACGGAGCAGCATTGCGCGCGCACGGCGCCGATCTGGTGGTCAGTGATGTGCGCGATGTCGACCTCGACTTTTCGCCGTAAGCGCCAGTAGGGGAGCTTGTCTGGGGACCATATCTAGATAGCTCGCCGCGTTTGGTGCCAGGCATTTTTGTGGTTCCGGTACACAGGTATCGACGCCGATATTACGGGGTTTATCGGGATATAGATTGACAGGTTGAGAGGGGCGCAATACTCGTAGAAATTACGAGTAAGCGTTCAGTTGTGTGACGAAGCTGTGCGCCAGTACGCCGCTAAGGCTCGGTCTAGCAGCCCGAAGGGCGGCCAGGCTGGCCGCGGGCCCCAGATTTTAGGGCGGCCAGGCTGGCCGCGGGCCCCAGATTTTGGGGCGGCCAGGCTGGCCGCGGGCCCCATATTTTAGGGCGGCCAGGCTGGCCGCGGGCCCCATATTTTAGGGCGGCCAGGCTGGCCGCGAACGCTTGCACCTCATTTTTGTAGATAAGGAGTTCGCTATGTTGAGTCGATTGGTGGTGTTGGTCGGGTTTTGTCTATTTTGCGTCGGATGTGCATCTTCGGGCCAGGAGACGGCTACTGAACAGGAGGAACCCCCGGTCAAGGAGGTGCGAGTCACATTCGCCGGGGTGGAATATGAAGATTTGAATGACGTGAAAGGTTGTTTTGATGTCGAGGATTTTGATCACTGCCTGGATGTCCTGCGCGATTTTGTGCAGGAGAATCCTCATGATGCGATGGAGGCCGGGCATTTTATTCGCTTAAACGCCAATCACTGGGTGGCCATGGAGTTCTTTGAGGCTGCGGCGCGGTCTGATTTTCGCCCGGACGGCTTTTGTGAGGAAGAGGATGTGGCAATGGCGATTAAATCGGCGCTGGAGTCGCCGGACTTTCGCGAAGAGGTGATCGAGAGCTCCAAATATGTACTCGGCGATCTATGTTGGGACGAACTCCACGAAGAGATGGCAGAAAAAGTGTCTGGAACGGGGGCATTTGCGGTGAATTTCTGCCAGTTGGCTCGCAAAAAGGAAGGCTCCTATGAGGTCTGTGACGCCAATGATGCCGAGGTTGCCGAGGCCGCAGAAGAAGCGGAGGCACGACGAGAGCAGGCCGGTGAGCCCCGCGAGGAAGTGGTGACGGCTGCCGGGTTGGAATGGAATCGCGATGACGTCGAGCTTGATCGGGTCCTGGTATTTGAGGATGAGCTTCGGGCACGGGTCATATTGCTTCCCACCGTCGAAGATTCGAGTCAGGTCTTCGTGCTGATGCAGGGAGTTGAAGGTGCTGAGGAGAAGCCGGTCGGACATAAGCGCGTATCCGCGTCAGCCCGGGGCGGGCAGCAATACCGGTACGTGACGATGCGCAACGACGGGGAATTTACGACGGTGATTCAGGACGGAGACAGCCTGCGTTTATGGGTCCCCGGAGAATCTTCGCCGAACCGCTTTTCGCGCATTGATGCGGAAGAAGAAGAAATCGTGGAGGCAATCTCGCCCTGATCTGGTCGGGCGGAGCGCTACGAATTGAGATGGCGCGGCCTATTGATCTGGCGCCACCGTTTGAAATTTCCGGCGGGTTATTTACACTCCAAGAATACGTAGTTCCACAATTCACGGAGTCCCGGCGGTTCGCGCTGTAAAGCACGACCCCTGAGGCGTTGATTATCTTATGTCGAGAGGTGTCAGATGACCGAAGAGATCCGAGTGCGAACAGCGACCAGTGCTGACGAGGACAACGTCATTTCCTCACTCGTATTGGCATTTGCCATGGATCCCATGATCCGCTGGTTTTATAAGACTCCCACACAATTTCTGGGTCATTTCCCGGACTTCATCCGTATTTATGGGGGCAAAGGTTTCGATGCCGAAGGAGTGCATTATGTGGGGGATTTTACGGGGACGGCAGTGTGGCTTCCTCCGGGAGTACAGCCCGACGAAGAGGAATTCGTCGGTCACATCGCGGACACCGTCGATTCCTCTCTAATGGATGATTTCTTTGCGGTCTTCGAAGAGCTTCAAGACTATCAGGTCGAAGAACCACATTGGCATCTGCCTTTTATCGGAGTCACGCCAAGACATCAGCGCAGGGGATATGGATCGGCGATGATGGAGAAGGTGGTGGCCGAATGTGATCGGACCCAGACGATAGCGGCATTGGAGTCGACCAATCCGGCGAATCTCTCCCTTTATCTGCGCTATGGTTTTGAGATCGAAGCGGCCATCCAGGCCGGCACGTCACCACCGCTTTTCCCCATGGTGCGTCAGCCACAATCCCGATGAGCGTATTATGACTACCTGCTCCGGTCGGTGTGGGCTACATTGTAGCTCCAGGGGCTCCGGGGTATTCGCTTTCGTGGAACGGGGCTCGGGGGGCTTCGAGTATGGGACACGCGCAATATGTGGTGTGAGATGGTCGTGAATATTTCTTATTTTCCGACGTCTCTTTATGCCGCCGCGAAATTGAGAACCACTAAGTAGCTATCACGCCACGGATTGAGTCGATGCGCACCAGGGTTTGCCTCGTTTTATTTGTCTTTTTCGCTTCCTTCTTCGCCGCCACTGCCTGTTCAGGCGGGGGGTTTTATACGGCCGGTGATCTCTTCGGCTCTAGCTCCGACGACGATGAAGACGCCGAATCGGTTCATCTGCCACCGGAAGGCGCGCTGGCCATGAGTGTGACGGCCTTTGACGATGTGAAGCGCCAGGTAAATGACGCGTCGTTTTCCAGTGATCAGTTGGATCTGATCTCACAGGTGGCGACCACCAATTATTTTACGTCCGCGCAGGTCGGTGAATTGGTCGGTCTTATCGATATGTCCGATGACCGGGTAACTGTGGTTGAGATCACGAGCGATCGCATCGTGGATATGGAGAATAGCTACGTCATTCCGGAGTATATGACCTATAGCAGTGAGCAAGAGGACGCCCGGGCGATCTTGCGGCGGACCTCTGAATTACAGGCCGAAAAACGCGAGGCCGTCGAGGAGCAGCGTGCCGAGGAGCAGCGAGCTGCCGAGCGGCGCACCGAAGAGCAGCGTGCCGCCGAGGAAGAGGAAGAAGAAAGCGGGACTCGGCGCCGCGATCGCCTCACCGGGCGCAGCAGTAGCTCTTCGTCACAGCAGGAGTCTTCAGAGGAAAGTTCGACGATGACCTGCTGTATCAATAACGACTTTTATTCATGTCCGGACAGCTCATCGGCCAGGCGATGTTTTCCGCCTCAATTGGGGCGTTGCATGACCTCCTGCATGATGGGCGGCTCCATGAATTGTGAGATGGACTGCCTCGACGAATACCCGCCGGATCCCTCGGGCTGCGATCGTCAACCGATGCGGGACAACGAGTGTTAAACGATGCCCGGTCGGGTCTCGTTTAAGTGACAAATATTCATCAACAAATCAGGCCGATGAAAGCTATTCGGCGGTGCATGTTCGGTGGTTCTCGGGCTCTGTGCGGTAGGGCTCGCTGTCGACGTCGGGACATCGATCGCGGATTGCCGAGCGCAATTCTGTGATTTCATCCCAGTAGAGGGCCGCCGGTTCGAAGACGAGATCGATCTCGTCGTCGGTCTCGACCTCGGTCATTAATTCCTCAAAAACTCCCTCACTTCGCCCGGTCTCCCAGATTTCCTCGAAATTGTCGACGAATCCCGTCACCACTTCCGGGTAGAAGTAATCGCGGTATACGATGACGTTTTCCATCGTATTCTGCTCGGCATTATTCGAGAAATTATAGCTGCCGGTGGCCACCGTATTTCGGTCGATGATCAGGTATTTGTGATGCATCTGCAGGGCGTAGCTATAGTGCCATCGATATGAGTAATTTTTAAATCGGACCGGGATATCCCGGTCGATCAATTCGTAGCTGAAGATAAATCCCCGCTCTTCGCAGTCGTATATATCTCCCTCGTCATCGCCGGCGTCGACCAGGCAGTCCTCGAGATCGGAGTGTTGGGAGTTGTTGTACCACTGGCTGATATATTCGGATTGATCGAGGTAGATGCGAATATCGAGATCGGGGTCTTCACTCCATCGCTGCATAATGGCCTCTGAAACCGGGCGGGAGCGCAAAAATCCAGCGGCCATGTAGATTGCGGAGTGGGCATCTTCAATAAGCTCCACGAGGCGGGTCGCGACGACTTCGCTAAAATCGATGGGACGGAAGCCGGCGCCCCATCGGTTAGAATAGGTGGTCTCGAAGTTCTCGGAGGTAAACAAAATCTCGAGCTCATCACGAGGTGGGATCATTTCCTCTTCGATGGGCATGGTCTCGAAGTATTCGAGCTCGTCATTCCACTCCAGGTCTCGGGAGTTTTCCCAGAGGTGATTGAACTCGCGCTGCATAGCGAGGACCACAGCGGGGTCGCCTCGGTGAAAGGTTGTATTCTCGTCGTAGCGCACGGCCGCGCCGTAGGAGAGATTGCCGCTTCCCGAGAAAAATCGAGCGTCCGAAGCCTGCAAAAGCTCGTCTTGCGGACCGTCGATGATGGCGAATTTGTGGTGCATGATGCGATTGATATAGCGCACGTCGACGCCGAGGTCTTCTAATTGGGCGGAGCGCGAGCCGGCCGTGTTGAGGTGGTCGCCGTTTGCGGAGTCAAAGAGCAGGCGCACCGTTACGCCGCGCTCGACGGCGTCGCCAATTGCCGAGATGGCCCGGCTGTCGCTGATGCTGTACATGGCGATGTCGATCGAGTGCTCAGCTTTTTCCAATTCGTCGACGATCCGGTCGATATGGCTGTCGAAATACGAGCGCGGAGAAAATACGGTGTCCGCCTCTCGCCAGGGACCGTCTGTGCAGTAATCGTCGATGGCATCGGAGAGCTGTTGGATCGCCACGGGACCGACGAAATAGACCTCGTCGATCTCATCGACGCTGTGAAAATACTGGTCTTTATCGGTCCCCAATTCGCCGTCGTCGCCGGCACGATGATCGGCGATATTATTTGCCGCACGGCTGTGGATTCCTTCGGCGATCAGGTGCTCGGCATCGCTTCCCGGATCGTTTGTAAGCAGCAATATATGCTCGAGGTGGCATTCGCCGAAAAGGTCGTCAGCTTTCCCGCCGGCGAAGGCCGTCTCGTCTTCGCCGTCCGGCGATTCCTGAAGCGGCTCGTCGTCTGCCTGCGAACAGGCGAAAAGAGATGTGACGAATAGGGCGATCAGGGCGGCGTACTTCGCGCGCATACGTACAGACATTTTTGTACTCCAAATACGACATTACAACTTTGAGGAGAGCCTACCGGGAAGGGCGCCACGATGGAAGGAAGCTTTCAGCGCGGTCATTGGCATTCTGGCTATGCGGGAGCTCAAAGTAGCCCGGCCTTGATACCGGTTTGGCATCGAGCCCGACGATGTGGAAGAATCACCGATGATGCTATGGAATTGTGTGAACCACGTCGCCTTACTTGTGGCCCAATGCGCCTGAGCGCATATTTGCCGTGTAAGCGTTCAGTGGGGTGACGAAGTCATGCACCAAAGCGCCCTGAAAGGGTCGGGCTGGCAGCCCGAAATGCGGCCAGGCTGGCCGCGGATCCCGGGGGCTGAACGCCGAGCCGCTTGCCTTGCTTTGCGGCTTCGTCAGGCTGGCCGCGGACCCCGGGGGCTGAACGCCGAGCCGCTTGCCTTGCTTTGCGGCTTCGTCAGGCTGGCCGCGGACCCCGGGGGCTGAACGCTTACTTTGCCGTTTAAGGTCTTAGCTGGAGTACTGTTTTATGGTTATGAAGTCCCGTAGTTGTCGATGTTGTCTGTCGGTGGTGGTCCTATTCGTCGCAGGTTGCCTCTTCGGAGGATGTACCAGTGCTCCAACTGGAACCTCTGATCTGGCCGTGGATCGGGTGGTGCTCTACCAGTCCGGCGTAGCCTATGTGGAACGCTCCGGAGAGGCATCCGGGGAGGACCTGGTCCTACGAGTGCGCCCCGATCAAATCAACGACGTGCTCAGCAGCCTGGTGGTGATCGACCGCGACACGGGTGCACCGGCGACGGTATCTCTTCCGGCCCGGGCTTCGGAACCGGAGCAAAGCGCGATTGCCGAGGTGGCCGGCGAAAAGGGAATGGAGGCGTTTTTGGAGTCTCTGCGGGGAGCTGATGTGCGAATCCACCACGATGGCAGCCGCACCCGGGGACGGGTGTTGGCTGTGGAATCATCGCCGCCGCGATTGAGCCTGCTCGTCGACGGTCAAAGCACGCGTTTTATCGATCTCGGCAGCATCGATGAGGTGGAATTGGAAAACGAGGCCGTCGCCCTGCGCGTTCGCCAGAGCCTCGACGAGAGCATGAGCGCTGATGACTGGCAATCGGTGGAGATCACGCTGCGTTTTCCCTCATCTGAGAGTCGACGCAATCTGGTGGTCGCCTGGGTGGTGGAAGCGCCGCTGTGGAAGCCGACTTATCGGGTGCTGATGGAGGGCGACGACATCGTCTTGCAGGGATGGGCTCTGGTGGACAATCTCTCCGGGGAGGACTGGCGCGATATCGAATTGAGCCTGGCGTCGGGTACGCCTCTGTCGTTTCGCTTCGACCTGCACAGTCCCATCGAGGTCGATCGCCCCGATATGTCGGGCTATGGAGTGCCCCAGGCCGTCGACCTGCGTCCGCCCGATCCGATGAGGGCCCGGCCCCAACCGGAACCGAGTCCGCAAGACCAGGCGGAGGAAAGAAGCGGTATCGATCTATCGGGTGAAAGCTTCGGCAGAGTCGGCGGTCTGGGGATGGTTGAACCGGAGCCCTCCGCCGATTCGGACGACCGGGTCGCCAGCGCGGGTTCTGGCGCCGACGTCGAGCAACTGGACGCGTTGTTTCGCTTCGATATTACCGGCCAGGTCACCCTGCCAGACCGCTCCAGCACATTGGTGACCCTGGTCAATGAGTCGGTCGACGGACAGGATATGCTGGTATTTCAGCCCGGCTCGGGAGCGTCGGAAAACCATCCCTACCGTTCGCTATTGCTGGAAAATTCCACGGATGCTCCTATCCAGAGATCGCCAGTAGCCATCTACCGCGACGGCGCTTTTGTCGGCGAGGGAATCACTCCCCATATCTCCCCCGCTGAGCGGGCTGTGCTTCCATACGCCATCGAGTCGCGGGTACACGTCAGCCGAGATCATATCACCAGCTACGGGGAGTCCTCGCTGACGGGCGTGGAAGACGGAGAGCTCAAGATCCAGCACGATCGCCATCGAGTCTGGAGGTTCGAACTCGCTTCCAGCCTCAGCGAAGACGATACGCTCTACGTCCAAGTGCCGCGCTACGAGGAATTCGAATTGATCGTCGACGACGAGCTCGATGTGCGCCGGGAAGATGATTTTTATCTCGTCCCCGTCGACCTGGTCGCCGGCACGGAGCGAAGTGAGGAAATCGTGCAGGCAGGCCCGGTCTCTAAGTCGATCGAGATCTTTCATTCCGAAGCGCCCGTGCTGCTCAAAGAAGCGCTGGAACGCCCCGACATCGAGCCCGATGTCGCGCGCGATCTACAAGCAGTGCTCGAGGCTCTCGAGGAGACGCGAAAATTGGAGCAGGCTCTCTCCGATGACCGCCAGTTGCGAAGCGATATTCGCGAGCGCAGCAAGGAGTTGCGCGAGAATCTGCAGGCACTCGGCGACGGTGACCAGCACCAGGAATTGCGCGGCGAACTTGCAGGGCGTCTGCAAGAACAGGACGAGTTGATGGCCGAAGTGGCAGCCCGGGTGGTCGAAAATTCGGAGAAGCGCTCCGCGCTGCGAATCGAAATTCAAGAATTGATGCGAACTCTGTCGCTATAATTTGGCGATAAAACGAACGGAGGAGAGGATGAGGTTTGGTGCAAGAGAAGCAATGGTGATTTTGGTAGCGATGGCGTTTGCCGTCGCCGGATGCAGTGATGACGACGACAATGGCGACGCAGATCCGGATGCCGGGGCAGACGTCAGTGTCGATGGCGATGTGGAATTAGATGCCGACGAAGATGCAGATCACGGCGAAGATGCAGATCACGACGAAGATACAGATTACGACGAAGATGTCGGGGAGGACTCCGACGCCGATGCAGGTCCCGATGCAGACGCCGGTCCCGGCGGTGGTGATATCGCTGAATGTGAAGGCATGAGCGGCTCCGGATTTGATCGCGATGATTTCGATGTCGTGGAGGCCAATCCCGATAATTATCGCTCCCTCAAAGACGGTCTCGAGCCCGGTCAGTGGCTTTTATTAGAGCCCGGAGAATACGATATCCTTCGGGTCAACGATCTCCACGGAGACGACGGTGAGCCTATCGTGATTTCGGGACCGGAAGACGGTGACGGGGAGGCTGTATTTATTCGCCGCGAGACCAATACCATTCAGATCCAGAACGCCAGCCATGTGGTGCTTCGAAACCTCCGACTCGACGGCAGCACAGCCGACGTGGGCGATGCGATTCAGGCTCGCCAGACCTCTCACGATATCACGTTGGAGAATCTAGAGATTCACGACTATGTGCCGCGAATCGGCATCAATACCTCAAATAGCGCTCCCACCTGGAATTGGACGATACGAAATGTGGAGATAAAAAACGCCAGTACCGGAATGTATCTCGGCAGCAACGGCGGCGATAATCCCTTCGTCGGAGGACTCCTCGAATATAATACAATCTCCGATACGACGGGCTATAATATCCAGATTAAGGAGCAGAACGACCGGGATTACGAGGGGATGCCTCAGGAGCCACAGGTCACTACGATCCGACACAATCGATTTATTCGCGCCGGCGTCGATCGGGCCCGTCCCAACCTATTGGTTGGGCATTTCCCACCGGAGGGTCCGGGCAGTGAGGACCAATATCTGATTCACAACAATCTATTTTTTGAAAATGAGCATAGCTCGGAGAATCTCTTTCAGGGCGAGGGGCATGTGGCAATGTATAATAATCTCTTCGTCAACAGCGAGAGTGGGGGAGGGCTGAATATCTTTCAGCACAATGATGTGCCAAAAGATATCCACGTGTTGCGAAATACCTTTGTCATCGCCGGTATGGCGGTGCGGATCGACAATCCCGACGCCGATTACCATCAGCGGGTCTCGGGAAACGCCGTTTTTGCCGGCAGTCCATTCAGCCTGAGCGCCGACGTCGTGGAGTCAGATAATTTCTCATACGACGATATGCAGGAGGCAGAGTCCTATCTGTCGAATCCTTTCGGAGAGCTCGAAGATCTCGATTTATCGCCCGATAGCGACGCGTTGAATAAAGACGAGATCGACCACGGCGTATCGTTTCCCGGCATGGACCGAGATTATGCGTGTAATGTGAGAAACCCCAGTAGTTACGGGGCTTATGCCGGATCTGATTGAGCGGGGAGTCACTGACAAAACAACCCGATAACAAGGTGCAAAAAAAGCCCCCGGGCGAAATTCGCACCGGGGGCTGGGAGGGAGGGAAATTAAGAATCACTTAAAAAGCACTTTACTGCAAGCACTTTTTTGCCGCCGGGCAACATTTTCATGTATGATGTTGGTTTTCACGGCTTTATCCATTGCGGAAATTAGGGCTTGGGCCGAAGTTTTTTGCGCCTCCTGATCATCGCCCTGGAGACTCTCGCGAAAACGGCGCTGAAGCGTTTTCAAACGGCTTTTGATGCCACGGTTGTGGATCGTACGGGTTTCCGTCTTGCGGATGTTTTTGATAGCTGACTTGGTATTGGCCATAGGAAAAAACAAACAGAATTATCT
>SKQC01000252.1 GCA_007119175.1 Myxococcales bacterium | reverse complement strand
GGGTCGACTATTATGTTCCCCTTCGCGACCAGGACGGATACGGGCTCAACGCCGACAATGTCCGCCGAGCGCATGAGCAGGGTTTCGAGCTGATCGTGACCACCGATTGTGGAATCTCGAACGTCGACGAGATCGCCCTCGCCGAACGGCTGGGAATTCGCGTCGTCGTCGTCGATCACCACACCGTTCCCGAGGTGCTGCCCCCGGCAGCGGCGATCTTGAATCCACTGCAGATCGATTGTGATTTTCCCTTCGAAGAGCTGGCCGCTGTGGGGGTGACATTTTATCTCTTGGTGGCCCTTCGAGCCAAGCTGCGCGAACACGGCGTCTTTGCCCACATCCCAGAGCCCGATCTGCGCGAATATCTCGATCTGGTAGCTCTCGGTACCGTCGCCGACGTGGTGCCTTTGGTCGACGTCAATCGCACCTTCGTTCGCCATGGCTTAGACGTCCTCGGCAGCCGTCGACGCGCCGGGGTCTCGGCATTGATGGAGCGCGCTCATATTGACGGAAATCGAGTCACACCGCAGACCATTAGTTTTCGGCTCGCTCCGCGTTTAAACGCCGCTGGACGGATGGGTGATGCCTCGATTTGTGTGGAGCTTTTGACCACTCAAAACTACGGACGGGCCATCGAATTGGCCCGTCAGCTCGAATCGCTCAACGACAAGCGTCAGGACTGTGAACAGGAGATTTTGGAAAAAGTCCTACCGCTGGCCGAAGAACAATTCGAGGCCAACCGGAAAATGTTTGTCGTCGCCGGACGAGGCTGGCATCGCGGTGTGCTGGGAATTGTGGCCAGTCGCCTCGTGGAGCGCTATCACCGCCCCGTCGTCCTCGTGGGGATCGATGAAGACGGCATCGGCAAAGGCAGCGTTCGCAGTATCAGTGGGATCGACGTTATCCAGCTATTGCGCACCGGATCGGATCTATTGGAGACCTTCGGCGGTCATGTCGCCGCCGCCGGCCTATCGGTCAAGGAAGCAAATGTTGCTGAGTTACGGGAGCGACTCGACAACGCCTTGATCAGTGTTCTCGACGATCAGGCTCTTCCGCGGCCCCGGCTTCAGATCGACTGCGAGGTCGACCTCTCGGAGCTCGACGAGGTCTTCGGTCACGACCTGTCGCGACTCGGCCCCTTCGGAATGGGAAACCGCGAGCCCGTGTTGCTTTGTCGAAAGAGCAAAGCAACTCGGGTTCGGGTAGTGGGAAAAAATCATCTAAAGGCCAAATTTCGCGATGGCAGCGGCTCGCTGGAGGGCATCGGATTTTCAATGGCCGAGGATCGCCCTCTTTTAGATCAGCGCGTCTCAGTGGCTTTCGTGCCTCGATTTGCAACCTTTCGCGGCCGCACCAGGTTGGAGATGCATATTCGGGGCCTTCGCCCGGCTCGCGAACACTGCCCGGATCGGATCGAACACTTGTAGAGAGGCTCGTTCATGGCGCGTCGCCGCCGCCGGACCACCCGGCAAAAACCACCGAACCTGTGGTTTATTCTCTTCCAGATTATCATCCTCATCGCCCTGCTAGTCGCAGTCCTGGGTGTTACGGACTCTATCGGCAGCGGGACCAGTGCCCTGGTCGAAACACTGGCGAGCGAGGATATCGACGTGCGCGAGCGAGAGGCGCTGGAGGACTCCGATTTTCCGGGCCGTCGCACAGATGACGGGGCCGACCATTCCATGAATTCTGACGCCGGCGACACCAGTCGCGAGGAGACGCCCCCCGAGCCCGGCGACGGCGATGATCCCTCCTGAGAAATGCTCGGCTCTGAGTTTCAAACCCACCTAACTGCCCCGTTTTGTTACAGCACTTGACAATTCAGGCGTTCCCGAGCATGGTCGCCTTCCGGCGCATACCGGAGCAATATCCACTAATCAAATGACCGGCGTTTTTGTCGGGGGGTCCTATTCGCCGGGCCCTTCGAAAGAGCCAATTATGAACGATCATTCTCTTCCCCCGATCAAAGAATTCGCCTATTTACCCGATTTTGCCGATCACCTTGCCGAGCTCGAAGAAAGTGTAGAGGACGAGGATTGGGAGTATCGACAAATGGAGAGCGAGTTCCCTCGCCCCATCCTCTACGCCTATATCATACACACCTTCAACCGCATTGAAGAAGAGCACAAAATCGCCTTCGCGCCCGACGACCGGGCGGCCTGTTTCAACACCGGGCTGGTAACCCCGCAACAAGAACCGGTATTTGCGCTTTTCGACGAGAATAAAATCCCGGACCGCCAACCCTGGTATTTTCAGGGATTCGTACGCAAAGGGGATGTGCGAATGACGCGCTTTGTCGAATTGCCGGATATGGCAAATTATATCGATGATCCCGTCGATTTTGTCTTCGATCCGGCCATGGAACTGCGCAAAAATACGGAACATCTCATCGCCGAGAACCGGGAGCGTTTTCCTATAGAATTCGACGAATACGGCGATTTTCAGCTTCAGAATCTATTGTCCGGTGCCTTTGAGAACGCCATTCGGCGCACGCGCCGAAATTTTCGCATCGCCGTACCACAGTACCACCGCGGTCGCGTACAATTGCTCCTCCCCTTATGTCTTCGTTCGGCCTCGGAGCCAGATATGGCGGCAGTCGTCGAGCGGATGGATCAATATTATCGGGTAGCGACCTGTTTGACCCTGGACCAGGCCTATAGCAACGCCCGTCTGCTGGGCCGGGTCGACGATATCTGGCTGCGATAATAATAAGTGCTAAGCGCCGACTAGCTCGCGAAGTCGCTTCTGGTCGCCATCTGCGAGCGCCCACTCGGCGCGGAGTCCATCCAATGAGCGCCCAATGGTGGCAACGGCGAGAACCTCGCCGTTTTGCAGATAACCAATCGTGGCATCCTGGTCGGCGACTGAGCCGTTGACGGCAATCTCATCAAATTCCGGTGCATTGCCGATATAATGGACGTTTAGATTGAAGTGACGACTCCAGAAAAAGGGGATATCCGTAAAGGGCTCGCCGCTGTCGCGCAGCATATTGCGAGCCGCGGCCTGTCCCTGACGTTGGGCGAGTACCCAATGTTCGACGCGCGTTGACCGGCCGCTCAGGTGATCTGGATAGCGGGCGACGTCGCCGGCGGCATAGATGTGGTCGTCGCTGGATTTTAACTCCTCGTCGACCACCACGCCGTCATCGACATCGAGCCCCGCTCCTTCGGCGAGTCTGGTCCTGGGACGCACTCCCACGCCGAGCACGACGAAATCGAAGGGAACCTCACTGCTATTGGTCATTCGGGCAATTCCATCGACCAGGTTTTCCACTTTTGCGCCCATTTCAAAGCGCACGCCCTGCTCTTCGTGGACTGACTGAACCAGCCTCCCCACTTCTTCTCCAAAGACACGGGCCAGCGGGACGGCCTCCGGTGCCACGACGGTGACGCCGAGTCCTCGTTTTCGAAGCGATGCTGCGACCTCGAGACCGATGAAGCTGGCGCCGACGATCAGGGCATTTTCGCCCTCCTCGGCAGCCTCGACGATGCGTTTGGTATCGCCGAACGAGCGCAGCGTAAAATGCTGCGTGGACTCCAGTCCGCCCATCGGCGGCAGGACCGGTTCGGCGCCTGTGGCGTATAATAGGCGCTCATAGCTGAAGCTCTTGCCGGACTCGGTCTGAACCTTTTGTTCGCGGCGATCGATCGCCACTACCGGATCGGAGACCACCAATTCAACGTCGAGCTCCTCCCAGTGGGCATCGCCGCCCAGGGGAATCCACTCCTTAGGAGCGTTTCCAGCGAGGAAATCCTTCGACAAATTCGGACGGTCGACAGGACCCGACGACTCCGCTCCGATCATGGTGATAGAACCGGTATATCCAGCCTGTCGGAGGGCCTCACATGCCGCCGCGGCGGCGGCTCCGGCGCCGACGATGACGACCGGGTCCGGGCCCTGCACAGCCGGAGCCTCATCGGCACTTTCCTTTGGCAATACGCGAAAATGAAATCCGTCGATCTCGATGGGATAACACCCCGTGGAACCAAACGCGGGAGCCCCCACGGCCTCACCCGAGGTCAGGTCAAAAGCGGCGTGGTGCCACGGACAGCGAATCGTCTCTCCGACGACGAGTCCATCTTCGAGTGGCCCGCCGTAATGAGTGCAGCGGGCGCCGATGGCGTATAGCTCGTCGTTTCGTTTGACCACTACCACTGGATCGTCTTCGACGGTTCCCAAAAAGGGAACGCCTTCTTGAAGTTGCGACAGGGCAACTCCTTGCATCAGGTCCGGTCCGTGTTCACTACTTTGATCGGTCATCGTAAACCTCTGGTGCTTCAGTCCACCTGCATCGACTCGGCAATATCATGACAATTTTGCGGATCATCCTCTGCTTTTTTCTCCCGCCGCTGGCGGTCTTTTTGACCGTGGGCGTCCGTTTCCACTTCTGGCTCAACCTCGTGTTGACGCTCCTGGGGGTGGTACCGGGCATGATCCACGCTCTCTGGGTGGTAGCCCGCAATACGGAAAATGTCGACAGTTGATATCAGAAATCCACCGAGGAATCTGGCTCCGGGCGCCCTACCAGTAGCAATTGTCCATCCTTGGATCGCGTTCAACGTTGCTCTCAGCGGAGTCCTCGGCGGAGTCCTCGGCGGAGTCCTCCTCGGTGTCGTCGACATCGACCGAGGGAAAGAGCTCCGGCTCTTCTCCGGTCCAGGGCTCGGCTCCTACCGCGGTATTCAGTTGGTGCGCGTAGTCGACGACGGTATTGACGTAGTCGACCAATTCATCACTCGTCGGGATTTTTTCGTCGAGTTTTACTAAAAATCCTCCATCTCCAAACGAAAATATTTTAAAATCCTCCGTCAGGCTCCGGAACACAGCTTGCACTTCGGGCTTTGACAAAAACTCTTTGACAGCATCTTCAGACGTGCCGCGGATTCGAAAATTATTGTCGAAAATCTCAGGCTCGACCGAAATATTCTGGCCTCCAAAAAACTCGGCTATCGCGTCAGTCAAGTAGCGCCTTGAAACTCGAAGATCGAGGTTCCATTCCCCGGCCAACTCCACATCTATCTCGGTGTAACACTTGAGAGTAACGAATTTATGTGCGCCCTGAAGGTGGTGGAATGTCTGGACTTTGAATAACACTCCACGCACCTCGCCGGAAATGGTGGTGCGTCCTTCAAACCGATGGGTCGCGAAGTCGGCTTCGAGTTGATCGGCGGCATCTTTTAGCCGCGACTTTGCCCGTCGGCCCAGAAAATAAGGACGAACTAACTGTAATAGAATGAAACCTATATAACTAAAGATCAGAATCGGAATGATCGAGACTTGCCACCCCGTCAACTCAATTTGCGCAAGTAGCAACACATTTAACCCTCTTTACAAAACAAATATTATTTCTATCCATCGGTCATCGTCGCATCAATGAGTTGATACCGCGTTGTAAGCGTTCAACCCCTGGGGCTCGCGGCCAGCCTGGCCGCCTCTCGGGCTGCTGGCCCGAACCTCAGGGGGCGTATTGGCGCATGGCTTCGTCACCCAACTGAACGCCGACATATTGCCTGTTTCGTCAGACCGTCTTTATAGTTGTGATTTTCTACCAAACCGCATCGCCCAGGTCTTCCTTTTCTGCGCCCTGGTTATCGGGGGAATCGACGGTGGTTGGCGACGGGAATAACTCCGGCACGTCATCGTCCTCGGCGTCTGACGACGTATTCGCGACGATGGCGTCATTGAGCTCGTCCGCCGCATCGACGACAGCACTGATATGGCGCGTCATGGCGTTGGCGTTCGATATCCGTCCCTTCATCCGGGTCTGGATTCTCTCACCATCGACCTCGAATTGGTTAAATGTATTGACCAGCCGCTGGAGTGCGGCGCGGGGACCGGTCTGCCGGAGTGCCTCTTTGGCTTTATCGCTGACGGAGCCCCGGACCCGGAATTCCTCATCGAAGCCGTCGTGGCCAATTGCGATATCTTCGCCCCCGAAAAATTCAACGACCTTGTCGGTAAATCCCCTCTCGGTGATCCGCATGCCACACATCCAGTCTGGGGCCAGATAGGCGTTGAATTCGGTAAAATATTGGGTGCGACGATTTTTGCCGGTTCCGCGCCTTCGGCGATGGAGCAGTACCTCGATGGAAACGCCGCGCAATTCGCCACGGATGGTCGGATCGATCATGAAGCTTCCACCGGCAAACTCCAGCCCCAGCCGACCGGCGGCTTCTTGCCAGGCATCGCTGACCTTCTGACTCCAGAAGACCGAGCCACCAATGACGATAGCAACGACTGACACGAGGAGGACCATTAATAAAATATCACCCATCGGTGATGCCTCCGAGAAATAAAAGTGTCGTGGTGACTTTCGCTGTCCCCTCCCAGTTTCGCAAATTTGGGGAATTCGGTCTATCCCAATGCGTTTTTTCGATACAGACGCTGGCCTCCGGCATTTGATCTCAGCGCCGGTCACCACCTATCAATAAAGAGCAGAGTCGTAAGGCAGGGGTGTCAAAAATATCTGTGAGGCACCTCGTTGTGCTCGATGAACGAAGCTATGAACTCGAAACTGGCTCGCTCGCCGCACAAGAGGAGACTCTCGTGATTTTCGCTTTTGATTTAGACGGCACTTTTCTGGGAGGGGATCCGGCATCCCGCAAGACGCTCTACGAATTCGTCGATGGCAATGACGAGATTCGCCTCGTCCTCGCCACCGGTCGAGGGCTGGAGTCGGTGATGCCCCTTCTAAGTGATCCCACTTTTCCGCGGCCCAGTTTTATTATCTCCGATGTGGGTGCGACGCTGGTCGACGGCGAGAGCCTGCAACCGGTGCAACCCTTACAGACGGCGATCGCCAGCGACTGGCCGGGCACGCTCGCCGTTGCCGAAGCACTTGAGGGTTTTGATTGCCTTGAGCGTCAAGACGTTCCCCAGGAGCGCCGCTGTTCCTTTTTGGCCAATTTCAACGAGATCGACGACGACTTGCGTGGCGTCGTCGAGGAGCTGGGCTGTCAGTTGCTTTTTTCTGCTGACCGGTATGTCGATGTCCTTCCGCCCAGAGTCAATAAGGGATCGACTCTTCGGCACCTGGTGGAACACACCGGCGGCTCGCCAGAAGACGTGCTGGTCGCCGGCGATACCCTCAACGACCTCTCCATGTATGAGGAGGGTTTTAAGGGCGTCGTCGTGGGCAATGCCGAACCGGAATTAAAGCGCCGCGTCGGCTCCCTTGAGACGGTCTATTCTGCCGAGGCTCCCGGCGCGGCCGGGATATTGGAGGCGTTGAGGTGCTCGACATTTTTCCCCGCCGTAGATGCCCCACCGGAGCCGTCGCGTGACTCCGAGGCCGGTGATGCTCAGTTGGTCATGGTTTATCACCGCCTGCCCTTTGAAGAATCCACCTCGGAGGACGGCGAGGTTGTGCGCAAGCCGCCGAGTAGTCCCAACGGCATTATCCCAACTCTGTTGGATTTTTTTCGAAGTGGATATCGCGGCTCTTGGATCGCCTGGTCGTATCGCGACAGTCGCGACCCGACGGATTTTGAACCGGACGTCGAACTCGATGACGAATCTCTGGCCGATCTGACGTGCAATCGCATCGCCCTGACCGAGGACGATGTGGAGCTATTTTATCAGACCTTCTCCAAAGAAGCGCTGTGGCCGGTGGTCTTCTCCTTTCCCAGTTATGCCTCCTTTGAGCAAGAGCACTGGGATCACTATGTCGAGATCAACGAGTTATTTGCCCGGCGAACAGCGATGACTGCTGAGCGCGGCGCTCTGATCTGGGTCCACGACTACAATCTGTGGATGGTCCCGGGAATGCTGCGAAAGATGCGCCCCGATCTGAAGATCGCTTTTTTTCACCACACCGCGTTTCCTCCACCGGATATCTTCAATATCCTTCCCTGGCGGCGCCAGATCGTAAGCAGCCTGCTTCAATGCGACTATGTGGGCTTTCATATCCCTCATTACGTGGAAAATTTCGTCGGTGTCGTGCGCTCTCATGGCTCGGTGGAGGTGTTGGAGCGGCAGTCCTGCGCGCCCCGCTTTCTGACCTACGGATGCGCGATGGGCGTCGACGAAATGGTGACTCGACTGTCGGTGGAGGGCCGTGAGCTGCGCCTTGGTGCCCATCCGGTGGGCGTCAACGTCGATCATATTGAGGAGATCTTGGAGCGTCCCCATATCCGAGAGCGAATCGCCGAAATGAACGAGGAGTTTCGGGATCGGACGGCAATTTTGTCCGTGGAGCGCCTGGACTACGTAAAGGGGCCTCTCGAGAAGTTGCGGGCCTACGAGCAATTGCTCGAGGATCACCCGGAGTACCGGGAAGACGTAGTACTGATGACGATTCAAACGCCGCCGTCGAAGGGAATGACCGCCTACGATGAGATTCGAAAGGAGGTCGAGCAGGCCGTAGGCCGGATAAACGGCCGATTTGGCACCCTGGAGTGGACACCGGTGCGGTATTTCTTTCGCACCTTCCCCTTCGAGGAGGTTATCGCCATGTACGCCGCCTCCGATATCGCGTGGATCACGCCGCTTCGCGATGGCCTCAATCTGGTGGCCAAGGAATTCGTCGCCACTCAGGGTACGCTGGAGTCCGATGGAGTCCTAATCGTCTCCGAATTTGCCGGGGCCGCCGTCGAGCTTCACGGAGCCCTTTTGACGAATCCCTATCATTTCGCGGAGATGACCTCCGTGCTTCATCGCGCTCTGTCGCTCGACGAAGATGAGCGACGTGATCGTACCTCGCGGCTATATGACATCGTCTCTTCGAGTGATGTCGATCATTGGGGTGCCTCCTTTTTGCACGAGGCGACCACCGAGTAGCCCGCAACTCTTAAGACATCCGACGCATCGCACCTCACAAAATATTGACCCGAGGCAGTGATGGAGCCACAGACCGGACTTCACCTCATCGACTGGGTGATCCTCGGGCTGTATCTGGTATTTGCGCTGGGTGTTGGATTCGCGGTTCGCGAACTCGCTCAATCCGACAAGGAGAGTTATTTTCTCGCCGACCGCTCCCTTCCCTGGTGGTGGGCCGGGGCCTCGATTGCGGCCACCACTTTTGCCGCCGACACTCCCCTGGTGGTCACGGGCGAGACAGCGGCGCGGGGGATGTCCGGAAATTGGCTGTGGCTGGCCTGGATTGGCGTTCATGCCGGAGCCTTTGTCTTCTTTGCCTCCAAGTGGTCGAAAAGCGGTGTTCTCACCGACGCCGAATTGGTTGATCTGCGCTATGACGGCGGGGATGCCCGGGCACTGCGAAGCGCCCGAGCTGTGGTCTACGGGCTGATCTTCAACGGAATCATTCTGGGCTGGGTGCTCAACGCGATGGTCAAAATCTGCGATCCCTTCTTTCACTGGGATCGCTGGCTGCCCACCATCTACGAGTGGATGGCCACCTGGTGGCCGGCGGGCACTGCATTGGGCGACCCTTCCGATGGGATGACGATCTTGTTTTTACTCGCCCTGGTGGGGCTGTATTCGACGCTGGGGGGTATTCGCGGGGTCATCTTCACGGACCTCGTACAATTGACGCTGGGGCTCGTGGCGAGCTTCTGGTTTGCCTGGGTGGCCTGGGATGCCGTGGGAGGTCGCGACGGGCTGATAGATGGTCTGGAGGAGCATTACGACGACCCCGAGGAATACCTGGCCTTCTTTCCCGAAATAGGAGTCGAATGGCTCGGCGGCGGCGGAGAATGGGCAGGCCTGGAGATATTGGAGACAATGCCCGTCCTCCTGGCGACCGTCTTTGCCGCTTATCTTTTGGTGCAGTCCTACGCCAATTTCCCGGCCGACGGCGGCGGCTATATGATGCAGAGACTAAATACCTGTAAAAGCCCGCAGGACGCACGACAGGCATCGCTATTATTCATCATCATCCAATACGTCGTGCGCACCTGGCCGTGGTTTATCGTCGCTCTCGTCGCCCTGGTGATGATTCCCGTGGGAATGGAGGGGACAGCGCTCGACGGAGCGGCCGCGGTGGTCGGCGACGACCGGGAGATGGCCTACCCGGTGTTGATGGACCAATTGCTGATTCCCGGTGTCCTGGGGCTATTATTGACCAGTCTTTTGGCAGCCTTTATGAGTACCATCGATACCCATATCAACTGGGGTGCCTCTTATGTGGTCAACGATTTTTATCTATGGGCCGATCCGGAGGCATCGGACCGGCGCCAGGTGATGGTCGCCCGGGCGTCGGTGGTCGGTTTTGTGATTCTCGCCGTCATCATCGCATTTCAGATCGAGACCATCGGCCAGGCCTGGCGGTGGGTGGCGACAATTGGCGCCGCCCTGGGCATCCCCACCGCCCTTCGCTGGTTGTGGTGGCGGATCAACGCCTCCGCCGAGTTGGCGGCGATGGGAGTCGGCCTGGCGACGGCGGCGGGGCTTGGATTTACGGACGTGCCCTTCGAGATTCAACTTATCCTGATCTCCGCCTTGAGCCTGGTGGGCATGATTGCGGGGATGCTCTTCGGACCGGCCCCCCGAGACGAGACGCTTCAGTCGTTTATGGATGACGTGGAGCCCGACGGAGTCTGGCCGGACCGCTCGCGAGGTGAAGGGCTGCGCCAGATCGCGGGTCGACTCGGCATCTGGGTCGCCGTCTGCGGCGGCACGATCACGATCCTCGCCGGCCTGCATCGAATGATCTTATTTGGAAGCATGATCGCCGGCACTGCGTTGATCGCCATAGGCATCGCCGGCCTCTGGGGTGGAACGCACGCGCTGTCCATGGACGGAATCGCTGAGAATGAAACTCCTGACGAGGACGATCGATGACGGAACGTCGATTCGATGACGATTCGACAGATGCGAGACTCTGCGTTGCCGGACTCGTTTATTTCGAGATTTTTCTCCCCGACGAAGGGCTCGACGTAACCCCGGGCGAGGAGACTTTCGTCGAGCGAATCGACGTTGGACTCGGCGGAGCCCTCAATCCGGCCACCGTCGCCGCCGCGCTCGGCATTGAGACCACTGTGGCTCATCCGTCGGGCGATGGCCTCACCGACGATGCCGTCGCCGCCGCCCGAGATAAATTGGGGATCGCTGCACTGACCTGGCCTGCAGGCGACGATCCGGCAATCTCGTTGATTCGCTCCGCGGACAAGGAGCGGTCCTTCGTCAGTTGTGCCGATCGCCAGGCTCTGCGCAATTGTCCCGAGTTGAGTGTCTTCGACTGGCTCCATATCCCTGGCCTGGAGGAGGCCCACCAATTGGCTGCACAGATCGAGAGAGCCCGATCCACCGGTGTCACGGTCAGCGTCGCCGGAAGCTGGGCTCCGGCCCGGCTCGACGCATTAAACGAGGTGACGCAGCCCATCTGGGACGTACTGCTGCTCAACGGGCGGGAGGCCCGACGTGCCACCGAGAGTTGCCCCTCCATGGCGGCGCGCGCCCGTCAATTGACGGATGTGGCAAATGACGTCGTCGTCACCGATGGACCCGGCGCCGTACACGCTGCAGTCGGCGGATGCGAATATAGCTTTCAGGTACCGCCAGTAGAGAATTTCGTCGACGCCACCGGCGCCGGCGACTCTTTCGGAGCCGGTTATATCGCCGCGCGACTAAAGAATATTGAACCGGAAAAAGCGCTCAAATTTGCAATATCGGTCGCCCGACTCGTCGTCACTCAGCGCGGCGGCCTCGTCGATAAACCGTCGCGATTCAACGTGCTTCGTGAGCAATTATAATCGCCAGCTTTAAACGCGGGATTGGTCATGCTTCGAAATTTTCTAATCGTCGGCGGCGCCAGTGCCTATGCGCCGGGCCTCGTGTCGTCATTGATCCGCGAGTCCCATCGCCACGACCTGGAATTGATACGTCTATTCGATATTGCCGAGGAGCGCCTCGATATTGTGGCACGGCTCTGTCGTCGCCTCTCAGAGGCCGCCGGCAAGCCTTTTCGGGTTGAAGCTACCACCGACCAGGCCCGCGCTGTGGAGGAAATCGACATTCTTCTCAATAGCTCGCGACCCGGTGGCTTCGAATGCCGCCAGATCGATGAAACGCTGCCTCTCGAATTTGATATCCCCGGCCAGGAAACGGTCGGTCCGGGAGGTTTTTTCTTCGCCTGTCGATCAATTCCGGCGGCCCTCGAACTGGCAGATCACGTGGCGCGTAAGTCGCCGGAGGCGATCTGGCTCAATTATACAAACCCCACCAATATCGTCGGTCAGGCCCTGCACGACCACACGGATCTCAACGTCATTTCTCTATGCGATCAATTTGACGAGGACCTGCGCGCCCTGGCAGACGCCCTGGGATTTCCCAAAAATACGGACTATCAACTGCGATGCAGCGGACTGAACCACGCTACCTGGTATCGCGATATCCGAATTAGTGGCGAAGCCATCGGCGAGCGTGCCTATGATGCTCAGCCACCAGAATATTACGATGAGGAACATAAAAGGCGCTTTTTGATCTCTGCGGAAATGGCCCGATCCCACGACGGTATCTGGCCGAACTCCTATCTGCCGTACTACGAGGCGCCATCGCAATTCGTCGAATTGGCAAAGCAGCGCGGAACAAGAACTGAAGCGATACTTCAAGGGTTAAACGACTACTATAAGCATTTTCGCGAAGAGGCAGAAAAATCATCGCCGGAGTTGAAGCATTACCGCGGATCGTCGGGGTTTGGCGATATGGCAGCCGACGTCATCGCCGCCCTGTCATCGGATGAACCGACCGAATTGGTGCTGAATATTCCCAATCGCGGTTTGAATGACGAATTCGACGATGCAACGGTAGTCGAGGCGTTCGTCTCCGTCAGTCGTGCGGGAGTTCAGCGAAATTCGGCGCCGCCGATTCCCGAAAAAGCGCGCCCACTTCTGGATCAACTGGAGATCTACCAGCGCCGAAGCGCGCAGGCCGCAGCCGGTGGCGACCGCGATGAGATGGTTCGCGCGCTGGCTGAAAATCCGCTGGTTGATGACTCATCGACGGCCGGACAGTTACTGAGACGCGCCGATGACGCCTATGGCGGCGCGCTGCCACAATTTAGCACTAACCTGTAGGTCGTGAGACATTTACATGGACACAGAATTACTCGATGAGAATTTCGAATGGGATCAATACGAGCGGGTTGTCGTCCTGTCGCCGCACCTCGATGATGCGGCGCTCAGTTGTTTCGGTCTTCTCGACAAATTGCACGGAACGGTCTCTCGACTGGTCATCACAATCTGTTGCGGAAACCCAGCACCGGCACCGACCCGGGGAAAGGTGGACCAATTTCGCCAGGAGCACGACCTCGGCGACTACGGAAGCCCCACGGAGCGCCGCCGCGAGGATATCGCTGCCATGAACGCCCTTCGCTGCGACTTTGTCCACCTCGGCTTCGAAGATGGGGTTTATCGACGCAGTCCGACCTCCGGCGACTATATCTACCGGTCGACCCGCGAGAAATTCGTGAGACCCCGGATCGAGGACGCCAGTCATATCGAGGAGCTCTTTTTGGTGCTGCGCCGACTCTGTCAGAATATGGGGCGGCTTTTGTTGGTCACGCCGCTTTCGATCGGATATCACGTCGATCACAGCATCACCGCCCATAACGCGCTTCGACTGGAAAATGACGACGTCGATCTTCTGTTCTACGAGGACTTTCCCTACGTCCTCGACCCCAGCTACGGCGGTGGAATCGAGGACAGTCCGGAAAAGGCGATGGAGCGAATTGGGCGAAGCGCCGAGCAGCGCTATGCCATTCCCGTCGATCCGGCGGCGAAGGCAAAGGTCGTCGGCGATTATAAAAGTCAGGTGCCCGTGCTCTTTGAAGATGATGAGAATTTACGCACCGCCCTGTCGACCCGTCGATTTCAGGGCGAACCCGCCGAATTTTATTGGACGACCAGACCGCGAACGACGCCGCCACCGGCGTGAATAATTTGAGAAAATTGCCGAGCAGTCGCATTTGAAGTTTTTCCACCTGGAGGAATTCGAATATGACGTCCGATTGGCGCATGACTCAAGAGATCGCCGAGCAACCCGAGTTATTTGAGAAGAACCTCGGTGCCTGGAGCGCGGCGGCTGCATCGCTGCGCGAGGAAATCGCTGCGCGTCGCCAACTGGTGGTCCTGGGGCGCGGAAGTTCGCGACACGCCTGTATCTACGGATCGTATCTGTACGGACTGGCCACCGGCCGGCACGCCGTGGAGTTTCGAATGTGGATGACGACCAGGTCCGTGCCACAGGTCGATTGGTCGGATACGGCCGTTTTGGCCTATTCGGCATCCGGTGAGAGCACCGACGTCGCCCGGGCCAGCCAGTGGCTCGCCGACCGAGGCAGCTTCGTCGTCGGCATCACCAACGCCGACGACGATCAATGCGCCCTCGGCGAAGCCGCCACGGCTTTGTTTCACCTCGATATAGGGGACGAGTTGGCCGTGCCGGCGACCAAGAGCTTTAACGCCCAGTTGCTGGCCACTGCTGCCCTGTTGGGCTTTGATATTGAGGCGGCTATCCCTGATGTGGCAATGGCTCTGAGGGAGATGCACGACGGAGAGACCGCCAAACAGATCGCCAACCTGATCGATGACGCTGAATCGGTGGCCTGGATCGCTCGAGGCCCATCTATGGCTGCCGCCCGCGACGCCGCTCTAAAATGCCGAGAGTCGGCCTGCCTGGAATCCACGGGGTGGTCGGCCGCCGAGTTTCAGCACGGTCATATCGGCTCCTTTGGAGAAGACGACCGGGCGATTATTTTCTCGGACGCAAACGAGCCGAAAGGTAGCTTCTCATCGGTGACAAAAGCCCTCCTGAACCGAAAAACCCCCTTCGTCGTGGTAGGATTGGACTATTACACAGAAAACGCCGGCGCCGCCGCACCGGTCTTAGCCATTCCATTACCCGAGCAGCGCTGGGCATGCCCTCCCGTATTTGCCTATCTATCGCAGCAAACAGCATTGGAATTAGCCCGGCGGCGCGGCTTAAACCCCGACTATCCGTCGGGGCTTCAAAAGGTCACCGAGACGCGCTGAACTCATAATTCGACGACCTGGTCTTCGAGCCCATCCGGGCCCTCCGGGCCGGTATCGCCTTCGTCGGGATCGCCGCCTCCATCACCGCCTCGACCGCCGCTGCCGAGGTCGAATTCGAGCTCCTCAGTAGTCACGACCGAATCGGCATGAATAATGCCGACAGACGGTCCACCCTCACCGCCACCGCCGTGTCCGCCGCGGGCACCGGGCATGCCGTCTCCCCCGGCACCACCGTCGGCGGCGTCGTCTCCATTCGTGGGGTCCGGAGCTTCCTCGCCATCGGCGCCGTCTCCCCCACTTCCACCGTCTCCGCCTTCGCCACCGGCACCACCGGCGCCGCCGTCACCGCCGCGCCCAGTGTCAATAAAGCTATCCGCGACGGTGACCGTCGATGAATGGATCAGAATACCGACCGATCCGCCGCCGGCCTCACCGCCCTTTCCTCCCTCACCGCCGCATCCACCAAGTCCGCCAGCACCACCGCCTCCACCGGAGAGAATGGCGCAAATGCCGGTATAAGAACCGCCACCTCCGCCGCCTCCACCGGCACTTCCACCGGCGTCACCGTGGTCCCCGTCGGGGCCAGTGGCGCCGAGGTAGACCAATTTTAGGTTGAAATCGACGAGGAGCTCAGCGCCGGAACTAATCGGGTCGGGGTCCTCGGTCTCGTCTGCAGGGTGCCCGTCATCGCCGACTCCGCCATTGCTCCCAGCTTGAAAGTCGTGGTCACCGCATTGGCCGAAATCGTAGTGTTCACCGGCATCGCCGCCGTTGATATTCGGTGTCGTCCCGGGATAGTTGATCGTTCCACCGTCAGCAGCGGCCGTGCATTCGCTTCCGCAGTCGCTGGGCCGTCCCACGCCGCCGTGTCCACCGGCTCGCCCCGGGGCATCGCGATCTGCACCGAAGGGACAGGTGAAGTCTTCGGGATCCGTCGAGGGATTATCAAGGGCCCCATCGACGTCCGTTGCATCATCGCCGTCCTCTCCTTCCGGGCCGTCATCTCCGTCATCTCCGTCGCTTCCGTCTCGTCCATTACCGACCTCGATATCGACATATGAGATATTGATATGGCCGGAGTTATTATTGACCACCATGCCGACCGACGTGCCGGCATGAGACAACTGGTTATCTCCCGGTGGTGGAAAATAAAAATCGTCAAACGATGGGTCATCGGCGACGATCGTCAGTAGTTGAATATCGATATCGCTGCTCACACCGGAGACAACCAGGGGGCGATTTCCGCCCTCTTCGCCCTCGCCGCTAATGATCGTCTCGTAATTTGGACCGCGGTCCCATGTTCCGTCTCCCTGGTCGCGATAGCCGCCATAGAGGCTGACGCTATCCTCCAATTCGATGGTTTCCTCGTAGGTTCCTTCGGCAATAAAGACGCTATCTCGCTCCGCATCTTCGGCCGCTAATTCGATGCCCTGGCCGATGGATCGAACCGGACGCAACGGCCGCCCGTCATCATCGTCATCGCCGAATTCGGAGACAAAGATGGCCCGCGACATATCGCCGTCGAGCCCGTCACAATTGCCGTCCGTAAAATTGACCGGATCCGGCGTATCCTCCGGGCCGCACTCACAGCCAGTGTCGGGATCGTCGTCCTCGGTCTCATATCCGGGATCGCACGACTCGATCTGGCAAACGCCGCCGTCACATTGACCGGTGCCGTTTTCGATCTCACAGATGCAGCTATCACAGGTTCCGTCCTCCCCTTTTACAAATCCCTCGTCGCATTCGCAGGAAATGCTGCCGCCGTCGTCGACGCATTCGCCGCCGCCGCAATCAAAATCCTCACACCCCGATACACATTCGTGGTCGCTGCAGATATCATCGCCGCTACAATGGGCGGCCTCTGTGCACTCAACGCACTGGTTGTCGTGGCAAACGCCGTCATCACAATGTGATGCGGAGTCACACTCAACGCACTCAAAATCCACACAGACATCGTCGCCGGCGCAGTCCTCGCTCTCCACACAGCTCTGGCAGGTATTATCCTCCTGATAACAGACGCCGTCGTCACAATGTGAATCACTGCCGCATTCGACGCAGACCTCGTCGACGCAATAGGCGTCATCGCCGTCGCATTCGCCGTCGGCGATACACATCAGCTCGCCTTCGTCCAACTCCGGAGCATCGCCAAAATTACAGGCCGCGACTGTGACAAAGACAGTCAAAACCGAGACAACGGCAATAAATAAGAGTCTGGACATCAGGACACTCCTGGAGAAATTCACAAGCGACAACCCGGGCTACAATAGCCCTTTTAGCCATTTTCATCAAAAAACTCTGCCAGATACGACCCGGTGACGCTACCGGGAGCGCCGGCGATCTCGCGCGGAGTTCCGGTGGCCACGAGCTGCCCGCCACGTGGGCCGGCGTCGGGGCCGAGGTCGATGACGTGATCGCAGCGAGCGATAAAATCGATATTATGCTCCACGGCGACCACGGTATGACCGAGCTCGACGAGCTTTCTAAGCGCCACCAGGAGCACCGAGATATCGTCGAGGTGAAGACCGATGGTGGGCTCGTCAAAGATGAACAAAATCGGTTTCGTGGCTCCGCGCTTTCGACCGTCGGCGATATAGGTCGCCAATTTCAGCCGCTGCGCCTCGCCACCGGAGTACGTATTCGTGGTCTGGCCGAGCCGAAGATAGCCGAGGCCGACTTCCTGAAGCGGCTTTAGCTTTCGGCGCACTGCTCTCGATTCTTCGAAAAAGACCATCGCCTCGTCGACGGTCATCGCGAAGATATCGGAGATATTTTTACCGCGATACTCGACGCCCAAGACCTCCGGTCCGTAGCGTTTTCCCTCGCAGACCTGACAGGGCACGTCGACATCGGCCATAAAATGCATCTCCACGGTGATCGCGCCCGTGCCGTCACATTCCGCACAGCGCCCTCCCCGGGTATTGAATGAAAAATCACCGGTGGTAAGGCCCGCGAGTGAAGCGTCGTTGGTGCCGGCGAAGAGCTTTCGGATATTGTCGAATGCCTTCGTATAACTCATGGCGTTGGAGCGGTTGGAGCGCCCGATCGATGACTGATCCATCATCTCCACGCTGTCGAAATCATCGAGCCCGTGGAGCTCGTCGAAATCACCGGCTTCGACTCCACCCTGCCCGCAGAGCCGACGCCAGCCGTTGTAGAGAACATCGCCCATCAGCGTTGATTTGCCGCTTCCACTGACGCCGGTGATAACCGACAGGCGCTGCCTGGGAATCGCCACGTCGATATCGTCGAGGTTATGCTGTCGGGCGCCGATAATCTCGACTTCTCCCGGGGACTCCTCGCCCCCCGATTTGCGGGCCATTTCTTCTGCCGCCGTAAAATCGACGTGCTCCGTCAATTCGTAACCGTCTAGCTCACCCGCATAGGTCAGCGATCCTCCATGTTCGCCGCCGACCGGTCCCAGCTCGATGACGTGGTCGGCGCCCAAAATGATCTCCGGGTCGTGTTCTACGACGACCACCGTATTGCCCAGATCGCGCAGTCCACACAATACGCGCAGCAATTTTCGGGAGTCCCGGGCGTGCAACCCGGCCGTCGGCTCGTCGAGCACATACAGAGTGTCCGTCAGCGCTCGTCCCACGCTCGATGTCAGGTGTATGCGCTGCATCTCGCCGCCGGAGAGGGTCCGCGACTGACGGCCGAGTTCGAGGTAGCCGAGGCCGATCTCGTCGAGATAATGCAGCCGATGTCGGATCTCCTCCAGAAGCGGCACCACCCGGGCTTCGAGCCGGTCGTCGATGTCGAGGTTTTCGAAATAATCGCGGGCCTCCTCGATGCGCATCGCCCAGAAGTCACTGATCATGCGGTCATCAAAGCGAACACGACGGGCCTCCTTTGCCAGTCGGCTGCCCCGGCAGTCGGGACATCGCTCATAGCCGCGATAGCGCGCCAGGAAGATGCGCACATAGGTCTTGTATTGTTTTCGCTTTAGCCCCTTAAAAAATCCGGCGATGCCCGAATACCCGTCGCCACCATATTGGATAAAGTCGCGATGTTCCTCGCTTAGCTCCCGAAACGGGACGTCCGTCGGGATATCGCTGGCCCGGCATTTTTTAACCAGTTTTCGCTGCTGCTGGCGATATTTTCCCTTCTTAAAGCAGGCAATGGCGCCTTCATCGATACTCAGCCGCGGGTTGGGGATCACTTTTTTATAATCCACGCCCATCGTCTTGCCGAATCCCGAGCAGGTCGGACATGCGCCAATGGAGCTGTTGAAGCTAAAAAGCGCCGGCTGTGGTTCGACCAGGTCCTCACCGCATTCGTTGCACCGAAATGCCTGGTCGAAGATCATGGGTGGCGCTTCGGTATCGTGCTCGTAGATCTGGATCTTTCCACCGCCCAGCGCCATCGCCGCCTCCACGGCTTCGGCCACCCGCATCTGGTCGCCGTCGCGGACCACCAGGCGGTCGATCAGAACCGGAAATGACGACTGGTCTAAAAGCTCCTCAATGCCTCGATCTTTGACGTCCACCGTCTCGCCGTCGATATATAGCCGCCGATAACCATCGCCGACGAGCTGCTCCAACAATGTCCCCCGGTGTTCCTCGACGGGCGCGTCGACCTCGGCAACGACGATAAGCCTGGTGCCCTCGTCGAGATTGCCCAGTGTCTCGGCGACCCGGGCCGGATCATCGCGGTAGACCGGAACTTCGCAATTCGGACAATAGGTGGTCGATGCGTGGGTAAATAATAGATGCAGGTGATCGTCGATCTCGGTCACCGTCCCCACCGTGGAGCGGGCGTTGCTCACCTCGTTTTTCTGCTCTAAAGCGACGGCGGGCTGCACGTTGTGGATGGCGTCGATGGGAGGACGTGCCATACGTTGCAGAAATTGCCGCGCATAGGTCGACAATGACTCCGTATAGCGTCTACGCCCCTCGGAGTAGAGCGTATCAAAAGCGAGACTCGACTTTCCGGATCCACTTACACCGGTGACGGCCGTCAGCCGATGGTGGGGAATCGAGCAATCGAAACCCTTGAGGTTATGGGTGCGCACTCCGCGCAGAATTACAGCGTTCTCCATGAGATTCCGGGGGGGCTTGGTAGGGGTCATCGAAAACTTATCGCGTCACGGACCGAAACGAATCGCCTCGGCCGTCGATTCCAGCTCCTCGAGTTTCTGGCCGATCTCCGAGTCTGAATCGGCGAACTCGCGGGCCCGCTCTATGTCTCGGAGGGCCGGAAAAATTCTATCGACCTGCAGATTTGCCATGGCGCGATAATAGTAGCCGCGGGCGCGGTGCTCGTCGTCCAACTCGTCGGGCTCATCGAGGAGTCGGGTGACGGTCTCGAAGGCGGCAAACGGTCGCAACTGCCGAAGCCGCGAGAGCGTGCGCAGCTCCATCCACTGCGCTTCGGCGTTGATACCGGATTCGAAAAAGATTGAGGAGTCACTGTGAAGAATCTGGTCTGCTTCGTCGTATTGAGCGGTATCCAGCAGATATTCGACGAATTCCACCGTCGCTTCCAATAGCTCACGATTGCTCTCCTCCTGGTCATCGCCGGGCTCTGCATTCAGGCGTTCTTGAAGCCGTGCGCGCTGAGCTTCGTCTTCGTCCTGGCTGGGTTGTGTCAGCGCGATCAGCCATTCAATTCGCGCCCTGTCGCCCTTCGCCACGTCGGGCAATTGATTGCGAAGGTGTTCGGCAAGCCCCACGCGATAGGAAACCGAGGCCTCCGGATCGGCGAGAGACATCAATAGCTCGGCATGCGCTGCCGACACGGTCTCGGGATCGTCGGCCACACAGCGATTGAGATGAAATTTTGCCAGGTGCTGCTCGTCGGCGAAAAGCCGGACCGCCCCGATTCCACAGTGGTGTTGTTGACGCTTCAACGACAGCCCCAGTCCTTCGCCGATGACCGAGCGCGATCGGTTGAGTGCACGACGCACATCACCGTCGTGGAGAGAAACCTGTGCGAGATAGTGAATCATATCGCGGCGCAAGCGAATCGCCACATTCTCCGGCAGAGAGCGATTGAGCTCATCGAATCCAGCGATTAATTCCGAATACCGCCGGGGTCCATCGGCTGTGCGAAGGGCGGCGCGAAAAACCTGATGATGCACTTCCGCCCCCGAGCGAGGTGACAACTCCGAGGCCAGGCTTTGAGCTTTCTCCGATTGAGCAAATGCCTCGTCTCGCTGGCCCTCCATAAGCAGCAGGTGGACGTATTGTGTCCGCACCAAAGTCTCCAAAATGCGGCTCTGCTCTCCGTCTGCTATTCCATCGGGTAGCGACGATAAAATCGCCAGGCCCTGCTCGACAAATTCTCGCAAGGCCTGCGCGTCGTCGCGCTCCAGCGCCATTTGCCCCGCCAGGTGGTAGACCCGGCCGCGCTGAATATCGCCGAAATCATCGGCCTGGGTGAGCCCTCGCTCGATATATCGACGGCCGTTGCCGAAATTCTCGCGCAGGATCTCTGCATGCCCCCGATATAGATCGATTCGCGCCGCGTGAAGCGGACTTGCTACATTGTCCATCTCCGCAAGATCGGTCCACGCCCCTGCCCGGTAGCGAGCGTCAGCGAGAGCTAGCGCCGATTCGAATTCATCGCTGCTTCGATTGGTATCTCGCGCCGTTTGTCTCGACGCCTCATATAAAGCCAGCGTGATCCGGTCGAATCCGCGGGCGTCGAATTCCTCGGCGAGCTCGCGAAGAATTGCCGGCGCCTCTCTGGGTTCGAGATGTGCTGCCAATATCTCGAAGGCCTCTTGAATAGAATTGAAAATCACGTCCTCAGCGTCATCATCGCCACCGGGGGAGTCACGAAAACGCAATTCTCCGGCCAGCGCAGCTCGGTACAGATATCCACGGGCGCGACTTTCGGCCCACAGCGGATCATCATGCTCCTCGACGGCCGCAAAGACGACCGCCTCCAGATCTTCGGCGGCCTTTAATTCACCGCGCTGAATAAATCGATATCCCCCGTCCAGAATTGACTCAACACCGGCCGGCGTGGTCAAAAAACTCTCGATTCGCTCGTGGCAATCACGGGAAAAAATCCCCTTATCAAAGGCCCCGTCTGCCGAAAATACGACATCCGAGCAGACCACGCCGAGGGTGGAATCGGTCTCGTGGGCAAATAGTGAGCTATCGCTGCGAAGAGTTCCCTCCGTCAAAAGCTCGCCCAGTCTTCCGATATCCATTTCGTCGTAGAGGGCACGCCAGGCGTGTTGGGTCAGTGCCGAGGTGACCACGGCCTCCCAGGCGCGTAAATTGACGGACTCCCGGCCGCGCTCGACGAGGCCCTCGGCATCTACGGCATCGCCGACCATCCAGGCCAGGCGATCGTCGAGGGCCCAGGAAAAAAGCAACAATCGCTTCGATGCTCGCTCGGCCCATTTGTCGGTCCAGACGTCGAGTCGGCGCCGGGCGTCTTCGAAGCGGCCATGCCCAATATCGGTAGCTGCAGCGAGCAACAAAGTTCGGCTCGCTTCGTAGTCGGCGCCGATTTCTTCAAATTGCTGCGCGGCAGCCTCGAAATCACCACCGCCCTGGCGCAGATAACGCCGGCGATTTGTGAGCGTGGAGCGATAGGGGTCCTCAGCGCGCAGAAAATCGTCTGCAGCCCGCGCCAGCTCGTCGATAGCCAACTCTTCGGCTCCCCGTGCGCGATGCGCCTCGCTCAGTAGCAGGCGGGCCCTGGCCATTCCCAATGCACCCTGCTGCAGCGGCCAATCGGCAAATTGCTCTACGGCACGGCTGGCATACCCCTCTACGGACTCCCAGTCTTGCTCGTAGGCAAACCCCCGCGCGGCGTAGATCGCCAGATCGGGCCCGATGCCGTCTTGCCCGGCCAGTGCTGCCGCCCCCATCCACTGCAGGTAGCCGCCGGCGGCCACCAGGTCCTGGTGGCGAAGTCTCGTAGCAAAGGCCCCGTCGTCGACTCGCCACGCATCCCGGGCTTGCGCAAATCTAAATGCCGCGCTCAGCGGGTGATTTTTATATAGATCGTCGATCCCGCGGAGCCCATCTTTAAGTTGCACCTGGCTGGCCTGGGCATCGATGACAAAGCCCGACTCGGCAAGTGCTACGGGGCGCTCCAAACCGGGCCGCCGTGGCGCTGCACCGTCGCCGGCGAATCCGACGCGGATCTCATCGCCCTGACCGGCCAAAAGCAGCTCCACACTCAATCGGCCCGCCATTTCGCGCAGCTCGGCATTATTCGACACGTCGTAGCCGCTGACCTTCTCGAAGAACCAGCCGACAACCGATTCTTCATCGAAGGGAATGTCGACCAGGGTCGCCGCTCGCGGCCCCGATCGGGTGACCGGACCATCGGGAATCAAGAGATAGGGCCCGTCGTCACTTGAGAGTTCGTCAATGCGATGCTCTACGCCGTCTTCACTCATCTCCACGACGCCACGGATATAATCCGGCATCGATGGCGATTTTAGATAGTCGAAGTCACTGGTAAGGGCGATTCCCCGCGATCGCGTCGCCGGCGGCGGCCCCAGCCAGCGTATGTCCTGCGCTTCTCCGCCTTGCCAGATACCGATGGTCGACTCCACCACCACGTCCGCCGGCTGGTCATAAAATTCGAGATGCGCCGACTGCTCGGAGGCATCCTGGAGCCACCGGGCATCGACGCGGCTAAGCGGCAAGATTCTCGCCGATCGCCGGCCCTGGCCCCCGGTCACGAAAAGATGGGTCTCGTCCTGAAATTCAACGGTGAGAAAGTCGCCGGGCATCTCACCGCGCTGTGCCAGCACGTACCACTGCCCGGAGGGGTCCTGGGTGAGCGATGCCGCCGGGTTTTCGAAGGGTTCAATTTCGAGGTCGCCCTCGACGGCCACTGGCGTACGGCACCCTGTCAGGGCCCAGACCACGGCGACAAGGACCAGCAAAATCCGTCGTTGCCCGTGGAAATATAGCCTCATGCAGGCGCCTCTGCGTCTTCCCTGGAGCTCGAAGAATCTTCGGTTTTTCCTGGTTTATCCGAATTTTCTTCGGTCTCAGCGGGGTTAGTTGTGGGTTCTTCGGTTTCTTCGATAATTTCCGAAGATTCTTCGACTGCCTCGTCCGGCGTACCATCCGTCGCCGTATCCTCTGTGGGAGCGGCGCTGGTGGTCTGCCGCTCCACGGCGCCCTGTTTACGGCGCTCCGGCTCGTCGAGCAGGTGACAGGCGACCTGATGGCCGGGCTCCGCTTCCTGAAATTCGGGAGTCTCCATCTTGCAGCGCTCCCAGGCGTAGGGACAGCGCGTATGAAAGACGCAGCCCGTAGGTGGATTCAGTGGACTTGGCACATCTCCTTCGAGAACGATCTGTGTGCGCTCCCGCTCGATCTCGGGGTCCGGAATCGGCACCGCCGACATCAACGCCTCCGTATAGGGATGAAGCGGATTGGTATAAATCGACTCCCCATCGGCCAATTCAGCAAGTCTACCCAGGTACATCACAGCGATGCGATCCGAGATATGTCGCACCGCCGCCAGATCGTGGGCGATGAACAAAAACGTCAGATCGAATTGCTGTTGTAGGTCCTCCATCAGATTCATGATCTGGGCCTGAATGGAGACATCGAGAGCGCTGATCGGCTCGTCGCAGACGATAAATCGCGGCTCACATGCCAGAGCGCGGGCAATTCCGATGCGCTGGCGCTGGCCGCCGGAGAATTCATGGGGATAACGTCTGATGAATCTGGGATCGAGACCGACAATATCCATCAATTCCTGAACTCTTTCCCGTCGTTCTTTCCCCTTGGCCAGTTTATGAACCCGCAGTGGTTCGGCGATGATATCGCCGACTGTCATCCTCGGATTGAGTGAGGCATAAGGGTCTTGAAAGATCATCTGCAGGTCGCGCCGCAGCGGATGCAGCTTGTCCTCGTCGAGCTTACAGAGGTCGTCGCCGTCGAAGATGACCTCGCCGTCGGTGGGGCGATAAAGCTGGATGATCGCCCGGCCCGTCGTCGACTTTCCGCAGCCTGACTCGCCGACAAGCCCCAGTGTTTCGCCCTGGCGGATATCAAAGGACAGCCCGTCGACGGCCCGCACCCGATTGACCTCGCGGCGGATAAAGACTCCGCGATAGACGGGAAAGTGCATCTTCAGATCGCGAATCTTGAGCAACGGCTCCGGTTCACCCATCGCTTACTCCCTCGTCGGCCGTCTCTGTGGCGGGCTCCGGCTCTTTTTCGCCGTCAATTTCGGCGAGGACCTGCTCTGTGATCTCCCCGTCGCCGGCTCGTTTTTCGATGGTGCTGACCCGCTTTGACGACGCCTTGGCCCCGACGGCGGCGGCAAATACCTCTTCGGCGCGCCAGCAGGCCGCCTCGTGTTCGTCATTAATACTGCGAAGCGGGGGGCGCTCTTTTCGGCATTTATCCTCCGCCCACGCACATCGCGGGGCAAAGGGACAGCCAGAGATCTTTTTCGATGTATCCGGCGGCCGGCCCTCGATGGGAATCAACCGATCCGTGCGTCCCCGGTCGAGGCGGGGCACACTCTTTAAAAGCCCCACCGTGTAGGGGTGAGCGGGCTGATGAAAGATCTCCATCGCCGGGGCGCTCTCCATGATCCGTCCGGCGTACATCACGATGATGCGGTCAGCCATTCCGGCGACCACGCCGAGGTCGTGAGTGATCACGATAACACTGGTGCCGAAATCTTTTCTCAGGTCTTTTATCAATCCCAGAATCTGGGCCTGAATCGTGACGTCCAGGGCCGTCGTCGGCTCGTCGGCGATCAGCAATTCCGGCTGGCATAAAAGCGCCATGGCAATCATGACCCGCTGGCGCATTCCCCCGGAAAATTGGTGGGGATATTGGTCGATGCGCTCGCTTGCGCCGGGGATGCCCACTTTGTCGAGCATCTCAATCGCCGCCTTGCGGGCCTCCTCCTCGTTCATCCCCTTGTGGAGCTGCAGGGGCTCCAGAAGCTGTCGTGAGATCCGCAAAAAGGGATTGAGGCTCGACATCGGGTCCTGCCAGATCATGGAGATTCGATTTCCCCTGATCTTTCGCAATTTCTCCTCCGGCGCTCCGACCAGGTCGTCGCCGTCGAAGATGACTTCCCCACCGGCGATTCGCCCCGGTGGCGAGGGAATCAGCCCCAGAATCGAGATCTGGCAGACCGATTTTCCAGAGCCCGACTCACCGACGACGCCCACACACTCACCGCGCCGAACGTGGAAACTGACTCCGTCGACGGCGCGAACGGTGCGGCCGTCGGCATCGAAATAAGTCTTTAGGCCGCGGACCTCGAGCAGCGCCTCATCGCCCTCCCCTTTCGTCGATTTTTTCTCCTCTGAACTCACTGTATTCCCATCGTCCGTATCGGTTCGCTCATCGCGCTTTCAACTCGCTGCAGTCGTCGTCAATCTTTGCGAAGCTGCGGATCGAGTGCGTCGCGCAACCCGTCACCCAAAAAGTTCAGGCTCAGCAATGTGACCGCCAGCGCCAGGCCGGGCCACAGGATCATCCACGGGGCCATTTCCATGACCTGACGTCCCTCACTGGCCAGCGCTCCCCAGGAGGTCTGCGGTGCCTGCACGCCCAGGCCCAGAAAGGATAAAAATGCCTCTTCGAGCATCACGGCCGGCACGGTCAACGTGGCGTAGACGATGATCGGTCCAAGGGCATTCGGGATCAGGTGCCGAAAGATAATCGCCGGCTTTGATACACCGATGGTCTGGGCGGCCTCCACGAACTCCTGGCTTTTTAAGCTAATAACCTGCCCGCGTACGATCCTCGCCATCGTCAACCACTGCACGGCGCCGAGAGCGATGAAGAGCAGGATGATATTCTGGCCGAAGACGACCATCAGCAAGATGACCAAAAAGATAAACGGCAGCCCATACATCACGTCGACGATGCGCATCATAATATTGTCGACCTTGCCGCCGACGAATCCCGCCGTCGCCCCCCAGGTGACACCGATCAGAAATGACACCAGCGTCGCCAATAATCCGACGGCAAGCGAGATTCGCCCCCCGTAGATAAGGCGCGTGAGCAAATCGCGGCCCAACTGGTCAGTGCCGAGCCAATTTCGCTCCGGACGGGGAAGTCCGTGGTATTCGTGGGGTTCCAGGTATCCACTGCCGGTCTCATCGAGGCGATTGATGATATCGCGGGCCTCGCCGGCAGAGACGATCTCGACGAGGAGCCCGGCATTGGTAAATTGCAGATAGCCCTGCTCGTCGGCGTCGCAATCGAAGATCGAGCGCTCCTCGATGGGCGCCATACTCATTCGAATTTCACTCCAGCGCTCGCAATCGGGCACTGTCTCGGCGCTCATGCTGAATGGAGCGCGTTCATACTCCTCCCAGGACAATTTGCCGTTTCCCTCTCGGTCAAGTCGGTTGAACTCCCAGCGCCGGTAGGCCTCGTGGACGTCCTGAAAGTCGATGGTTCCCGTCCCCTCGCGGTCGATCTCCTCGAAGCTTAAATCTCCCTCGGGGTCCATCAGCCGGTAGTGATACGACGGCACACTATACGAGCCCGGCGCCTTGGGCATGATATAGGAATGCTGCTCATCCTGGGTAAATCGGGTGCCGTACTCTACGATCGGCTGATATAAAATCGCCGCCGCCGACATAAATAAGACGATGAGCAGGCCGGTCATGGCGGCGCGGTTTTTGATCAGCCGGCGGAAGGCGTCCTTCCACAGACTCGTCCCCTCGATGAGAGCGTCCTCACCTTCAAGCGAGCCGTCGGCGCCGAGCGTATCGTGCTTGCCGGTCCCGTCTGGCGGCCCCTGCTCACCGTCGGGAAATGGTAGATTCGTAGTCATCGGTGCGGTCTCGTCATTCGTCGTCGTAACTGACCCGCGGATCGAGCACGGTGTAGAGAATATCTACCAGAAGATTCAAAGTGACTAGCAGCGTGGAGTACAAAATGATCGTCCCCAGCACCAGGTTGTAGTCGCGGTTGAGCGCCGAGCGCACAAAATGGGTTCCCACCCCGGGGAGGCTAAAGATCTCCTCGACGACCACCGACCCCGCCAACAGGGCCGCAAACGCCGGTCCCAGATAACTGACCACCGGCAAAAGCGCCCCTTTTAGAGCGTGGCGCATGACCACGATTTTTTCGCTCAATCCCTTGGCCCGGGCGGTGCGAATATAGTCCTTTCGAATCACCTCGAGGACGCCGCCACGGGTCAGCCGGGCGACGTATGCCGCGTAAAATAGCCCCAGCGTAATACTCGGTAAGATACTATCCTGCCACGTATACCAGCCGACGGCGCTAAACCAGCCCAGATGCAGCGAAAATAACAAGATCAGCAGCGGCCCCAGCACAAAATTGGGGATACTGACCCCGATCATTGCCACGGTCATCACCCCGTAGTCGGTCGGTGTATTCTGGCGCAATCCGGCGATGAGCCCCGCCGGAATTCCAATTAACAAGGCGATTAACAGGGCCTGTAAGCCGAGCTGAATGGTATAGGGAAGCGCCGCGCCCAGCGTCTCCATGACCGTCCGATCCGTGATCATCGAGTCGCCGAGACTTCCCCTGGAAAGCGTGCGCAAATAGATCGCAGCCTGGGTATTGCCCCAGTCTGACAGGCCGATGATATGAATCGGCCAGGTCGTGCTCTCACCGTCGGTAAAGGGAATCGTAATCGCCGGAATGATCTGCCAATCGGACTCGGCCTCCCAGTACTGACATCCGTCGAGTGGAGCCAGCGGTGGCGGGCTGTACACCGGAAACACCGGGCGGTCCAGGTGGTGCATCTTCACGCAGGTGCACGCCTGAACTTCGCGCTCCTCCAGACAGGGGTTGCTCGGCGCCAGCCGGGTGATCCACAGAGAGATGATGATAATCGTGAAGATCACGAAAATTGAGGCGATGCTGCGTCGTAGAATAAACCGTGTCACGTCCGCTTACTCCCCTGCCGCGTCGGTTTCGGACGGATCAGCAAAGCTCATATATTTGAGCAGATGGATGTCCCGATTATGAGGCTTAAATCCCTGAAGATGACGGGAGACCAGAATATTATTGGTATAGTAGTAGATGGGGATAATCGGCCCTCGTTCCATGACGATCTCTTCTGCTTTTTGCAATTGCTTTAATCGCTGATCTGGATCCGGCTCGGCGCGGGCCCGGTCCATCAACTCGTCGTATTCCTCGTCGGACCAACCCGTGTTGTTATTGCCGTCGTCGGTCTCCCATTTTTGCAAAAAGGTGCTCGGATCGTTGTAGTCGCCGATCCAACCGGCGCGGGCAATATCGTAATTCACAGTGGAGACGTCCTGCAGGTAGGTGCGCCACTCCTTGTTGACCAGAGTGACGCGGATGCCCAGATTTCGCTCCCACATCGCTTGCACCGCCTCGGCGATGAGCTTGTGGTTTTCATCGGTATTGTACAGATATTCGAATTCCGGAAACCCCTCGCCTTCCGGATAGCCAGCTTCGGCGAGTAATTCGCGCGCTTCTGACGGGCTGTATTCGGGCGAATCAGCCGTCGACTCCCACATCGCCATCGGTGGCACATACCCATAAGCCACCTCGTAGAGATTATTCATCGTCTCCTCGACCAATGAGCGCCGGTCGATGGCCATTGCCAGCGCGCGCCGCACCTTGGTGTCCGAAAGTGGATTCGACTCGTCGGAGACGTTAAAGCGCAGGTAATACGTCCCCAGCATCGGTTCTGTAAAATAGTCGGGATGAGTCATCAGGGCCGCGATCTGCGCTACCGGAAGCGACGCTCCCGAATAGTGCAACATGCCCGTGCGGTAGGCGTTTACCACGGCGTTCGTATCCTCGATAATCCGCGCCCTGGCCTTGTCGATGGAGACGTTGTCGGCGTCCCAATAATACTCGTTTTTCTCGAGCAGCATATCCCGCTGCGGCCGATATTCCGTGAGTTTATAGGCGCCGTTGCCGACGATATTTTGCGGGCGAGTCCACCGCGTGCCGTGTTCTTCGACGACGGCGACGGGCACCGGATAAAAGGTATAAAAGGCGACCAACTCCGGAAAATAAGGGGTCGGCTGCCCGAGCGTGACCTCCAGCGTTCGGTCGTCGATCGATTTTACGCCCACCTTGCTCCAGTCTTCGATCTCGCCCTGCGAATAGGCTTCGCCGTTTTCCAGAACATATAAGAGCTGGACATAGTCGCCGGGAAAATCGGGCGTCAAAATTCGCTTCCAGGAAAGCTCGAAATCGCGGGCCGTGACCGGATCTCCGTTCGACCAGCGCGCGTTGTCCCGCAGGTGAAATGTATATGTGCGGCCGTCGTCGCTTATATCGTAGGATTCGGCGACACCGGGCACGACGACATCGGTGGGGTCGTCGAGGTCCTCCGTGGTCGGACCGGGGGCCATCAATCCCTCAAATACATTAAAGGCGATGCGCCCTTCCGGCGCGCCGCTCATTCTCCCCGGATCGAGAGTTTGCGGGTCGGCGCTGACGGCAAAGGAGAATATATCGGCGTTGAATCCGGCCTCAAACTCCTCGCCAGCGGCGCTTCGCTCACATCCACTGCAACCAAGCGCCCCGCTGAAAAGCAAGGCCACTATGGCCACGATAATCAGGGTTTTCGCGCCGCCCTCGACATAACTGATTTTCAGGTGATCTCTCATGGATTGGGCTTCCGTTGCGTCAGTCCGACCGCTGAAGCGATCCGGTTGTATCGGCAAGCCCGGTCAGGTGTCAATTACGGTACCTCACCGCCGTCGGTGATCCACCATCCGCGGTTGTTGACCAGCCGTGCCCGCGCCTGAGCGGCCTGCTCGCCAGAATACTGAGAGTCGCCGGCGTGAAACGTCAAATCCGAGTTCGGTTCCCGCTCTGACCAGCCGACCAAAAG
>SKQC01000038.1 GCA_007119175.1 Myxococcales bacterium | reverse complement strand
TTTGCCTTCGCAGCGATCGCCGTGCGGCGTACTCCCAATGGGGTCTGCCGGAGGCGGAGGCCATGACCCGAGAGTTTGAGCTCGGTCAGGCGGCCATCGAAAAAGAGGCGCGCGACGGCGCACAGCGATTTGCCGACGGACAGGGGCGTCACGGAAGGTTCGACGACCTCTGATCGTTTATAAACGGGACGCGATTTAACTGAAGCGAACGTCTCGGCGGCTCATTGAGCCATCTTTGGGACGACTCTCGCTTGAAGTAGTGATACTACGCCTGCACTCGGTTCGACCCAAATCTGGCCCAATGCTCACGCCGGTACCGCATTTCATTTAAATCTTGTCCCGTGTAATTAGCCACTCGCCCGCTCACTTCTTCTGATGCCCGAGAACGCTTCGACTCCATGGGGAAACGCCTGACGGAATTCGAATTCGAGGATCGAATCCTCAAAAGCCTGCGGCGCCGCGACGGAGTGGCGACGGCGGGAGACGTGTCGGCTGATACGGGGCTTGGGCTCGAGGAAACCGAGCAGGTGCTGAGGCAGATGATTCAGCATTATCAAAGCCACCTCGATGTCGATGACGAGGGGCAGCTTCTGTACCGCTTCGATCCGAAGTTCAAGCGCCGCGGACATCAGCCCGGTCGCTGGTGGTACGATTTCAAAAAGAAGGTATGGGGCGCCCTGACTCTGGGTTTTAAAGCCTGGATTATGGTGATGTTGGTGGGCTATACGGTGGCCTTTGTGGTGCTGCTTTTGGCGTTCGCCATCGCCGGGGTGGCCGCGGCGGCGTCGTCGGATTCAGACGCCGGCGGCGAGATGATGCTCCTGCCGTTTTATCTGATCATGCGCGTGCTGGAGGTGATGTTCTGGATCAGCTTTTTTGATTCGGCGCAGCGCGGGCGGATGCCTCGCCGTTCTCATCGGCGAATGGGACGACGAGGAATGTACGGCGGGGGAATGGGGCGCCGCGGCGGCGGCGGACTGATGGGAAAGCTCAAGAGTCGGACAAAAGAAAAGCCCTCAGAACCGCTGTATAAAAAGGTCTTTCGCTATGTCTTCGGGCCGCAGACGGAGCGCGATCCACTGGCGGCAGAGAAGGCCTTTGCCCGATTCGTGCGCGAAAATGGAGGTCGCGTCACGGCGGCCGACTGGGCATCGCGCACGGGGAGCAGCCTGGAGGCAGCGGAGCGGGCGTTGACGGCCAGCGCGGTTCGTTTTCGCGGCGATATCGACGTCTCCGACGAAGGGGTGCTGGTATATCGCTTCGACGATCTGCGGGTGACTGCCGAGGCCGGCGTCGACGACGACCAGTCGGCACCGGCGCCGATCTGGAAGCGGCCCGTCAAATTCGGTTCTCTGACCGGCAAAAATCCAAAGAAGACCGATACGTGGATCACCCTGTTAAACGCGTTCAACCTGACCATGGGCATCGTCGTTTTGGGAAGCGTCGTCAGCTTGAGCTCGGCGGTCGCCATCGGCCTCGGCTGGGTGCCACTGGTATTTAGCTCGCTCTTTTTTGCGGTTCCCGGAACCCGGGCTTTGAGGCGGCGGCTAAAGAAAAAGCGTGTGGCCCGCGAAAACGAGCGGCGAGAGTTGGTGCAGGCCGTATATTTATCTGCCGACGACGGCGTCTCGCGGCCTGTCGACGCCAAGATCTTCGAGACATCGAAGGCCGGTGAGCGGCTTCTCGTCGACTTTGAGGCCGACATCGAGGTCAGCGATGAGGGTGATCGCTACTACAAATTCCCGCGCGTTGCCGAGCAATTGGAGGCCGGCGAGCAGGCCCGCGAGCAGGCGACGGCGGAGCTTGTATTTGGACAGACCATCTTTTCGTCGGACGAAGAAGAGGTCAGCCTCGAAGACGCGGAGATGGCCGATTTCGACCGGCGGCTGGCCAGGGAATTGGGTGGCGATGTGGAACTTGATTTTGAGATGGAATGGGAAGAAATGAGTGAATCCGTGTCCGTAGGAAGCCGCACATGAGCAGTGTCGACGATGTCCCTCCGGCAGGCCGAAAGGCCCGCTTTTCTATGCTCCGCTCCTTTGCGGCCGCCGATTTTTTGACGCTGGCCAATGCGGCCTGCGGGATGGGAGCAATTTTTGCCTGTTTGCATTATCTGGACAGCGGAAATTCGGTGCGATTATGGATCGGGTTTGCGCTGCTTCCGGTGGCGCTGGCCCTGGATTTTCTCGATGGAGCAGTGGCCAGGTGGCGTCGACAACACTCCACGCTGGGCGCCGATCTGGACTCGTTGTCGGATATCGTGTCTTTCGGCGTGGCGCCGGCGGTCATCGGTTATACGGTGGGAATGCAGGGAGGCTGGGATACAGCAGTGCTGGTCTTTTTTGTGGCCTGCGGGATTGCCCGGCTGGCGCGCTATAATGTGACGTCTGACCAGTTGATGGGCGAATCCGGCAAAGTCCCCTATTACGAGGGGACGCCGATCCCGACGAGCTTAGTGATCGTCGTTGTGTTGGCCGGGGCGTTTTATACGGGAAATGTGGGCGTCGAGCTGTGGGGAGGGTCAGTGGAGCTCGGCCCGTGGACGCTGCATCCGCTGGTACTGGTCTACGCCGTCAGCGGAAGCGCGATGATCAGTGAAACGCTGCGCATTCCGAAGCCGTAGGCGGCTACATCGGCGCGCCGAGGTCGGCAGCGAAGAAGTAGCGAATGGCCATCATCAAAAGGACAAAACCAAGGCAGATGCCGACGGTCATCGGCACCACCCAGGGAGCCTGGTGGATTGGTCCATCGTGGTCGTCATGATCTGCTGCCATTGCGGTACTCCTCGCCGGCGAATTAGGTCGTGATTCTCATCGCCCGGTGGGCTGATGAGATAAAATACTTCGCTGCATCAAATGCGCGCGCATCGTGCAGAATAGACAGTGGAAAGTAAAGCCAAAAGTGACAAATTGTCGCACAGCCTCGATCGGCAACGGTGCGGGACGCGATTCGACTTACGTGATCGCCGGTAGACGTGGTATTGGATCGAGTGGCCGAGACCACCATTCGATCGATATAAAATCCCTTATTGCATTGCCATATCGAGGAATTTGAGATGGATTTGCTTAAAAAGCTGTCGGAATTGCCCGGTGCACCGGGACGAGAAGAGAGAGTGCGGGACTTTATTAAATCGCGGGTCGAAGAGGTGGCCGACGAGGTGCGCACTGACGTGATGGGGAATTTGATCTGTCGCAAGCGGCCGACCGACGACAGCGCCGATGCGAAGCGAGTGATGGTGGCCTGTCATATGGATGAGATCGCATTTTATGTGCGTCGCATCGACGAGGATGGGTTTGTGCGCGTCCACAACCTGGGTGGGTTCGATACCCGAAATCTCTTTGCGCGCCGGGTTCGAATCGAGACCCGCAGCGGCGACGAGATCATCGGAAATCTCAATCCCAGCGGAAAGCCCTATCATATGACCACTGAGGAGGAGCGAAAAAAGATCCCCGAGATCAGTGAATTTTTCGTCGACACCGGGCTGGAAGAAGAGGAATTGCGCGAGCGAGTTCGCCCCGGCGATCCGGTGACACTGGTGCAGGATTTTGTGGAGATGGGCGAATTGGTCTCCGGAAAATGTCTGGATAACCGCGCCGCCTGCTGGGTGGGAATACGGCTTTTGGAGCAATTGGAGAGGACGAATTACGACTTGCACGTCGTATTTACGGTGCAGGAAGAGATCGGTCTTCGCGGGGCGACGACATCGGGATTCGATATCGACCCCGATATCGGCATTGCCGTCGATACCACATTGGCCGTCGACATCCCGGGGGTCCCCAACGAGCAGCAGGTCACGGAATTGGGCGATGGAACGGCGATCAAGATCCTCGATTCCTATTCGGTGAGTCATAAAGAGCTCGTCGATGCATTTATCGAGCTCGCCGAAGATAAAGAGATTTCGCATCAATACGAGGTATTACCGATGGGCGGGACCGACGCCGGTGCACTGCAGCGGTCGCGCAGCGGGAGCAAGGCGATCACACTGAGCATCCCGACGCGCAATATTCACACCGTCACGGAGACGATTCACAAGGGCGATTTGAAGGCGACCGTTGATTTGTTGAGGGCGTTTCTGGTCGCGTAATTCCTCTCAAGACGAAGGGTTGGCGACGTGAGTGAAACGACAAAGGGGCAGCGAAGTCGGCGGGTGGCGTTTTTGGAGCAATCGCAGATCCGGGGAATGACGGCAAAATGCCGAGAAGTGGGCGGAATTAATCTCGGTCAGGGGATCTGCCCGCTGCCATCACCGCCGGAGTTGCTAAAGGCGGCGTCGAAGGCCGTCAGCGACGATAAGAGCATTTACAGCAAATATTCAGGGGTATCGGAGCTCAGAGAAGCGGTGGCGGCGAAGTTAAAGAGGTATAATGGTCTACAGATCGACGCCGACCGCGAATTGGTGACCACCGTGGGGTCGGCGGGAGCGTTTTGCTGCACTTTGCAGGGGCTTTTTAATCCCGGCGATGAGATCATCGTCTTTGAGCCCTATTACGGCTATCACATCAACGCCATCAAGGTCAGCGGTTGTCGGGCGAAGACGGTGAGGCTTCGGCGTCCGGATTGGCGCCTTGAGCCGGGGGATCTGGAGGCGGCGCTCAGTGAGAATACCCGGGCGGTGCTGGTCAACACACCGGGTAATCCATCGGGAAAGGTCTTCGGTGAGGATGAGCTGGAGGCCATTGCCGCGTTTTGCCAACGCCACGACCTGCTGGCGGTGACCGACGAGATCTACGAATATATGGTCTTTGACGGCCATCGCCACCGCAGCCTTGCGACCTTTGAGGGGATGCGAGAGCGGACGGTGACGATCTCGGGATTTTCGAAGACCTTTGCCATTACGGGGTGGAGGCTTGGATATGCGGCGGCGCCGCCGGAGCTGGCAGAGCCCATCGGGCTGGTCAACGACCTATTTTATATCTGTGCGCCGACGCCGCTTCAATACGGTCTGGCGGAGGCGCTCGAGGTGCTCGACGACGGGTATTACGACCAGATATGTGAGCGGTATCGCCAGAATCGAGATCTCTTCTGTGAGGCCCTTCGAGAAGGTGGGTTGGAGCCGATGGTGCCGCAGGGATCATATTATGTGCTGGCAGATGTCTCGGCACTGGGCTGTGAGGACTCGAAGCAGGCGGCGATGAAACTTCTGGGCACGACGGGGGTGGCCTCCGTGCCCGGGTCGGCGTTTTTCGATGGCGACGGGGGGCGAGATCTGGTGCGTTTTTGTGTCGCCCAGCCCCGGGATGTCCTGGAAGAGGCGGCGCAGCGAATGGCAGATGGAATCAATTGAGAAAATTAAATTCGAGGATGGCTGACGATGACAAGACCGATTCGCAATATTCTCGCTGCCAATCGCGGCGAAATCGCCATTCGTATCTTTCGGGCGTGTACGGAGTTGGGGATCTCGACGACGGCGATTTATAGCTGGGAGGATCGCCTGTCGATTCATCGCTACAAGGCCGATCGAGCATATCAGATTGGCGAGAAAGGAAAGCCGGTCGACGCCTATCTCGACGGCGATGCGATCATTGAATTGGCCCTCGACAAGGGAGTCGACGGGATTCACCCGGGCTACGGATTTTTAAGTGAGAACGCCGACTTCGCAGAGGCCGTGATCGACGCCGGCCTGGTGTGGATCGGGCCACAGCCGGAGGTGATGCGAGCGCTGGGCGATAAGTTGCGGGCCCGAAAGGTGGCGATCGGGGCCGGGGTCCCAGTGGTGCCGGGGACGGACGAACCGGTCGACGATCTGGACGAGGCAAAGGACGCAGCAGCTAAGATCGGTTATCCGCTGCTGGTGAAGGCAGCTCACGGCGGTGGCGGGCGGGGAATGCGGCTCGTGGAGTCCGAGGATAAGCTCGAAGAGGCGGTGCGATCGGCGCAGAGCGAGTCGAAGGCCTCTTTTGCCAGCCCGTCCGTATTTCTGGAGCGCTATATCGACCGGCCGCGCCATATCGAGGTGCAGTTACTCGGCGACAAGCACGGAAATCGCGTTCATCTATACGAGCGCGACTGCTCGGTGCAGCGGCGATTGCAGAAGCTCGTGGAGCTGGCGCCGGCGCCGAATCTCAATGACGAGGTGCGAGAGCGACTCCACGAATATAGCCTGCGCCTTGCCGAGGAGGTGGGCTATGAGAGCGCCGGGACCGCGGAATTTTTGGTGGAGGAGCGCGACGGCACGACAGAGATCTATTTTATCGAGGTCAATACCCGCATTCAGGTCGAGCATACGGTGACCGAGATGGTGACCGGGCGAGATTTGATCGAGTCCATGATCCAGGTCGCCGCCGGTGAGCGGCTCGACAGCGACGCCATCGGCATCGGCGGGCAGGACGAGATCGAGTGCAACGGACAGGCTATTCAGGCCAGGGTGACCACAGAGGACCCAGAGCTCGATTTTGCTCCGGACTCCGGTCGTATCATCACCTATCGATCGGCGGCGGGCTATGGCATTCGTCTCGACGCCGGGGTCGGCGGTGCCGGCTCGGTGGTTCAGCCTCATTACGACAGTATGCTGGTAAAGGTCAGCGGCTGGGGCCGAAATTTATACGACGCGGCGCGCCGGCTGGGTCGGAGCCTGGCGGAATTTCGAATTCGCGGAGTCAAAACCAATTTGCCCTTTTTGCAAAATGTGGTGCGCCATCCCGAGTTTTTGGACGGCGAGACCCATACCCGGTTTGTCGAGGAGACGCCGGAGTTATTTATCTTTCCGAAGCGGCGAAACCGGGGGACGAAAGCGCTGATGGCCCTCGGCGATATTACGGTCAACGGCCCGCCGGGAAGCACGGGTCGCTTTGACCGGCCTGAGCCGCTGCTGGTTCCCAAAGTCGCCGAAAAGTCGGGCCCGACGCCGAAGTCGCCGGCCTACGAGGTTTTTGAAAAAAGGGGCGCCGAGGGGCTTTCGAAGTGGCTAGTGGAGCAGGATGAATTGCTCGTGACGGATACGACCTTTCGCGACGCCCACCAGTCGCTTTTGGCGACCCGCGTGCGCACTCGCGACCTGGTAGATGTGGCGCCGACGACGGCGCATTCTCTGCCCGGGCTATTTTCCTACGAGATGTGGGGCGGGGCGACCTTCGATGTGTGCATGCGATTTCTGCAGGAAGATCCCTGGGAGCGGCTGGTGCAGTTGCGCCAGGAATTGCCGGGATCCTTGCTGCAAATGCTTCTGCGAGGGGCGAATGCCGTCGGCTATACGAATTATCCGGACGACGTGGTGCGGGCCTTCGTCGAGGAGGCGGCCGACCACGGGATCGATGTATTTCGGATCTTCGATGCCCTCAATTATGTGCCCAATATGGAGCTGGCCATCGAGGAGGTGGCGCGGGCCGGAAAAATCGTGGAGGCGTCGATCTGCTATACGGGCGATGTGCTCGACCCGAGCGAAGATAAATACACCCTGAATTATTACGAAGATCTGGCCCGGCAGTTGGAAGCACGGGGAGCTCATATTATCGCCCTAAAAGATATGGCGGGCCTATTAAAACCCTACTCGGCACGGGTGCTCGTGGAGAGCTTGAAAGAGGCCGTCGACCTGCCGATCCATCTACATACCCATGATACGTCTGGAAATGGCGTGGCGATGCTTTTGATGGCTGCCGAGGCCGGTGTGGACGTGGTGGATTGTGCGATTTCGTCGATGTCGGGACTGACCAGTCAGCCGTCGATGAATGCCCTGGTCAACGCCCTGCGCGGCGATGAGCGTCAGCCCCGTCTCGACGTGGAGAGAATGGAGCGGCTCGCCGAACACTGGGAACAGCTTCGCGAGTTGTATTATCCGTTTGAGTCGGGGCTCAAAGCGTCGACGACCGATGTGTACAACCACGAGATTCCCGGCGGTCAGTACTCCAATCTACGGCCCCGGGCCGTCCAACTGGGATTGGGCGATCGGTGGGGTGAGATAAAGCGCACCTATCAGCGTGTCGATCAGGAGCTGGGGCGGCTGGTTAAGGTGACGCCGACGAGCAAGGTGGTCGCCGATATGGCGATGTTTTTGGTGCAAAACGATCTGAGCTTCGAGACCGTCTATGAAATGGCCGACCGCGGCGAAGAGGTCGATTTTCCGCAGTCCGTGGTGGACTTTTTCTACGGTAAGATGGGTCAGCCCTATCAGGGATTTCCCGAGCGCCTGCAAAAGGCGGTTCTGCGCGGAAAAGAGCCACTGACCGGAAGGGCCGGAGAGCAGATGGATCCCTATCCGTGGGAGGAGAAAGAAGAGGAGCTAAAATTGCTGCTGGGCCGGGCGCCGACGCGGCTCGAGGAGATCAGTTTTGCGCTCTACCCGAAGGTGTTTGATGGATTTGCCCGCACGATTCAGGAATTCGGTGAGTACCGGATTCTGGAGACCGTGCCCTATTTATACGGCATGGAGGTCGGCGAGGAGACGATCGTCGAAATCGAGGAGGGAAAGACCCTGGTAGTCCAGTTAGTCGCCCTGGGCGAGTTGCGCGAAGACGGGACGCGACGGGTGTATTTCGAGCTCAACGGACAGCCACGCGATGTGGTGATCGTCGATAAATCTGCGGAGCTCGAGATCGCCGGGCGCCCGAAAGCCGATCCGGCTCGTCCGGGCCAGGTGGGGGCGCCGATGCAGGGGACCGTGGTGAGCGTGGAGGTCGACGTGGGAGACGAGGTGAGGCGCGGAGATACGCTATTGTCGACGGAGGCGATGAAGATGGAGACCAGTATCACCGCGCCGGTAGACGGCACGGTGCGCTCCGTGGAGGTGTCGTCGGGCGACGACGTGGGTTCTGCAGATCTGGTGGTGGTGCTCGAGGTGGACTGAGGGCGTGAGCCGTTTTCAGCGCCGTCGACAATATCAGCCGCCAGCGTCGAAGTTCATGCCGTTGAACTCGTCATTCATCTCGTCGATCGGGTCGTTCGTCTCAGCCGGAGGGGGCGTGCCGTTGCCGCTGCTGGCACCGCTGAATCCGGGGGAGAGGTCGAAGACATCGTTGAGACAACCAAAAATGTCGGGGCAATGGCCCTCGAAGATTCGCTCGGCGCAGGCATCGGTTCGCGCCCAGACCTCGTCGCTTCGGGTCCTTGCCATGATGGGACATTCGTTGTCGAATTCGTTGATCTCACCTTGTCCGGCGCCGCAATTGCGGGCGGCGTCCTTGAAGTTTTCGCAGCGATCGGCGCGGGCTTCGGGAATCGGCGGCAGGGTATCATAACAGGTCTGTGCCGGCTCATCGTCTTCCTGGAGCTGGCTGCAACTTCGGTCCATAAAGCATTGCTCAAAGGTATCGATTGCCGAGTCCGACCATTGTTCAATGGTATTCTGACAGGCGCCGGTGCAACTGCCCGGTTGGACCTCACACTCGCCCATCTTCAGGCAGACGTTTTCACAGGCGTCACAGGCCGCTGGATTGGCGCAGGTGCATAAATTGTCATTGCAACTGAGCCCGGTGCGACAATCTTCGGTGTCGTGGCAGAATTCACCGATGGCGCCGCGCATGGTTTGTTCCGATGGTTGGCAGGCGGCAAAGACGATGCCGAGACAGGCTATAAGGGCCAGTCCGAAGGCGATCGAGGCGATGGTTTTGAGCGGTGAATCCATATTGGTCATTCCTCCCGCTAAAGGGGGCAAAGAAAGGCCAGTCCAAGGTGAGGTGGAAATAGCACATACGGAGAGCTTTGACAAATTTGCCCTCTCGGAGCGCGTTTACAGTAAGCGCACCGCGGTGGTAGTACTTTTGGCGTATAGTCAGAAACCGATCTTCTTCTCGCTTCGAGGTGAGCATGAGCATGAGTCCAGAGGCATTATTGGGTGGTGAAGCCATATCCGCAGCCCTCGATCCCCATCGCCGGGCGTCGGTGCGTCGGGCATTGGATAAGGTGCTGGAGTCCGTCGGTGGGGCAAAGAGAGTAGCCCTGCTCGGGTTTCAGGCGGCCACGTTTTTCGAAGATATCGCCGAACAGCTCGAAGAGCTGATCCTCGTGGAGGCCCGGTCGGCGGCGGTGGAGCGATTTCAGCGAGCGATCGTGTCCCGAAAGCTGGGCGATAAGGTGCGATTGGTGGAGGCCGATCCGGCCGGCGTGGTGCTCGATAAGCGCGTGGACGTGGCGGTGTATTTGCCGCAATCGACGTGGATGATGGAAGGGCCTGACGCGGCAGTGATCAGCAATATTCGGGAAAATGTTCTCAAGGAGCGCGGTGAGCTGGTTCCCAGGCGGGTGGTGCAATTATTGGAATTGGCCGATCCGCCCACGGAGCTGCACGGCGTGTCATTGCGACAGCCGCGCTACAGTCGGCCCGGCGAGCCGGTGGCGACATTGAGTGAGTCCAAGCATTTTCTGACCACCGAGTTCGGCAGCGTGACGCCGGCCGACGACGAGGTCGACGATACGATCATCATTCGGCCGCTTATCGGCGGGACGGTCAGCGGCCTGCGCCTGTCTTCGCTGGTGGAATTGACGGAGGGCTTCGTTCAGGTCTCCAGCGAAGCCGGTGTGAAGTCGATATTGGTGCCACTGCGGGAGGACGTGGAGGTCAAGGCCGGTCAGCCCGTAAGTATTCGCGTGCGCTATAAGCCGGGCGCCGGATTGACGACCGCTCGCTTCAGCGCCCGGGTGATGCCCGAAGACGACGAAGAGGCGCCAATTGAGGCGTCAGACCCGATGGTGGAGCAATTTCAGGAGTCTCTGCGAGCGATGATGCAGCGCATCGACGAGATCGGCCGGGGCTCCGATCTGGATCGAATCGTCTCTTATACCCGACGTCCGCACGGCGATGTGTCGCGGCTCACTGCGCTATTCTGGGCGGTCGACGAGGAATTTCGCCGGCCGCTGCGTGGGGTCGTCGATGAATTTCGCCGTGAGGCCTCATCGCAGGTAGGACAGATGCCGTCGGACGAAGCGATTTACGACTGGATGCTCGAGGTCTATGAGGACGAACGCGGTGAGTGAATCGCCCGATAGAGGGCGACGAGCTGCGAGCTGCAGCGATGAGGTTGATTGGATGACTCGCCACCCCGTGGGCACGAATTCAACGCGATTGCTGATGATCAGAAAAGCCAACGGTCGGAATTGAACCGACGACCTGCTCTTTACGAGAGAGCTGCTCTACCCCTGAGCTACGTTGGCATGTGGCGGATGGCTTTTTTTTGCTCACCCGGTGCGACGCATTTAGGT
>SKQC01000246.1 GCA_007119175.1 Myxococcales bacterium | reverse complement strand
TTTGCGGGGAAAAAAACGATAAACCGCAAAGGACGCAAAGAAGCACCAAGGATCGTCCGGTGACGCCGTGTTGAGCGTATGGCGTCATCAGCGGGCACTCTGCGGCCAGTCCCAGCTCGGCCGCCACATAGGCTTGGAACGCCACCATACAGCTCCGGCGACTCCCGTTACGCAATGGTTTGCTTCCTCTCCGGGGGTTATCTTTTCGTCTTCTACGGGGGTTAGCTTTGCGTCCTTTGCGGTTTGCCGTTTGAGTTCTTTGCGTCTTTTGCGGTCGCCGTTGGGGGACGTCGACGAGTTTGATAGTGTTAGAGGAAGTGGATTTATTTCGAAGATTGAGCTGCGACGTGGGATAAAGGGATGATGATGTCGATGCAGCACCACCAGATTGCGTCGTCTACGGCCGTGATCGCGGTAGCAGCTCTGGTGGGCCTGTCGTTGGCGCTTATAAGCTGTGCGAAGGATTACGATCTGGAGCGGCCCGACCATGAGCGCGGCACCCTCGGCGAGGAATTGCACCGGATGTGGGTCAAGGATTCGGCTCGCAGCGCCACCAACGCCGAAGAGCGCACTGCGCTGTTGCACGAGCGCGAAGAGGAATTTGTAAGCAGCGTCGATCGCACCGTGCCTCCCGGGCATGTGCGCGAGTTGGACGAATTTCTGATCGCATTATTGCCGGTCATCGAGGAGGGCTATCTGCCGGCGGTGTCCCGACGGATTCCGGGCCATCTGGAGGAGGCGATGGCCGACGAGGACTTAATGCAGAGCCTGGAGGAGCCACCGCTTTACCGAGCCCGCGAGTTTACGACGCCTCTGGAGCGGCGGCGAATGGTCGATGAGACCATCGACTACGATCGCTTGCCGGAGCTTATTGCCCATCTGGGCCAGACCTTCGTAGACAACGACGGATTCGACGCCTCGGGACAACAAGATCTGGAGGTGCCGTCGAGCTATAGCGATCTGTTGCGAGCCATCGCCCATTCGCTGGAAAAGGAACCCAAAGAAGAGACCGGCCAGCGATGGGCGACGACCCTTCGCGATCTATTTGTGGTGGCCGATAATCGCTACCGCTCCGGCGAGCCGCCGCGAAATACCTATATCGCTATTTTCGACGATCGGGGGCTACCGAAGGTCCGCCGTGACGACGGCGAGCTCCGGGCCCCCTTCGTCGATCAGAACGGAAATGGATTGGCCGACGTCGACGATGAGGGCCGATTTATCCTCGACAATGGTCAGGTCTTGGCCATCCCGCCGCTGTCGCGCGACGATATTGCCCATCCCGACCTGCATCGCGATGTCTTCGGACGGGTGGAGACGACGCCCAATCATTTCATGTTCGAATACGTCGATATAAGTGAGACGGCGCTTCCCTATCTGGTGCGTATGATCGGCGATCTGGCCGAGGAGCAGACCCTTTATCACGTCTCCAGTATCGGTCGGGAGGTGCTCGGCCCACCGGAGGTCGCCGAGGATGGACGGGGATTGTACCGCGCCTTTCCACAGACCCATGCCATCGTCGACCTGCAAGACGCGCTGGTCAGCGGCCTGGCGATTACCGAGTTGCCTGAAGTGATGTCGATTACGGCGCGCTATATCGATCGCCACGTCGATGATCTGGCCTTTTTCTCCTACGCCGTGGGAAATATGGGTGACGTCGTCGCCGATCACCCCGAAATCGATGTCCATCCCGACCAGACGCTGGTCTTCGATATTCTCGATCTGCTCCGGGAGATCGCCGCCGAGCCCGAATTGTGGGCCGACGTCATGGAGGCGCTGCGCGATCCGATTATGGAGCGCGGCGGCGAGGCGATGGCCACCTTGGTTCAGTACCGCGATACGACGTCGGTGCCGCAGGAGGATGGACCCTATGATGCCTGTTTTCATGGCTGCAAAGATAGCTACACAATCGGTACGGAGGCCCGCTTCGATTGTATTCGCGACTGTCCGATGGAGGAGATTTTTTCGGATCCCACCGATTTTGACGCCCCGGAGTCATTGGAAAACCGCAGTCGCCACCAGCGGCTTTTTCATCTTTTGCGCGATACGGCGGGCACGCCCTATGAGTTGAGCATCGAAGAGTTGGATGTCCCCGATTTCAATATCGATCCCTCGGGACTTCCGCCGCTGGCAAGTCTTCCCGGAGCGGCTGAAGCCTTCGTGCGCTCTGTGGCCGGCGAGCTTCATCTATCAGAATATATCGCCGACGAGACGGAAAACGAGATCGGCATCTTGATCAATTTATTGAGCGCCGCCACCGGTGGCTCCTTCGATACCGACTCAGTGGCCGAGTTGCTCAGCATCGCCAGCGAATTATTCGGGGCCCGCCTCGACGTCGAGCCCACCCCTGATCAAATTACCCGTTTATTTAATCAAGAGGAGTTGCGCTACGAAGAAGGCGACACGGTCATCGAGGCCAATACCCCGGTCTGCAAAGACGGCTTCGAGATGGCAAAACACCACGCCGACGGGCTCTACGCCTCCGAGGCGAGCGGGCTGATCGACGTGCTTCACCCGCTGGCCTACGCCTTCGCTAAACACGAGCGCGAGGAGTTGTTGACGTCGATCTTTCTCATCGTCCACGACCACTACGCCGGCCGCGACGACCTGTATCTCGATGCCGAGGGCAATCCCTCGCCGATGAAGGCGTCGAATCTGGTCAGCGCCGAAGAGGCGATGTTGGAGATCTTTGATGACGGCGAGATCTTCGCTGCTCTGCGAGCGCTGGCGCTGTCGATGGAGACCCTGACCGACACCGGCGGGATCGCCATCGAGGAGCGGCTGCGCCAGCTTTTATATAAATGGCTGCGAAACGACGAGGGCTATTCGCCGCGTTCTGAGCCCTATATTATTGAGCTTCCCGACGGTCGCCAGCTCGATTCGGTGAGTCGCGTGGAGGTGATCTTGGATCGACTCAACGAGATGATCGAAAGAGCGGAGCTCGACGAAGAGGTCCGTCAGCATTTAAAGAGCGCGGCCACCGGGTTTTTCGATGTCGCGCTATCTGCCGAGGAGGTCGACGAGGCCGACTATCGCTTCGAGGAGGAGGGGGTCGTCGCCTTTACGACCCACTTATTGCGCTATGTGGGCGCCCGGGCCGACGAGTTGGACCAGTCTGGAGAGCTTGAACCGTGGCTCACCGAGGAGCTTCCCGAAGGATTTATGAAGTTTTACGGTTCGCGCGCATTTTACGCCTTCATCATGCTCCTCGACGAGCTCCACGACGAAGGCGACGGACAGGCGGCGCTAGAGGAGTTGCCGAAATATCTGGCGGACTCCGACGAGCGCGCCGACCGGGTGGCGATATCCCTTTATGCGGTCATCGTTCAACTGCTCGATCTGCAGGCATTGATGCCGACGGGGCGCTTCGTCATGGAGGTCCTCGACCCGGATCGCGAGCAGGATATCGAGCCCCACGCCGGGCTGCCGAACGGATCGCTTATCGCCTATTTTTTGGCCCTGGTTTCCGAGGCCGACGAAGAGGGCTACGGCCTCGATATCTTAGCCCGGGGGCTGGAGCGCGGCGAAAGCTACGGCCCGGCCTGGTCGACCCTTATCGACGTGGTGCTGCGTTATTTCAGCCCCGAGCCCACGGCGACAGAAAATATGCCCCGTGAGCATCGCGAGCAGGCCCTCGACGCAATCGGTGGCTGGCTTCACGACGGATACGGGGGATTGGAGCGATATTACGAATTGGTGGAATTGCGCGGGGAGCTCGAGCTCGAAGAGCTCGAATAAGCACTCAAAACTCAACGCTCGGCGCCGGGGCCACCGCCTTTTGGTGGGCCTGTCGAATCTGGCCCATTAGATCTTCGACGGCCTGGTCGTCCTTTGAAAAATCGACGTCTTTGGTATCGACCTCAATCAACGGCGTGTCGTCGTAATGAGAGAAAAAGTTGTAATATAGCCGGCGCAATCGCGCGATATAGTCCTCGTCGATATCTTTTTCGTAGGAGCGGCCCCGTTTTTTGATTCGCTCCAGCAACGTATCCAGCGGGGCGTGGAGATGAACGACCACATCCGGCGCCGGTACCTGGGTGCATAAAATGGAGTACATCCGATCGTAGAGCGCCAGCTCGTGATCGGAGAGTGTCAGGCTGGCGAAGAGGCGACATTTGACGAAGAGATAGTCGCTGATCGACATCCGCCCGAAGAGATCGGTCTGGGCGAAGTCCTCTTGCTGGCGATAGCGGCTCAGCAAAAAGAACATCTCCGTTTGAAAGGCGTAGGCGTCGCGATCTTCGTAGAAATTGGCCAGAAAGGGGTTTTCCTCGAAAATCTCGAGCACCGTGTGGGAGTCGTAGCGCTCGGCAAAGCGGTTGACCAGAGTGGTCTTTCCCACCCCCATGGTGCCTTCGATGACGATATACCGCGGCGATTCGGTGGGGTGTGGAGGCTTCATCCGCTACCCGTAAGACGACGAGAAGAATCTGAAAAAGAAGGGGTCGCGGTGCAGGCTAATACGGTCGGGCGGCGAGGGTCAATAAGGGAAGTGGATTGCGATCGTCAAAATCGGCTTCGGATGCCGAGTCCGACGATAAATCCGGAGTGATCGTAGGTGCCGTTGCCAACCACGATGCTGTGGTCGCCGTCGGGGCTCGACGGGTTGACCTGGCGGACTTCGGAGTTGGTGATTTGTTTGGAGGGCATGACGATAAAGGCAGTGCTAAGATCGAGGGTCAGGCCGCGCTGGCCGGCTCCGAAGTGATAACTGCCGCCGACGGAGAGCTGATGTTTATCCGGATCGAGAGTCATGACGCTGTAGCGGTGATCGGGCACGGCGCCGCGCTCAAAGACATAGCCGGCGCGCAGATCGACGGGCTCGGAGAGGCTAAATTCGCCACCCAGATGGGCGGAGATGGTATTTCGAAACTCCTGGGGAATCACCAGCGGGGCGACGGGCACGGATTCGACGGCGGGCACCCCGGTGATCTCGACCTCGTCGGGGGTGGCGACGTATTCGTCGACCACCGACCAGTGCTGGTAGACCAGGGCAAATTCGGCATCGAAGCGATCGCCGATATAGCGCAGGCCTGTGCGGACATAAAACGGAAAGGGAAGAGCGATATCGATCTCGTCGCTCGTGGTCTCGGCATTATCGTAGCTGGGGTGGTCGGGAAATCGAGTTTCCAGCGTGGCCTCCGGGTCGTGGATGCGGTGGCGAAGCTGAACAGATAACCCGGTCTGGAGGCGATCGTGGACCCGAAATGTAGCGCCCATATTGGCGGTGAGGTTGAAATAGCTGCCGATGGTGGCCACGCCCAATAAATCCAGATCCTCGTCTTCGGGGTCGCCGTACATGCCGGTATAGCCGGAGCCGACGGCGACGATGCGCATCTCGCCCATAAAATTCTGGATCCCGGCGCCCAGGGCGAGCCGGTCGGTGGCCTGCCAGCCGACGGCGGCATGCAAATAGCCCATTGCCGAGCCCACATTATCGACCAATACGTAGCGTTGGGCCCCGTCGAGCGGGTAGCGGCCGGTGCCCGCATAAGGAGAATAGGCCCCGAATGCCCAGGTGATATCGGCGATCGGGGTGCGCCCGCCGACGACCACCTGGGGAATGGCACTGGGGGAGGCCTGGTTTTGAACTGGTTCATAGGTCCGGGTAGACCCGTCGTCCATCTGTCGGGGGGCACGGTGATGTTCGGCGCGGATTCCGACCAGGGCGGCGTCGACCTGTAATTGAAACCCGCCGAGCCCGGTGAGACCGGCCGGGTTATGCCAGATGGCGTCGAGGTCGGCCTGATGAGGAGCAACCTTTGCGCCGCCGCGTCCCGTGGCCTCCACTCCGCGGGTGGGCAAAAAGAATCCCGCCGCCGCCGCCGGCACCGACCACAGGACGATGGCGGCGACGATCACGAGCGCTGCCACAGCCCCACTCGCCGGGGAAAGGTGCTTGCACAATGCTGGAAAGGATCTCATTTTGGCCCGTTGATTGCCCGGATCCGTGGTCTTGAGTGGTCATCCCGAATTATTCACGTGCTGAAGTAAAGAGGCAACTACCGATGGGCGGCAGTTTGAAGTACGTCGTAAGATTTACGCTCCTCACCGCGATCGTCACCGCCACGGTGATATCGCATAGCGATGAGGTGTGGGCGGAAACGGTGACCCTTGAGGAAGTCCTCGAAGAGGTGCCCGATAGCCACGAGACCTGGGAGGTCACGGAGATGCAGGTTCGCCAGAGCCAGGCGATGCGCCGTGACGCATTGTCCAGACTTTTGCCCCATCTCGACGCCTCGGGAAATATTACGCGCATCGGTGGAGAGGAGGTCGATGTCGGCGATCAGGCCGTGCAGCGCCGGCTGGATTGGGGCGTCGGTGCTACGGCGTCGATCACGATCTTTAATGGACCGGCCTATTTCGATTATTGGAGCGCCGGAGCCCTGGTCGACGCCACCGAGCACAGCGCACAATGGCAGCGCAGGTTGTTGAAGCTGGAATCAGAGATGGCTTTTTATACCCTGGCCTCCGCGCAGCGCGATGTGGAGATCGCGGAATCCGCCGTGCAGTGGCGTCAGGAGTATCTGGAGCGCGCCGAGGCCCTGGTGGATGCCGGGTTGGCCGTCAGAGTCGATGCCAGTCGGGCCCGTACGGAGGTGCTGGAGGCCGAGCAGGGGCTATTGGAAGCTGAGGCCGCCCTCGGCGACTCCGCCGACGCTCTGGCCACCTTATTGGGACAGCAGCCCGACGGAGAGTTGCGCGCCGAATTCGATCCGGAGACGGTGGACGTGCAATTTCCCGACGAGATGATGTGGGCCAGCACAGACCGCGCCGATTTCGCCGCTCAGCTCTCCCAGATTGAGGCCACCGAATTGGGACGGCGCGCCATCTGGTGGACCCTGGCTCCGCGGATCGATTTTAGCGTCCAGACCAACTGGGGCCCGACGACGTTATTTAACCCCGATCGTTTTAATTGGACGGCCATGGTGACGGCGAGCTGGAACCTCTACGACGGCGGTGGCCGTTATGCGCGGGCAGATGCCGCACAGGCCGACGTGCGAGAACAGGAGCTTGTCATGGAGCGCGAGTTGCGCGATGCCAACGTGGAAATGGCTCAGGCGCTTCGCCAGTGGCGGACCGCGGCGGCCGCCATTGAGGTGGCCGGTGAGCGCCTGGAGGTCGCAGAGGAGATCTTTGAGCAGGAGCTGGCAAAATTCGAAGCCGGATTGGTCACCAGCCTCGAGGTCAGCGACGCCTCTCAGGAGCTGCTCAATGCCGAATTGGGTCTCAATCAACAGCGCCTGCAGGCCCGCCTGGCCGAGGTGCTTTATCGGTATCTCGCAGTCGACGGGGAATGATTTCTTCGCTATGCAAACTTAGTAATAGTCCGGTGCAGCAGCATTAAGGCTGTGAGAACCAAATATAAAGAACCATCCGGTCCTGCCCAATGACAGTCGGGAATATGGAATGAATAAAGTGTTGAAGTTGGCGTTGTTTGCGGCGCTGATCATCGCCATGGTCGCCTGCAACGGCGATGATGACGATGAACCAGGCGGCCCTCCGTTTGGAGGACCGGGAGGGGACGACGGCGACGTAGTGGTCTCCGTAGAGACCGTCGATATTGAGCGTGGAGAATTCGTCGTCAAAGGCGATTATGCCGGTGAATTTCGCTCCGAGGGGATGACTGAATTGTCGGCAGAGGTCGCCGGCCGCGTCAGCAATCTGCAGGTCCATGTCGGTGATTCCGTCGAGGAAGGCGACGTATTGGCCAAGATCGAGGACACGACGATTCGCCAGTCGGTGCGCGAGTTGGAGGCCAACGTCGAGGTGGCCCGGGCCAATTTAGAAGAGGCCAAGGTCAATCTGGAGAATCTGGAGGCCGATTTAAGGCGGCGGGCGCCATTGGTGGAGCGAGAGATGGTCTCGCAGCGCGAGATCGAGGAACTGGAGAGTAATATCAGCGCCGCCCGTCAGCGAGTCTCGGTGGCCCGGGCGACGATCGAGCAGAACGAGGCGCGGCTGACATCGGCCCGCGAGGACCTGCGCAACACCGAAATCCGAGCTCCCTTCGACGGAAAAATCGGATTGCGCCATATCGATCGGGGAACGCATGTCAGCCCGGGCCAGCCGATCTTTACGGTCGTCGATGACGGCGATCTCTATGTTCGCGTGCAGGTTCCGGAGCGCAATGCAGCCCGGGTGACCCGCGATACTCCGGTGACTCTGCGGGTGGGGGCGGTGGGCAGCGTGCCGCTCGACGGTCAGATCCATCGCATCGCTCCCGTCATGGAGGCATCGACCCGCAGCCTGCGCGTCGACGTCCTCGTCGATCACCCCGAAGAGCTGCAACTCCGGCCCGGCATGTACGCCCGATTGAGCCTGGAGCTGGGGCGAGATGCCGACGCGCTGACCGTGAGTAATCAGGCCATTTTACGGCGCACCGACGGAACGCCCTACGTCTGGAAGGTCAGCGACGGAAAGGCAGAGCGCGTCGAATTGACCCTGGGCCTTGCGGGACGGGACCGAAGCCAGATTATCGACGGCCTGCAAGAAGGTGAACGCGTCGTGTTGCGGGGCCATGAAAAATTGGAGGAAGGCAGCCAGATCCGAGATCTTCGCGCCACCGACGGTGACGAAGAGCAGGCAGTGCGAACTGAGGAGATGCGATGAGCTTGCCGAAGTTCGCCGTCGGTCGTCCCGTTCTGACCACCATGGTCTTTCTGGGGGTCATGCTCCTCGGCGTGGTCGCTTTTACCCGACTTCAGGTCGATCTTCTGCCAGATATCGACTTTCCGTCTCTGTCGGTGGTCACCACCTACGAGGGGGCCGGTCCGGAAGAGATCGAAACGTTGATCACGCGGCCTATCGAAGAAGCGGTGGGGACCGTAGAGGGGATCGATACCCTGGAGAGCACGTCGATGGAGGGGCGCAGCCGAGTGGCCCTGCGCTTTGTGTGGGGCACAAATCTCGATACGGCGATGAACGACGTGCGCTCGGTTATCGAGCGCGTCAAAGGGCAATTGCCACAGGACGCCGAAGATCCGGTGGTATATCGCTTCGATCTGGGCAGCTTTCCGATCATGCAATTGTCGTTGTCCGGTCAAATGTCGGAGCCCCAGCTTCGACAATTGTCGGAGCAGCAATTGGAGCCGCGTTTAGAGCGCGTCGAAGGGGTGGCCTCCGTCGATGTGCGCGGTGGGTTGGAGCGTCAATTTCAGGTGGTCTTAGATACAGAGCGTCTGCGGGCCTTTGATCTGTCGCCCACGGAGGTCGCCGATGCTATCCGGCGGGAAAACCGCAATGTGCCGGCCGGAAATATCGAGCGCTTCGACGAGTCGCTTCTGGTCCGGGTATTGGGCGAGGCCGGCGGAGTGCCCGATCTGCAGTCCATCGTGGTCGGGATGCGCAGTGGAGGTGGCGAGCGCAATGTGCCGATCTATCTGCGCGATGTAGCCCAGGTGCTCGATACATTCGAGGATCCCAGCAATATCGTACGCATCAACGGCCAGCCCGGTATCCGGTTGAGCGTCACAAACCAGTCCGGGACCAATACCGTCGAGGTTGCCGAGTCGGTGCGCCGGGAATTGGAGCGCATCAACCGCGACTACGAAGATCGCGCCGAATTAACGGTGGTCACCGACGTCTCGGAGTATATCGAGGACTCTATTGCCAATGTGCAGGGCGCCGTATTGGCCGGGGCGCTGCTGGCGGTGTTGGTGCTGCTATTCTTTTTGCGGAATATCCGATCCACCTTGATCATTGCCGTGGCGATTCCCACATCGATCATCGGTATATTTACGTTGATGTATTATTTCGGGATCACGCTGAATCTGATCAGTTTTGGCGGTGTTGCTCTCGGGATTGGACTCCTCGTCGATAACGCGATCGTGATCCTGGAAAATATCTATCGAAAGCTCGAAGAAGGGGAGGAGTCCGTCTTCGCCGCCGTCGAGGGCTCTCGTGAAGTGGGCACGGCGATCGTGGCGTCGACGATCACCACTCTGGTGGTATTTGTACCGGTGATCTTTTTGACCGGATTTGCGGCGATCTTTTTCGGGCAGATGGCCTTCGTCGTCTCCTTTGCCCTGATCTGTTCGCTTCTGGTGGCGCTGACGCTGATTCCCATGTTGGCCTCGCGTCTGCTGACCAGTGAGAATATCGGAGATGGCAGTGAGCCGGGGACCATTGGGCGCTTTTTAGATGCCCTGGAGAAGACCTACGGAAATCTCGTCGACTGGTGTCTCGATCACTCCTATACCACGTTGGCGATCGCCTTTGGGCTATTTGTGGGAGCGATGTTTTTGACTCCCTATCTGGGTACGGAGTTATTGCCCGAGGACGACCAGAGCGAGGTGCGGGTCAATCTGGATATGCCCGAGGGGACCAGGATTGAGCGGACCGAACAGGCGATTCAGAAGATCGAGGCCGTCATCCCCTATGAGGTCCCGGAGATGGAGATTATGCAGACCGTGGTGGGAACGCCGGGGTTTTGGTCGACCTCTGGTGGGGAGTCGGCGAGCATGACCATCCAGTTGGTTCCGCCCAGCCAACGGGAGCGATCGAGCGATGAGGTGGCCACCGACTTATTGCCGAAGATCGAAAATCTGGTGGCCGGCGGCGACGTGCGTGCCCGGGCCGGCGGCGGATTGTGGATTCTGCGGGTATTGCAGGGCGGCGGTGAGCGTCTCGAGGTCCAGGTGCGTGGCTACGACACGGAGAAGGCCGGCGAGTTGGCTCAAGAGGCCAGCGAGATCATGGAGTCCATCGACGGGGTCTTGAGCACCAATATCGGCAGCGAGTTGGGCGGCACGGAGCTGCAAGTGGTTCCCGATCGGGAAAAACTGGGCTCTATGGGGCTGGAACCGTCGTCGGTGGCCAGTCAGGTGCAGACCTATATTCAGGGAACTCGCGCCACCGTCTTGCGCACTGACGGCGATGAATTCGACGTCATCGTCCGCCTGCCCCGTGAGGAGCGACTCGGCGTCGAGCAATTATTGGACGTGCCGATCTTTATTCCCGGCGTGGGCACAACCATGCTGGGCGACGTGGCGACCATCGAGGAGAGCGCCGGCCCGCTGGTCATTGAGCGCGAAAATCAGGGTCGAATCGTCAACGTTCAGGGGTTTTTGACCGGCGATCGCGCCCTGGGGCCCATCGCCGCCGACGTGCGCCGCGAGATCGGAGAGATGGAGGTACCCCCGGAGTTCAGCGTC
>SKQC01000492.1 GCA_007119175.1 Myxococcales bacterium | reverse complement strand
TTGCGTCGCTCATTTCGAGCGCCGATCTGCGCGGGATGGATCTATGCTGGAAGGATTTCAGAAAAAAGCCCTCAAGATCGACGAGATGACGCCCGACGATCGCGATCGCTACGCCGATTTTTTGCGGGCGGCCTCGATTATGGTCGTGGTGCTCGGTCACTGGCTCTTGGCGTATTTTACCGTCGAGGACGGAGACCTTCAGCTCGAACAACTTTTGACGGTGGTACCGGAGACCCAGTGGCTGACCTGGCTTTTTCAGGTGATGCCGATCTTCTTTTTCGTCGGCGGCATGGCCAACGCCATCGGCTGGCGATCGGCGAGGGAGAAGGGCGAGCGCTACGTCAATTGGCTGCGAACACGGGCCAGGCGACTTCTGTGGCCCGTGGTTCCGCTGATTTTGTTCTGGATACCGCTTTTCTTGCTGCTCGACTGGTTGGGAACGCCGGCCGATCTGTTGTCTTTGGCCTCTCAGGTCATTTTTATCCCGATCTGGTTTCTCGCCGCCTATATGTGCGTCGTCATGATTTCGCCGGCCGCCTATTGGCTGCACGAACGGCTGGGACTCGGTGCGCTGGTCGGTTTTATCGGCCTGGCTGTCGCCGTCGATATCGCCCACCGCTCGGGAGTCCCCTTTGTTGGATGGTCGAATTATCTGTGGGTCTGGGGTGCAGTACATCAGGCCGGATTTTTCTGGGACGACGATCGGATTCCGCGCAAGGCAATCTTCGGGGTGGCCCTGGCCGTGACCGGCTACGGGTTGTTGGTCATGCTGACGCAGGTCTTCGACTATCCGCTGAGTATGGTCGGCACCGGCGATCTGAGCCCGGAGACCGGCGACTCCAATAATACGCCGCCCAGCATGGCGTTATTATTGCTGGCGATGGCCCAGATCGGGCTGGTCACGATCGTCCGACAACCCGTTAGCCGTTGGCTGCAGCGGCCGAAGGTCTGGGCACCGGTGGTGTTGCTCGGTAGTCAATTGATGACGGTCTACGTCTGGCATATGACGGCGATGATGGCCGTGGCCGCAGCGGCCTTTCCGACCGGAATATGGCCAGATCCGGAGGGTGTGACCGCCCTGTGGTGGGCGACGCGAATTCCCTGGTTATTTATTCTCGCCGTGGCGATGACAATTCTGGTGCTGGCCTTCGGTCGCTGGGAGCGACCGCGCGAGGGACGGCCGACGACGCTCGAGGGCTGGCCGGCGAAAATCAAGGCCATCGGCGGCGTCGTATTGACCTCGGCAGGGCTCGGTATGCTCGTGATCGGCGGCCTCTACGACACCGAGGGGCCCCTTAATCTTCCCGTCATCGGCCTGGCCATTCTCTTTGCCGGACTCGTCGGACTCGGCGTGGTCGGTTCTCAATTACTCGGTCGATGGTCGGAGGATTCGTAGTTTCTGCCCGGAAGATCAAAACCGAAGTGCTGCCCCCACCGTCCAGCCGTCGTCCTCAGAGTGATGAGGCGCCCCGACCACGGGCACGACCGACGGGCGCGCCGCGCTCATCTCTTCAGGCGGAGGCTCGAACTTTCGGGAATCCTGCTGGTAGATATATCCGAGCATCGTTCCCAGGGTCATTCCAAAGGCAAGCGGCAATCCGACGACATAGGCCGTTCGCCGCCGATTGGATTGCCAGTCCAGCCAGGACGATTCGGACACTGCCGAATTGTGGATCGTGTAGGAACCGGCGGCTCCGATCCCGGCACCGACGATGCTGCCGAGCAGGGGATAGCGCCAGGCTGTGGGCATTTCAGCACGCGGCCGTGTTCGATTGAATAAATTGGGGCCGAGCGCTGGACTGACGGCGAGGATCATGGCTCCGAAGACGACGAGCGGACCATAGATGATGGCGGAGGTCATAAATAAGCCCCGTCCGGTCTCGCCATGATAGGAGGTCATCCACAGACCGGACCCGGCAGCGACAGTGGTTGCGCCGCCAGCCATAAGGGTCTGCTTTACGATAGTGCTCGTCTTAAGATCCTCAGATTCGACCGGGGATTCCGACCCGACGGCCTCGCCCGCGAAAAATAAGCAGGATACGGCGCAAATGACAGTAAGAAGACCGAACTGCCTCATCATTTTGATACCTCTTTCAGGTCGCTTCGTTAACGCCAATGGATTATATAGGGCGCCGCTATTGCAAGTCTTTGATCGGACTACCCGTTGTCGGCGTCGATCCACCGCCGCAGTCTTGGCCCGATGAGACGATCAGTTTCGCGCAACTCGTCGAGATTCTGAGAGCCCGTCAACGCCATGGCGGTGCGCAGAGCGCCGATGCACGATTCGGCAAAGCGCTGTGCTCCCTCGAGGCCCTCGTCATGAGCGGCCCGCAGCCAGGGAAGGGCCATGCCGGCGATGTCGGCGCCCAGTGCCAGCGCGCGCGCCGCATCGAGGCCGGTTCGCAGTCCGCCGGAGCCGACTACAGACAACCCGCGGCGCTTTGCATAGATGATGGATGCCGCCGTGGGGATGCCCCAGTCCCAGAATAACTCGCCCAGATCGGCGGCGTCAGCCTCGGCGCGCCGCGACTCGACACCGATCCAGGTCGTGCCCCCGGCCCCGGAGGTGTCAACCCAGTCCACGCCGGCGTCGACGAGGCGGTCCAAAACCGATGGCGACAGTCCGCAACCCGTTTCTTTGACCACCACCGCAATCGGTAACTCATCGGCCAATCGACCGATGGCATCGAGGCATCCACGAAAATCGCGGTCACCTTCAGGTTGAATCAATTCTTGGCCGGGATTTAAGTGAATACACAGGGCGTCGGCATCGATGGCCTCGCATAATTGCTGAACCTTTTGGGTGGAGGTCGCCGCCGCCTGGACGGCGCCGAGGTTGGCCAGCAGCGGGATGTCGGGGGCGAAGCGACGGATCTGATAGGTCTCGGCCAATGAGGGATCGTCGAGCATCGCCCGTTGGCTTCCCACGCCCATGGCGAGTCCGAATCGCGACGCCGTTCGCGCCAGTTGACGATTGATCCGGGCTGCTTCACTGGCGCCACCAGTCATTCCAGTGATAAGTAGAGGGGCTTCCACTGTGCGACCGAATAATGTCGTTGACAGATCAATATCGTCGAGGTGGAGTTCCGGAAGGGAGTCGTGAAAGAGCTCCACCGAGTCGAGAAGGTTGGTTTTTACCCGGGCCTCTACATCTTGCTCGGCGCAGAGACGGAGGTGGTCGCGCTTTCGGTCCGAGATTTTTTCGGTGCTCACGTCGGCTCCTGATCGTTGCAGTAAGAGTCGAAAACCACGCTGCATGGCTCAGGCCTCGTTGTCCAGTATCTCACCGGTCGGACAACCGGGGTCGTTGACGCCTTCCAACCGGTGATTTTATACTCCGAAGCCGCTGCGTCGCAGCGGTGATATGCGAAGATTCACCGCCCGTTATCCCCATTGAGGTTCGGTTTTGGACCGTCCGCTTCTTTTCGGCAAATATTGTCTGCTCGAGCGGACCAGTGTCGGTGGGATGGCTGAGGTTTTTCGTGCCAAGCCGCTCGACGCCCCCGACCCGGATCGCTATTTCGCTCTGAAGCGAATTCTGCCTCACCTGGCGGAAGACAACGAATTTATCAAAATGTTCGTCGACGAAGCGCGGCTCACCGTACAGCTTCGCCACCCGAATATTGTCCATATCTACGAACTCGGCCAATTTCAGTCGAGCCACTATATCGTCATGGAGTATATCGCCGGCAAGGATTTGCTGGCGTTTCAGAAGCTGGTCCGCCGTCAGGAGTCGATTCTTGATGTCGATATGGCCTGCCACATTATGCTCGAGATCGCCAAGGGGCTTGATTATGCCCACCGCAAGGCCGACGAGCAGGGAAATCCACTGGGGATTATCCACCGCGACATCTCTCCGCAGAATGTATTGGTGAGCTGGGATGGTCGGGTTCGCGTCATCGATTTTGGCATCGCCAAAGCGGCCTCGCAGAGTACCAAGACCAAGGCCGGGGTCTTAAAGGGGAAATTTGGTTACCTCAGCCCGGAACAAGTGCGCGCTGAGCCCATCGATCGGCGAAGCGATATCTTTGCCATGGGGACGCTGTTCTGGGAGCTGTTGACCAATCAGCGCTTGTTCAACGCCAGCAATCAATACGAGACGTTGACCATGATCGGCGAGCCCAATGTGGAGCCGCCGTCGGCCACCAATCCCGCCATTCCCCCCGAAGTCGATGCGATTGCCATGAAGGCATTGGAGGCCGATCCGGATAGCCGCTTTCAGTGGGGTTCAGACTTTGCCAGCGCTCTGCAGGGCTATCTGAGCAGCCAGAAGCCGCCCTACCATCGCTCCCAACTGACGACCTGGCTGCGCAGTGCGTTCGAGGAGGAATTTGAGGAGGAAAAGGCGAAACGCGACAGGTTTCGCGAGATCAATTCGGCCGATGACGTTCGCCGACTCTTCGATGCTCAATACGGTGAAGGGGGCGACGACGGCGATCAAGAATCGGAAGATGCCACACAGATCTGGGACGTCGATGAGGCTCCCGATAGTGATGTCGATCTGGAATCTTTTGTAGCCAACCACACGGTGGTGCAGGCCGGTGGCCTGGAGCTGTCGGACTACGACGAATGGGACGATGCACCGGATACGATCGACGAGGAGCAAGAAGTCGTCCAATCTCGAATCAACGAGGTGATCACCGGGGAGTCGCTGCAGCGGGTCAAGATCGACGAGGAGTCCCGATACGACGTTCCGGCGACAGTGATAAGCGATCCGGCGTCAGCCGATTCGTCGCCTCCTCCCCCGAACCCCGCACAGGCGTTGTCGGTGCAGCAACGGGCGTCGAGTAACCAGGACGAGACCGGCCCGACGACGCCTCCTGCGCCTGCGCAAACAACGATGACGTCGGCGGCCACCCCGCCTCAGGGAGCTCAACGCGAGGCGGCCCGGAGGGCTTCCACCAAACCGGTCACCGGCCCACAGGCGGTGGTGGAGGCAGCAAGTCTTTTGTCCTCGCTCGATCAGAAGAAAATCCTCGCTATCGCTGCTGCCGTCGTCGCCATCATTGCTCTGTCGTCGGCGGTGGTCTTCGTGGCGGTCGGTGACGACGAGGAAGTGGTCGAAGAGGAGGTTCCGGTTCGTGTCGGCGGGGTTCAATTCGAAGTGTCGCCGCCCTCGGAACTCGGGATTTATTTCGACGGCGAATGGCGGGGCGACCAGGCACCTCTGACTCTGCGAGATCTGGAGCCAGGGACCTATCCCGTCGAGATTGATCATCCCCGTCTGCCACCCTGGAGAGGCGAGATCGACGTGGAGGTCGATGAGATCGCCACCGTCGACGTCGATCTGGAGGGCGATGGGCAGTTGTCGTTGAGCTGGGAGAATAATCCCGAAGAGTTGGAATTATATCTCGACGGAGAGCCCATCGAATATGAGGAAGGGGCCGAAGAAGTCGAACTCGATCTGGTTCGGGGGAGCTATATCATCGATGCATACGGCGATGGTATCCGTCCAATTCGCAGGGAAGTATTCGTCGAAAGCGGTGCCGTCAACGATGTGGAACTTCGCTGGGTTGCTTCCGATCAGTTGACCCTGACCGGTGACGAGGAATTGGAGGTGATTTTCGACGGCCGCTCCCTTGGCGAGTTGCCCCTGACTCTCAGTGGTCTGGAGTTGAATCGACTCTATGAACTGGAAGTCGGCGATCTGGAAACCGTGCTCGGTTATCCCGAGCGGGGCCGCGAGGAGATCGACTCCAGCGAATTCGAGCAGTTGATGACGCGCTCCGAGGACGATTTTGGGTGGCTGACTCTCGACTTTGACGAAGATCGACGCTGGCAGCTAGTGATCGACGATGTGGAAATCGGCCTGCTGGTCCCCCTCGATGACAATGTGGAGATTCCGGTCGCCGCCGGCGATCGGACAATCGGATTTCAACGAAATGACATCCGCCATGAATTCGAAGTCACCGTCTATGCCGACGAAACGGTGCTCTTTCGGCCTATTTTGCCAGACGATAACTAGCCAGGGCGTGTCCGGGCTAACTATAATCGTCGGCGTCGATGCCGTATTTGGTCATCAACTGGCGAAAATATTTGCGGTCGATATCGGCCTCTCTGGAGGCACCACTGATATTGCCCCCGTGTCGGTCGAGCAATTCGGCCAGGTAGTCACGCTCGAAGCTCGAAATCCACTTTTCTTTGGCTTCTTTAAAGGGAGCTTCCTGCAATTCTCGTTTGGAGGGAACCTCGGTCCACTCCTCTTCTACGCCTCGATCGAAGAGTCCGCCGCCGGTGGCCTCAAGATCGGTGAGATAGTCCGGAAGATCGCGGCGTTGAAGCATCTCGGTTTCGGCAAACGAGCAGGCGCGCTCAATGATATTGGCCAATTCGCGCACATTTCCCGGCCATTGATAGGAGCGAAGGGCGCTGAGAGCGTCGGCTGCGACGCCGTGAAGCCGCCGTTGTCCTTCGGTGTCGGTATTGCACTCCATCGTTTCTAAAAAGTGCTCAATCAAAAGGGGGATATCCTCGGTGCGTTCGCGCAGAGCGGGAAGAAAAAGGCGCACCACGCTGAGCCGATAAAAGAGGTCTTCGCGAAAATGGCCTTCTCTGACCGCGTCTTCGAGACTGCGGTTGGTGGCGGCGATGACGCGTACGTCGATCGGAATCGGTTTATTCGACCCCACCCGGCGCACCTCCCGTTGTTCGAGGACCCGCAATAATTTTGGCTGTAAATCGAGGGCCAATTCGCCGAGCTCGTCGAGGAAGATAGTTCCGCCCTCGGCCATCTCGAACAGGCCCTTTCGGGTCATGATGGCACCCGTAAAGCTTCCCTTTTCGTGGCCGAAGAGCTCACTTTCAATCAGACTTTCGGGCACGGCACCGCAGTCGAAAACGATAAATGGATCGTCGCTGCGCGGGCTCATCTGATGGATGGTCTGAGCGACGATTTCTTTTCCGGTCCCCGTCTCGCCCTCGATGACCACCGTCGCCGAGGTGGGAGCAATTTTTTCGAGAATATCGAAGATCTCGCGCATCGCCAGCGAGCGGCCGACGATATTTCCCAGCCGCTCCGTCTTGCTCGGTTCCACCGGGACCTGTTCGTCGATGGGCCGAAATTGAATCTCCGTATTGCCGACGGTGACCACGATATTCGGCGTCAGATAGGCCTCCCGGATTTTGACCCCGTTGATGTGAGTGCCGTTGGTGCTATCCAGATCGACGACCACGTACACATCGTCCTCCTGCACGATACGGCAGTGGTGTCGACTGACCGTGTCGTCGTCTAAGACGATATCATTGTCGTGGAGGGTTCCAATGGAGATGACATTCTGGTCGAAGATCAGCTCTTCTTCGCCCTCTGAGCCATAGCCGACGATGAGCTTTGCGCGCCGAATATGGACTGTCTTCGGGGCGCCGTCGATATAGGCGATTTTGGTCTGCTGTGATTTCTGGGAGTACGTTTCTTGCGACGACATGTGGATTCGCCCTGAACGGAAAAGTAGGCCAGGCTATTGTCTTCGGAAACCAAACCTGAGGTAATGATTAGGATGCTGAACCCGAATTCGGTCCTCGATGATGCTGCCAGATGCCGGCCACCGAGGTGTCGCCTCCGGTGGGATTTGCTTCGGCAGCGATCGCCGCTGCCGAGGGTAAAAACGCGGCGAGGCCAGCGGCCGGTTGTCGACCAACAATAAAATTGCGATCTGTGTTGCCCGTGTCTCGTTGAATGATAACGCCGATTGTCGGGCGGTGTGACCAAAGGAAATCATCGGCCCTGCACGGGAAACGGGTGGTCTAACGACACCAAATACGTCACAATAGCGGGGCCTGACTTTGACCCGGACATGATGCGGACATGATAAAAACTGGTAAAAAATTTGGCAAGTACACGCTTCTGGAAAGACTGGCTGCCGGGGGGATGGCCGAAATTTTCAAAGCCCGTGTCGAGGGGCACGACGGCTATGAGCGCATTGTGGCCATCAAACGGCTGCATCGCCAATTTTCAGAGGATCAGGACTTCGTGACCATGTTGGTCGACGAGGCGAAGCTGGCCGTCCAGTTGAGTCATCCCAATATTGGTGAGGTTTTCGACTTAGAGCGCATCGACGGCCAGTATTTCATCGTCATGGAGTATATCAACGGCCTCGACTTAAAGGATCTCGCCGAGTGCGCGGTCAGTCAAAATCGTCGGCTTCCCCTGGAGGGATTGGTCTACGTCGCCGCCGAGGCGGCGGCCGCATTGCATTATGCCCATTCGAAGATGGGCCCTGATGGACGCCCATTAGATATCGTTCACCGAGACGTATCGCCTCAGAATATCATGCTCAGTGTCGACGGAGACGTAAAACTCGTCGACTTCGGAATCGCCAAAGCGCGGATGCGCGCCCAGCATACCCGGGCCGGCGTCATCAAAGGCAAATTTTATTATATGAGTCCCGAGCAGGCGCACGGAAACCGCGTCGATCCTCGCTCCGACGTATACGCGCTGGGGATGGTGCTATATGAGATTCTCACCGGTGAGCATCCCTTTGAAAAGGTGCCTGACGGCGAATTGCTGCGCAATGTGAGGATGGCAAAATTTCCGCCCATCAGCGAGATATTGCCCCAACTACCAAGGCGGATGTCGGCCATTATCGAACGGGCCTTGATGCGCAATGTAGAGCGGCGTTTTCGCAGTGCTCGCGATATGAAGCAGGCCCTTCAGGAATTCGCCGGGGAAGAGCTTCCATTTTTTCAGCATGGCGAGCTCGCTCAACTGGTGCGTAATTATACAGCGACTCATCTCCCCGAGGAGACGCAGGGCGCCGATTTCCAAGCTCTGGGAGCCGACCAATATACCTCCAGCGAGCACAGCCTGATCTATGACACCGGTGACGTGTCCGATGAGTTTGAAGACGACGCCACACAGGTCTTTTTGCGAGACTCTGAGGGCGCCGGGCGATCCACCGACGACCTCGAGGCCGACGCCCGCACGAGTATGCTCGGCTGGGAGGGCGGCCAGGGCTCGGGTCAGGGGGAAAACTCCGGTGGGCCGGTGCAGCGAGACTCCATGGCCACCGGGCGCGGGCCGAACCCCCAGTCGGTGGGGCAATCTCCGGAGCCATCGTTCGACGAGCCGCGAAATGGGGGCTATCAATCACCGGCACCGGCGCCTGAGTCCCGGCCGATGCCACAGGGACGAAACCCCTCGCCGAACCCCGGTCGCGACGAGGCTTCCTCCAACCAAAATGATGGCGACCCGCCGCCGGCCTATTTGCAGACCAGTGGCACCGATCAACTCGGCGCAACGGCGCCGAATCAGACGATCCAACAGCGGATAACCACGGGAATCGTTACCCGTTTTGATCGCGTATTTCGTCGCAGTCCTCATGCCGTCGGAGCCGGCCTGGCCGCTTTCGCCGTGGTGTTACTCGGGCTGTCGGCCTGGCTGTTCTGGGGACCCGAGTCCACCGACGACGAGGAGGACTGGCATGCCAGTATCGCCGACGAGCAGGAACACGATGAGTCCTCCGACGGCATCACCCTTCCGGTTTCGACCACACCTGCCAATGCTCGGGTCTATCTAAATGGGGAATTCGAAGGCCAGACGCCGCTGTCGCTGACCTCGCTGGAGGCCGGCGAGCAGTATGTGCTGCGCTTTGAAAGGGACGGATATAGCGGCAAAGAACTCAGTATCGTCGCCGAGGTGGATATGACCCCGCGGGTCATCCGACTGGAGCCGTTGGGCGGCGTTGTTCGTGTGGACACCGAGCCTGAAGGGATCGAAGTTTATCTCGATGGCGAACTCCAGGGAGCTTCCCCGGTGACGGTGATGGGGCTGGAACGCGAGTTGACGCACGAGATCGAGGCTCGACACACGGAGGATGACACTCAGAGCAAAGAGGTGACCTGGAGGGAGGGTGACGACCGGGTCCGGGAGCTCTCCTTTGAATTTGAGGTGGAAGAAGAAGAGGAGGAGGTGGCGGCGCGGCCGCGGCCACGTCCCCGACCGCGCCCCCGGCCACAGCCCAGGGAGACTTCGAGCGGAAGTACCACCAGCAGCGGAAGTGGAGGGGGCAGCACAGGTGGAAGCTCCTCGCAGCAGTTGCAGCCCAGTGGCGGCGGGGGCAGTGCACCGGAGCCACAGGCGGCAGAAGAGGCGGGCGATGGCCTCGATATCTGGGGCATCGGCGAGGAAGAACAACAGGGACGACTCAACGTGCGAGTCGATGCCGACTCGGCGCGTATTTACGTCGACGGTAATATGGTAGAGGATGGGGGGACCGTTCTCATCGGACACCCCCTGGATGCCGGCAGTTACGAGGTCCGGGTATTTCTCCCGGACTCCGATCTCAGCGTCGACCCCCGGCAGGTAGATATCCATCCCGGTGAGACCTCGACGGTCCGATTTAATCCCTGACGCGGTGCCTCGAATCGGAGATCATAACAGCCGATCGGGTCCACGAGTTTGAACACCTAACAATTGTCTTAGGAGCAGAAATATGGCCAAACGAGAACCGGCAAAGACGACGGAATTAAAGGGACGCGATCGACGCAGCTCGGTGCGCGTCAGGAGTCGGTTGCCCTGCTCCGTAGAGCCGATTGAAAAGGACGAGCTGCAGGCCTACCAGGCCCGTATTCTCGATACGGCGGTCATTGAGTCGGAGGGCGTGATGCATGACGCCGTCGACTGGCGCGATCATGCCGAAGACCTGAGTCGCGAGATGGTCTTTGTTCTCAACGAAATCCGGGCGTTGCGCCAGCAGTTGACCGAGGTTCATCGGTTGATGGACCGGCAAAACGAGACGGATTTGAGCAGTCGCTGGGTCGAGCTCAACAACCAGGGATTGTGGATTCCGGCCGACGAGGTCAACCACGAATGGAGCGTCGGCGATCACGCGGCGATACGCATCAAAATCCCCTCCATTCAGACACCGGAGATCCTGGCCGTCGGCCAGGTGCTTCGCGTCGACGCCGGAGGCGAGCGCGCAGGGACGGCTTTTGAGTTTTGCCGCATCTCACAACCCCACAAACAGGCCATCTCCCGATACGCCCTGCGCCGCGAGCGCCAATTGGCACGCAGTGAGCGCCTCAATATCAGCTTTGAGTAGCGCCGATTGAAAATATGGAACTGCGGCGGCTCGTTTCATACACTGTGCTGGCGATCGATAATTCAGGGAACGTCGGCACCCGATATTTGCAGTAATTGACGCCTGTCAATCTGGACTGCCGCGATGGCCTATTTGGTCGGGCGGCGCTG
>SKQC01000485.1 GCA_007119175.1 Myxococcales bacterium | reverse complement strand
TGATTCTGGTTCTGATTCTGGTTCTGATTCTGGTTCTGATTCTGGTTCTGATTCTGGTTCTCATCATCGACATCGATGATGCAGACGCCTTCGTCTACGTCGCAGATATAGTCCGTGGGACATTGGTCATCGCTCGTACAACTCGTATCGACCTCACCACCGGTCTCGTCACCACAGGCTCCCAGCGCCCACGCGGCGATGCTCAATAATCCAATAGCTACCCATTTTCCCAATATCGATCTCATGCTCGAATCCCTGTTGTCCGCTGTAATATGGCGGCCCCAATCGCCGTCGTTGATCCACTCCTCAGATCGGCATCTTGTAGAGAAATCGCGGGACAATTTCAAGATTGGTTGCCAACCACAGGTCTCGGTGATGCTTGCCGCCTGACTGCCTAGATCGCTACAGTGAGCGCTCGCCTCTTCGCTCTCCCGGAGTTACGACCGATGCGAAAAACTACAATCGCCACCCTCGTCGTCATTCCTCTGCTTTTCGCCGGCGGATATATCTATATGACCGATCCCTTCAATCCCGATCGGGCTCATCTGCAGGATCTGTCCAATCAATTTATGGAGGATATCCAGTTTAAGGACTTTCACTCCTCAGCGCTGTATCACCACGAGTTGGAGCAAGATCGCGTAGATATCGGCCGCGCTATCGAGGATCTATTTCTCGTCGACCCCGAATTACTCGATATTTTGGACTATCGAATTACCCGCACTGAGATCGACTCCTCCGGGCGTCGAGGTCGCGTTTTGGTCAATACCCGTTTTCGTCCTCTAAAACCGGAGGCCATTCGCGACGACGAAAACGATATCGAGGAAGCCGACCTGCAGCTATATTGGATGTATCGCCACCCCGATTGTCCCCTGGGTACTGATTGCGACGCTGGAACCTGCCGACGTGACGACGGAACTAAACCGACGAAGGAAGTCGAAGACGACGACGGTGAAACCGTCGAGCGTCCCTATCAATGCGATGAATTGCGCGAGCATGAGTGGTTTATGAACCTCGACTCCACCCTGGAGAGCCGAGACTACCGATGAGGCGTTATTCCTCGTCGTCGACAATGTGAAATTCGACGCGCCTATTTTCGGCGTGAGCTTCGTCCGTATCCTCATCGATAATCGGCTCCGATGATCCGTAGCCCTCAGCCGCCAGCCGGGCGGCGCGAATACCGCCGCGCTCGATCAAAAACTCCCTCACCGCTCGCGCCCGCTCCTCGGAGAGCATCATATTATAATCGGCTTCGCCGCGGGCGTCCGTATGACCGGCGATCTCCACAAACCGAATATCCGACTCGTTGCGCAAAAGCAGCGCCACCTCGTCGAGAAGCGGATAGGATTCCTCTTTGATGATCGCCTTATTGCTCTCGAAATGGACCCGCTTTTCGATCTCGATTTCGTCATCGACGCGAGCCGCCAACTCCTCGTCTTCTTCCGGTGGGCACCCGTCGTTGGTGCGCAACCCGGGCTCCAGCGGGCAGTGATCTTGAATATTGGGAACCCCGTCGCCGGCGACATCGTAATTCGGACACCCGTCGTCGTTTTCAACACCGATAAATACGATCGGCTCAAAGGGACAACTGTCTTCCCAGACCAAAAAGCCGTCGCCGTCGCTGTCCAGTAGCGGGCATCCCCATTCGTCGACCGCTCCCTCCCAGTCGGGGTCGAGGTCGTCACATCCGGCAAATGTCTCCGGTGTGATGGCACATCCCTCTTCGTCATAGGGGCCCGCAAATCCGTCGGGCTCCGGCGGGCACGTTGGTTCCTCGACCTCCGTGACCTCTTCGGTGGGTTCAATTTCCGGCATCATCCCCGACAGATCCAGGGGGCGATAGCTCACGCCGGCGAAGGCTCGCCACTTCGGGCTTCCAACGCCACCGACCACTCCACCACCGCCGCCGGCATTGACCAGGATCGCCTGCGAGACGCGAACCTCGGCTTTGCCGAGAAGCTCCAGCGGGCTCTTCTGGCGGGCCGGATCATTGAGGGTTGCCGCACCTCGAGCGTCGATGCCGAGCTGAAGAATATGGGGTACTACCTCAACGCCAATACCGGCGCCGTAGATAAATTGAGGTCCTACCTCCAGATTGTGCACGGTCTGCGTTCCCTGCAGTCGCATGCCCAGATTGGTCGCCATCAGCACTTCGCCGGCCGGCGTCTCAAAACGCGTATCGGCCACCACCGACGGGGTCGCCGTTGGCTGTGGCGAGCCGCGATACAGATCGCTATCTCCCGTCGGCGCCGTGAGATCGAGCATCACGCCGAGCCCCACCGGATCGTCGGCGCTGGAAAAAATGGTCGCCTTGGCGCGCGCAAAAAGGTCACCGGCTCCCCCGGTATCAAATGCCTGCCCCATATACTCGCCGTCATTGATGGCCACGAAGGGAATTCCCAGCTCAAAATGAAAGCGGTCGAAGAGTCCCATACCGACGATCAACTGGGCGTTGAGCTGGTGATTGACCACCGGTTGCAGTGAATCGTCATCGTGGCGCAACACCAGTGGATCGCTTAAAAAATCGACAAATAAGCCGGCATGAGGCTGCCTGTCCGGCGATGTATCGGCCCCTTCGGTCATCACGATCGAGCCGGGCCCGACGGCGGGCCGGAAAGTCTGGGCATCGATTCCACCGACCCCTATCTCGTCTGCTCCCTGCTGGGCGACGGCGGTCGAAGACACGGCGAAACTCGCCACTACCAAAAATGCGATCGCACCAACCCACGCCCACCGGCCACTTCTCGACTTCATCTGCGCAACTCCTGCTGCCTTAAACGAAATTGGGATTCCAAAGCCGCCCCATCATCGCACTCGCTCGCCCACTTGAAAACCCCGCCTTGACGACCTCCACCAACTCCGATACCTAAATGCGTCGCACCGGGTGAGCAAAAAAAAGCCATCCGCCACATGCCAACGTAGCTCAGGGGTAGAGCAGCTCTCTCGTAAAGAGCAGGTCGTCGGTTCAATTCCGACCGTTGGCTT
>SKQC01000197.1 GCA_007119175.1 Myxococcales bacterium | reverse complement strand
GGGGGAGAGCATCGCCGGTCCACTGCAGCGATCTGGCGAATTTCCACCGATGGTCACCCACATGATCGCCACCGGTGAGCGATCGGGGCAATTGGAGGAGATGCTGGAGAATATCTCCATCAGCTACCAGAAGCAGACCGATCTGCAGGTGCAGACGATGACCCAGCTTTTGGGGCCGATCATGATTATGGTGCTGGGCTTTGCGGTGGCGGTGATCGTCTTTGCCGTCATGTGGCCCATTTTGCAGATGAATCAGACCATTATGTAGAACGTCGAAGGATTGGAGCGACAATCACGAAGTACCCCTAACCAGGCAACAGGAGCGAAAGAGATGATGAAAATGAAACGCAGCACAGCGACACTGGCACGGCCCCACGGTATGACGCTCGTCGAGATCATGATCGTGATCACCATTATGGCCTCCGTGGCCGGCGTGGTCGGCTATTTCGTCTTCGGCGCCCTCGATACGGCCAATGAACGGACGGCGCGCATGGAGATCAACCAGCTCGAGCAGATGGTCGAGACCTATTATATGACCACCACGCCGAGCCAGATCCCGGATCGATTGGAGCAACTGACTGAGGGCAACTCACCGCTGACCGAGGAGATCCCGCAGGATCCCTGGGGTAACGACTATGTCTATCAACGTCATAGTGATCGAGACTTCGAGATCTTCAGCCCCGGCGCCGACGGCGTCGAAGGCACGGAGATGGACGTCCACGCAAGTGACTGACCCGGCGCGGCGACGGCAGAGCCGCGACCTTGAAGACAGGGCAATCGATGGTTGAGCCACGGAAATGCCGGGGAGAAGCGACGGGGCTGCAGAGCCTCGCCAATGCCCGTGGCATTACGCTCATCGAGTTGATGGTGGTCACATTTATCCTGGCCATGCTCGCCGGCGGTAGCGTCTTCATGGTGGGATTGATCACCCACGGGCAGCTCAAGGACGAGGCGATGCGCTTTTCGACGGCCGCCCAGTACACCTACAACCAGGCGGCGCTAAATAACCGGCAATATCGGCTCATCATCGATCTCGATGAAAACTCCTATTATACGGAGGTGACCGATTCCGACGTGGTCATTGACGACTCCGACGAGGAGGCGCAGTCGGCCTTCGACGAGGGGCTGCTTCCCGAGGAGGCTCGGCAGATGGAGCTGGAGCGCGAAGCCGAGCGCCGCGGTCTATTTAGCGAGGAGGAGGATGACCCCTTTGGCATCAGCCGCCGCACTGGCTTTCAGCGCGCCGAGGAATCGGTCATCGAACCGCGAACGCTGGATAACGGGATTGTCTTTGAGACAGTGCGCACTGAGAGCCGGCCCCGGGCGGTGCGAGATGGCCGGGTGGCGATCCATTTTTTCCCAAATGGCCTCCAGCAGCAGGCTCATATCGTATTTCACGATCCCTCCACGGACGCCCGGTTCACGCTGGTGACCGAGCCGTTGACCGGTCGAATTCGCACCTATAGCGGCGAGTATGAGGTTCCCGAGGATTTCGGAGAGGAGGAATTCGATGGATAAAAAACGAATTCTTCGACGAGGGCGGGGGTTTTCACTTATCGAGGTATTGTTGGCGCTGGCGATTTTGGCCACGGCCTTTACCGTATTGATGGGAACCGTCGCTCATAGCGGCCAGCAATCGGTGTATTCGGCGCAATTGACCCAGGCCAGCCTGCTGGCCCGCAGCAAAATGGTCGATCTCGAATACCTGATTTTGGACGAGGGATTTAGCGATGCCGACCGGACGTATTCCGGCAATTTCCGCGACGAAGGACGTCCCGACGTGCGCTGGGAGGCCAGAGTGGAGCCGGTGGAGATTCCGCCGGACGCCAAAGAGCGCTTTATGGGGCAGGTCAACCAGCAGCTCTTCGGCGGCATGGAAGCCGACGGCGGAGCGCTGGGCGGAAACCCGGCTTTTAGCGCCATGTTGCCCCTGTTGATGGCTCAGCTTCCGGAATTCGTCAATCAGGTCGGAGAGCGGGTCCGGCGGATTATTCTCACCGTATATTTCGACTTCGCCGGCCGCGAACAGCCCCTTGAGGTCACCCATTATGTGGTCAACCAGATGGAGGGTGAATTCGAAATGTTCGGCGTTCCCGACGATTTTGACGACAGTTTTCTCGACGACGACGGTGATTTCGGGGTCGAGGACAGGGGAGGCCGATGAGAAGGCGCCATCTGTCGTTATATCAAATCCGGAGGGCTCGGCGGGCCCGTGGCTTTACGCTCGTCGAGGTGTTGTTGGCGATCACTATCCTGGCGACGTTGACCGTCATCACCTGGACGTCGATCAATCAGATGTTCAAGACCGAGGAGGTCGTCTCAGAGCGCCATGATCGCTATCGCATGGTCCGCCTGTCGATGAATCGCATGGCCAATGAGATCAGCATGACCTATCTGGCCGGCCCCGATCACGGCGGCGAGGTCATCCGCGGAGAAGAAGTCTTATACGACGACACAGACGACGAACTCGATCAAACCGGTCCGGGATTCGATGAACCGGTTCAATTCGGAATGATCGGTCGAGGTGAACACCTTGATTTTACGGCCTTCGGTCATGTGCGCACCCTAGAGGGAGAAAAGGCCAGCCATCACGCACAGATCGGGTATTTTTTAGATACCCATACCAACGAACTCGGCGAGGTCGTCACCCGTCTTCGCCGTCGGATGAATACCAATTTCGATGATGATCTGACCCGGGGTGGCTCGGTCCATACGATGATTCCGGAAGTGGAAAATCTGAATTTCGAATACTGGGATGCCGGAGAACCGGAGCTGGGTACGGAGCGCGAAATCGCTCAGGGAAGATGGGTCAGCGAGTGGGATACGACGAGCCGACAATTTGCCGGCAGGTTGCCGACCCGCATTCGAATCACCATGACCCTGCCGCCCTCGGGCCCTCGCGGTGACACCGAGACATTCACCACCCAGACCACGCTGGGGATGTCCGAGCTTCTGGAGTACTGACCCATGCTTCGAGCACTAGGAAAAG
>SKQC01000263.1 GCA_007119175.1 Myxococcales bacterium | reverse complement strand
TTGTGCGCCACCGCCGTCGATTCGATTTGCCATCGCAGATCTCCGTAGTCAGGGATAAGTGCATTCCTGACTCTATTGTCGACGATGAGATCCAGATCTTGCGGATTTTTTTAAAAAACTATTCCTCTGCCATCGTGACGCGGTCGATCATCTCGTAGAGTTTGTCCGACGTGATCGGCTTGGCCAGATAGTTGTCCATCCCCGCCTGCAGGGCGCGCTCCCGGTCGCCTTTCATGGCATGAGCGGTCAGGGCGACGATGGGAATATGGTCTTGCGTCGTCTCCTCTCGATTGCGGATCGCTGCCGTGGCTTCGTAGCCGTCCATCTGGGGCATCTGAATATCCATGAGGATCAGGTCAAAATCTGAATCACTCTCAATGATATTGACCGCCTGTCCACCGTCGTGGGCGACGACGACCTGATGCCCGCGCCGTTCCAATAACTCCCGGGTCACCCGCTGATTGACCGGATTGTCTTCGGCGAGAAGAATTCGCAGGTGTGTTCTCGATTCACCCTGTGGTTTTGCTTCGAAGCTCGGTTTCAATAAATCGAGGGCTCGACTCATGGCATCTACCAATGAGGAGGGGCGGATCGGTTTTAGCATCTGCCGAAAGATTCCCAGTTGAGTCAGTTCCTCCGGATCGAGGGAGATTCCACCGGAGGGAAGCAAAATCAGGGGGATATCTCGCCAGCGCTCCCGTTGGCGAATCTCACGCGCTAATTCGATGCCGGTCATCTTTGGCATATCCAGATCGAGTAACACGATCTGATAGGGGTCGCCTTTTTCTTCGGCGTGCTTTATGGCCGCCAATGTCTGCTCGCCTCCGGCGACCACGGTGGGATCCATTCCCCAGTTGGTGAGCATGTCTTTTAGCAATTTACGACTGGTTGGATTGTCGTCGACGGCCAAAACGGAAACACCCTGAAGTTGATTTAGGCGCTCTGGAAATTCCTTGCGAGTCTCTTCGCTGATCCCGAATCTGGCCGTAAAATAAAATGTGCTTCCCTCGCCCTCCTCGCTCTCCAGCCAGATTCGCCCCCCCATCAGATCTACTAATTGGGAGGCAATTGTCAGGCCCAGTCCGGTGCCGCCGTGCGAGCGAGTTGCCGAGGCGTCGGCCTGGCGGAAAGCCTCGAAGATCAGATCTTGTTTATCCGGTGGAATTCCCTCGCCGGTATCGGAGATCGAAAACCGAAGGATGATCTCGTCGTCGCTCTGGTCCTGGGCGTCGGCGAGAACGCAGATTTCGCCCTCATCAGTAAATTTGATGGCATTTCCAACCAGATTGATGATGACCTGGCGCAGCCGATCGGGGTCGCCGACGAGGTAGTAGGGGATCTCCTCGTCGAGATGGTAAACGAGGTCGATATCGCCTTTTTCAATGGCACGCAGCGACAGAGATTGCAGGGTTTCACTGATGGCGTCGCCGAGATTGAAGGGAATTCGGTTGAGTTGCAGGCTGCGGGCCTCGATCTTTGAAAAATCGAGGATATCGTTGATCAGCTCCAACAGGCTCTGGGCGGACTCGTTGGCCAGCCGAACATATTCTTGCTGGTTGGTTCGCAGATCGGTATTGGCGAGCAACTCAAGCATCCCCAAAACTCCGTTCATCGGGGTGCGAATCTCGTGGCTCATATTGGCAAGAAATTCGCTTTTGGCTCGCGTCGCTTCTTCGGCGTCCTCACGGGCGTCAACCAGGGCATTGGTGCGCCTTTTGACGATCTGTCGGGTTCGGGCGGTCTGTCCGGCGATGGCGAAGACGAAGCCGCCGATGCCCAGAGAGGCGATGAGTCCGACGATCAATAAGATCAGTGGCGCCACGGAGCGGCGGCGGTCGATATATTCCGGTGTGGAGACCACATGAACCGTCCAGGGGCGCTGGCCTATATCGATGGTATGAGCGAATAATAATTGGCCTTCCTCCTCTACTTCGTCTCGGCGCCAGGCACCGATGCTGAATTCGGAGAGTGCCTCATGGAGTACCCGTGGAGGGTCGTCGGGCGGATATTCGACGAGATAGAGATCGAGAGCTGGAAAGGGAATTGGTGCCGCATCGACGAGCTCACCCGGCAAAGGGGTGGTCATCTGGGAGACCACGATCACATATCCCTGCAGCGCCTCTCGCCGCTGGGAGAGCGTCTCCGTGGCCATCTCCGGAGTATAGATCGGTGCTATCACGACAAAATAGCGCGGAAAGACGTCTTGTAGTGGTCGCGGCAAGATCTGCAGGGGGCCAACGAAGACCGGCTCGGCCTGGTCGCGCACCTGCTGCATTGCCTGACGAACCCGTGGCTTTGTCCCCCAGTCGAAGCCATGAGCCCAGGAGGCGACCTCCCGTGTGGCCACAAAATATGAGGGAAAGTATTTTTCCCGCTCATCGGCGCGCACAAACGTGCCCTCCGAAGTCAGTTCGACAATTTCGTAATCAGCATCTAATTGACGTGTGCCACGGTTCTCGTGAGTCTGGCGTTCATCGTCGTCGACGCGGGGAGCCCAGTGAGCGGATTCGATTCGCGGCTTCTCGAGGGCGACGGTTTCTGCGACGGATGCAAATTCCTCGCGCTCCACCGGTTCGACACCCTCAAACACTCCCATCAGAGATTGAGTAAAACTCAAGGTGTCGGCCAGATCGGCCTGTACAATCTGGGTTAAGATTCCGGCGTCGCGCTGAAATTGGCTCTCCACCAGCGCCCGCTCCGCTCCCACCAGCCAGCTATAACTGGCCAGGCTGAGTACCAGACCGACCGTAAATGTCACCAGTGCCAGCCACCAGTGAATCCGGGAGCTGTCCGCTGTGTCTTTCGCCTCATCGTCACCTGTCGACCCATTGGCCTCATCGTCACCTGTCGACCCATTGGCTTGCGAGGTGGCGCCAGCATTGTCGGCCCCATTTTTCCCATTTCCAGTCATGGATTACTTTTCGGTGAGGGGGCGAAATGAGGGAGGTTTTCCAGTGGGAATTGCCGTAATCTCTTGTTTACGGCGGCCAATACCACCGGAGAGCCGCTCTCCGAGTCGGCGACGGTGAGCATCTTCACTTCGTCCAGCGCCAGCCTGGCCACCGGCTTTTTAGTGAGAATCTCAAAGATGGTGGCTGTGCCGTCGATGCTCACCACGGTCAAGAGATAGCCGTCGGGCGACAGGGCGATGGCGCGAGCCGGGGTGGCGAGGGTCAGGGAGCATATAAAGCGAAAGGAATCGGTCACTTTGAAGATGTCGATATTGCCGCTGCTGCGAGCGACGGCGAGGCTTCCTTGGGTCGGATTCAGTGCCATGGAGGTCGGTGGTGGGCCGTCCCGGTAATCGCCCCATAAGATGTCGTCGGTATATCCCGGTCGGCGGACAAAGACTCGACCCTGGACGGTGGCGAAGGCCATCCACCGGCTATTGTCCGCGATATCGACGGCGGTGATGGCTTTTCGGTGGGGGGCCCGAAAGACAACTTGCGGCTGTTCGCTGTCGAGGGTGGACAGCGAGACCACTCCGTTGTCATGGCCGATGAGAAGGCTATTTTTACATAACGCCAGAGACGCAATGGGACTGGTCGTCGCCGGATATAGCCTGCGGGCAGAGGCGTCGGCCGATGCAAAGTGCAAAAGTTGGTCGTCTCCGTCGGCGAGAACCACAAAGGCCCCCGTGCTCGATAGACTGACTTGTGTCTGGTGGAGCTCCCCCCTGCAAGGCAGGCGCGGTGTGGAGGCCGTCGGGGCATCGCTGTCGACCCCCTCTGTACTGTCGGGAGTGGACTGGGGCGATGGACGGCGATGACAGGCTCCGATGATCACATGATCGAGCGCCTCGATGACCTGCCACAGACTCTCTGGCCGCTCCTCCGGTGTCTTGGCCAGCATCTGGTCTACCAGCTCGTCGAGGCGCTCCGGCAATGGTTGCCCGTTACTCGTCGCCTGCAGCCGCGGAGGCTCCTCGTTGATGTGCTGCATATACAGATCATAGGTACTATCCGATTGAAACGGTGGGCGACCGGCCACCAGAAAATAAAGAACCGCCCCCAGACTGTAGATATCGCTTCGAAGGTCGATGGCCTGGTTTTGAAATTGTTCCGGGCTGGCATAAAGGGGCGTGCCGATAAATCCCTGAGTGATCGCCGCAGTGGCGTCGCCGTGTAGATGAACGATGCCGAAATCTAAGATATGCAAAAAGTCGCCGCCGTCAGGCAGGCGGCCGAGCATCAGATTTTCCGGCTTCAGATCGCGGTGGATCATCTTCGCTTCGTGGGCCTCGGCGAGTCCGTTGGCGATCTGGCGGGCGATCCGGCAGGCCCGCACCGGGCTCAGCGGCCCCTGACGTTCGACGAGTTGCTGCAGGGTGATTCCGGTGACCAATTCCATGACCACGGCGACAAATCCCCCGTCGACTTCCAGCACGTCGTAGATAGAGACGATATGCGGGTTGTGGAGTCGACTGACGGCGGCGATCTCGCGTTGCAAGCGGGCGACGATCGTGGCGCTATTTCCGCGAACACCGCGGGTGGCGACGATTTTGATCGCCACCTGGCGGCGAGTCGACAATGACTCGCCGCGATACACCGTTGCCGACGCTCCAGCGCCCAGCGGCTTTGCCACCAGATAACGGTCGTCCAAGATCTGTCCTCGCCATCGGTCGTCAGTCCCCTGACCGCCACCGATCAAAGTCGTCCTCGCCATGACGTCCCCCTTCTTTTGAGCCACATACTGGTATCGAAATTCAGATTGCGCTGCGCCGATGTGCACAACCTAATCACAGTCTACTGCAAGGCACATCTCGGCAATGCCGGGCAATCAATGGTTCAGGAGCGGCGAAAAGGATTGAGATTTTCATCGAAAAATGTCTGTGGCGCCTCTTCTAATTCCTCGCGACTCAGTCCGCTGATGCCATGGCGGACGATGGCCCGCGATCGGGGCACCAGCATATCGACGCGGTTCGGTGTGGCGACCACGATCTCCAGGGTCTCCGTGTCGATCTCGGTGCCCAGTCGAAGCTGAGCGCTGAACCCGTCGGGAATCACGGCGTCGACGGGGATCACCGCGTCATCGCTCAGCAACTCGTGAAGCAGCAACATCCGCCCGGCCCGGTTTTCGATGGCCAATAAATTCTCGTCAATACGAATGTCCACATCATCGACCGGGGCCTCGTCGGCGGTGAATGTCTTGCGTTCGAAATGGTGTTCGTCGGCATTGACCTGAGCGTCGATGATCTCCAGAAAGTCCGAGGTGTAATCGGCCAGATAACCACAATATTTATGCACCTCTCCCTGGCGGGTGACGTCGATGACGACCCGGGTAAATAGGTGCTTCTCCAACAGGGGATCGTAGGCGTTTCCGGCGTGACCGATCAGTTCGTCAGACAAGGTGGTGACCCGCTCTTCGTCCTGGGCGAGGACGGCCGCCGACGGCTGGGATTGAGACTTGGCGACACCGACCAAAACGGTGACCGCCTGCACCAGAGCGTCGCGGATCATGCCCACCCAATTTCGCAGATGGCGATATAGACGGCGCAATAAGCCTGGCTTTGAGGTGCGCTTTAGATAGCGCTCGCGCTTGGCGAGCTTGTCCTCGGATAGGCCCGCTGTGCACCGGTAGACAGCGTCCATCGCCTCGTATTGCTCTTTATAAAATAAAAAGCTCTGCTTCCAGAACCCCTTTTTTGAACGCATCGCCTGCGGGTATGTCAGTTCCAGACCGGTGGTGCGAACGTTGAGCAGCCCCCAGTTTACATAGCCATCTTTCTCAGCCAGCGTGACATGGTAGTCGTCGAAATGAGTCACACATCGGTCGCGCTTCTGGGAGCGAACGAGAGCCAGCAGAGTGGCGAAGGTGAGGATGACGGCGATCGTCAACAGCGTCGAGTCGAGGATATTTTCCATAGGTACTTCACGGGGAGGTCAACGGCGCGGTTTAGCAATTTCCGCCGCCGACACAAAAACCGTTGGAACAACACTGACCCGGCGAGCAGCTTATGCCACATTGGCCACAGTGGTTGTCATCGGTGTCGAGATCGACGCAGGCCTCGACTTCGGGGCAAAACGTGGCCTCCGGATCGGTACATTCTATGGTGCATTCGCTGTCGTCGCAGAGGGCCGATTCGACGCCGTCGCCATCGGTTGGGCAGGCGTTGTCGCATTCGCCACAGTGGTCGATGTCGGTATCGAGATCGACGCAGATTCCTTCGTCCTCACAGAAGGATTGATCGGGGTCGTCGCATTCGACGACGCAATTTCCCGCATCGCAGCTGACGGAGGTGTCGGCGATCTGCGTGCTGCACTGATTGCCGCATTGACCGCAATTTTCAGGATCAGAGCTGAGTTCTACCGCCCCTTCGCATTGCAATTGATTTGTGGCGCTGCAGGTTTCCTCGCCCTCATCACAGGGACCGCAGACGCCCCCCGGAATACATTCCTCACCATTGGTATCTTCGATGGCGTCGACATCTTCTAAGGGCCCCACATCGTCACCGGCCATGGGCTCGACATCGCGGTGCAGGGCGTTGCATCCGACGGCGAGCATGGCAGTGACGGCAATCCACAGCATGAACGCCGAAAGAATCACTCTGTTTTGAGCCTTGCGTGGTCTCATCGCCTCATCCAACACTTAAGATGTCACTCATTGATCGCGGTTCTCAAAATGTCGCGCTCCACCTCAGGGCTGCGCCGTTTCGGCCCAGGGGCTCGACGCTCAGCCGTGAGATATCACCGTTTTCGACTCCCGAATCGGCAGATGGCTGATCGCGAAAGAAGAGATCGTAGGTCGCTAGTCCGGCGCCGGCTAGAGTCAATCCAAGGCCGCCGTAGAGCAGAAATTTTCCGCGTGATTGCTTGCTGTCGATATCGCTGGCCAACAAGGCGTATTCGGTGGCGTTTCCGTCAGCGCGGTGTTGTTCCAGTCGGTCGAAGTCGCTGTCCACGGAGGAGGCGACGCGACCGCCGGCGAACATGCTCACCAGCCCGACGGTCGTAGCTCCGATACCGACCCAGCCGAGCGTAGATGGATCGAGATCGGCGATCAGCCCTTGATCGTCGACCTCTTCGACTTCGTCCGGCTTGGCTTCTTTCTCCAATTCATCGATGCGCTGCTCGATTTGAGCGCGGTTTTGATAATCGGGCTGTCGTTCCAAAAAGTTTTGATAGCCCTCTTTGGCCGTGTCGTGATCGTCGGCGCGGTCGGAGACGCGCGCCACACTCAGAAGGATATTGGAGTGGGGAAAAATGGAGTAGGCGCGCACGAAGTCTTGCTGCGCCTCTTCGTAGCGCTCCTCTTCTTCGGCCTCCAGCGCCGAATTCATCAACCTCGAAAATTCGGCAGCCTCTTCATCATTGAGATCGCCACGGGCCGGTTCTTTAGAGCGGTCGTCGGCGACCACGTCGGCGGTGGTCATCGGCGATGTCGCCTCCGCCACCTCGTCGGCTGATTCAGCGTCGTCGGCTGATTCAGCGTCGTCGGCTGACTCAGCGTCGTCGGCTGATTCAGCGTCGTCGGCTGACTCAGCGTCGTCGGCTGACTCAGCGTCGTCGGCTGACTCAGCGTCGTCGGTTTCTGTCACAGTTTCAAGATCTCCGTCGTCGGGATCTTCTTCGGCAAGGGCGGTGGGAATGAAAAAGCAGAAAAACGTGCAGAACATGATTAACGCGAGCCCAATTTTGGACGTCACAGGATGTGGTCGATGTCGTTTTGGGAGGTGATTCACAGTGTACCAGCTCTGTCGAGCAATTGTTGAAATTCGTCCGTTTCTTCTTCTTCCTCTTCTTCGTCGGCCTCTTGGCTCGCCGTTGCCGGCGATGGGCGGCGGGGCTGTGAGGTTTCCTCCGCAGCAGACTCCTCATCGTCTTCCCGTTCGCCACCGACCGACGCCTCGCGAAAGGCCTCGCTCAGGTCCTCTTCGTCTGCTACTTCGTCGGGCTCTTCATCATCGAGTTCGTCGGGAGCAACTTCCATCTCATCTGCATCAGGTGGCGAGCCGTCGGCGAAGCGGTCGGGCTCCGCTGGGGCTGCTTCGGCGTCATCTTCTCGGGAGCGCTCCTCGGCTGTCGACTTATCGGCGGAATTGCCGAGAGCATCATCTTCGGAAGGCGCAGAATTCGCAACTGGTGAATTTAGCTCTTCCTCTGAGTTGTCTCCCAGGGCCAACAGCGTTCCCAGGCCCACCAGGACTACCGCGCAGATTCCGATGGCGGCGGCGGTGGCGTAATGTCGTTGAAACCCGGTTTGTTGTTCTTCAAAGGCCAGGGGGGGATCGTCGAAGAATTCGGCCTCCGTCTCGTCGAATTCTTCGACGTCTACCTCGTCGAGCTCATCGACATCTACCTCGTCGAGCTCATCGACATCTACCTCGTCGAGCTCATCGAGTTCCACCTCGTCGAGCTCTTCGACATCTACCTCGTCGAGCTCATCGAGCTCCACCTCGTCGAGCTCTTCGACATCTACCTCGTCGAGATCGGCATCGGCTGTTCTTTTCGCTACCTCCGCATTGACTTTATCTGCCGGAAGCGGGGGCGGTGTCGGAAGATGAACCCGTGCCTTTCCGCCGCCCGACCCATCGGTGACCATCTCGGCACCGGCTTCCATCAGATTGGCGATGACGTCGGAGGGCATCGATTGAGGATCGTCGTTGACCTCCTCTGCGTCGGCCAGCCAGGACTCGAAAGTCTCCACTGTGGCGGGCCCGGAATGATTTTCAACGGTGACCTCCTCGATATTATGTTCGAGGCGAAGTTCGTCGATTTTTGTGCGAACCTCCCGGGCGTTCTCGAAGCGTTGGGCCGGTTTTTTTTCGGCCAAAGACTGGAAAAAGTCCTCGATATCGTCGGCCAACTCTGCCGGCAATTCTGCTTCCTCGGGGAGCCGATCACTTATTTTCGGGGCCGGCGTCGAGACGTGGTGGAATAAAATCTGGAGATGGTTTCCGGAAAATGGCTTTTGGCCGGTCAGCATCTCGAAAAAGACGATGCCCATCGAATAGAGATCGGAGTGGCCGCCCAGGTCTCCCTCGAGGACATATTCCGGCGGGATATAGGACATTGTTCCCGTGATATTGCCCGTGCGGGTGATATCCTGCTGAGTCTCGATGGGCCGGGCAATGCCCAGATCGAGAATCTTGACCTGAAGCGAGCCGTCGGAGACGACTGTCAGTCGTACGTTGCCCGGTTTGAGATCGCGGTGGATGATTCCCTTGTCGTGGGCGTCGGTGAGGGCACCACAGGTCTGGTATAAAATCTCGAGTGCCAGGGGAACGGTGACCCGGTTTCCGTTGAGGAGATCGTGGAGATCGATTCCCTCGACATACTCCATGGCGAAGTAGACGACGCCGTATTCCGAATCTTCACCGAAATCGACAGGGCTGACGATATTGGGATGGCGAAGCGAGGAGGCCAACTGGGCTTCGCGAAAGAAGCGCTCGTATTCGGAGCCGTTTTTATCTCGGTTGGTCTCGGAGAGAATCTTAACCGCCACCTCGCGCCCGATAGGCCGCTGAATGGCTCGATATACCACGCCAGCGCCCCCGCTTCCGAGGACATCGACGAGGCGAAATCGATCGTGGATCAACTGACCCAGACGGCGGTCTTCGCCGTCGCCTATCTGGCGCAGCGTTTCTCCGTCGTCGGAACACGTGACGTCGTCGTCGTCGTATCCCTGTCCGCATTTGGGACAATACTGGCTCATCGCAACAAATCCGCACCAAGCATGTTTTTGATTCGGTATGTCAATTAACCATAACCATTAATATCGCATTGACCAACACCCCGAGTACTCTGTCACCGGGACACGAAGCTATCATAAGGAGAGCACCGAAAAAACGATAACGCCAAAATTGGCGGTTTATCTCGATCGCTGGCCCTATATGAGAGATTGAGCCGCCCTTAACGAGTTCCCGTCCGGAAACTAACTACTTTCCCCAGATCGTCGCCGGTGCGACCTCCACGAGATTTCCCGCCGGGTCGTAGACGTAGAGGCTTTCGCCCTTCGGCCACGTCGCCTCGTGGACCTCGAGTCCGGCCTCCTCGAAAGTCGTTCGCCAGTCATCGATCTCGTCGGCGCCGATGCGAAAACAGACATGGCCTGATCCGTCGGCCCCGTGGGGCGGAAGTTTTTCGTCTCCACGCGTTTCGTCGGGGTTGAAGACCAAAAATACCCCGTCACCGGCGTCAAAAAATGCCTGGCGAGGTGGCTTGAAGACAAAACATTTAAGCCCCATCACCTCTACGTAAAAATCTCGCGCCGCCCCGATATCGCGGGCGTATACGCAGGTTTCGAGAACTCTCATTCGTCTTCCTTTCTGACCTTTGTTGGCATGATCGACGGTGATTGCCACGATCGTATTGATACGGGAAAAGAGAATGGTCAGTACACTTAAATCGCCTTTAATTTTTATCCTCGCTGCCACGATTGTAGCTGTTGCACTCAATAGCGGCTGCGAAGATTCGTCGGCAGAACCGGGTAGCTTTGATGTTGAAGAGAGTGCCGGTGACCGGTCTCCGGCGCCACATCAACCCTCCCCGCCGACCCCGTAGGCTCATGCAGCCTGCGTTGTCGAAATAGGGGTAGGCGTAGAGCAGCGTATGAGGGGGCAGCCAGAGCAGCGTCTCGAATAAACCGGTCAGATTTGCTATGTGGACCTGTATTGGCACGCCGTGAGTTGAAGTGGGCTGTATGGAGCACCATCAATATCTGCTCTCGGCATTATATTGAGTGACCTTTGGTCGGGTGAGCGAGATGATGACACAAAAAAATTTGGTAAAAGGTGCGGTCTTCGGTGCATTCTTGCTGGTCTTGTCGGCGATGGTTGTCGCCTGCGGTTCCGACGAAAATGGCGACAATTCGGATTCACTGAGGGTCGAATTTGATGAACCGACCATTCAGATCGATCCGGTCCGCTATGATTTTTCAGCGACCGTCGGTCCCGGCGATGAGGAAGAGGCGACGTTCGTCCTCTCCAATATCGGTGCCGAGGAGCTGGAGATAACCGATCTGCGACTCAATCCCATCAGCGCCGACGCATTCGAGACGGGGCAGAATATTCCCCGGCCGGAGATCACGCTGGAGTCACTGGAGACCTATAGTTTTTCGGTGTGGTATCGCCCCGATGACGGCGAAGATCACAGCGGCGCCATCAATCTGAGCAGCAACGACCCTGAGCGCACGTCGGCGACGATTCCGCTATCTGCCGAGGAATATTCGGACTAAAATTGGCCCGAAGCAAGGGGGGCTTTCGTTGACAAATGGGCCCGAGCGACCATAAGTAAGTAAGCACT
>SKQC01000472.1 GCA_007119175.1 Myxococcales bacterium | reverse complement strand
TGGTCACCGCCGTCGGCGATGCCGAAGAGGCTCTGGAACGGCTCGACGAGGTGCGCCCGGAGGTGGTGCTCCTTGACCTGGAGATGCCGGGGATGAACGGGCTGGAATTACTCCGCGTCCTCTGCGTTCGCTGTCCACGAGCGGTATCGATCATGATGACCGGCTACGGCACCGTGGAGACGGCGATCGAGGCGATGAAGGCCGGTGCCTATGACTATTTGCTAAAGCCATTTAAGGTCCCGGAAGTCGTCCGGGTCATCGAGCGGGGACTCGAGAAGCGGCGTCTGGAAGCGGAGAATGTGGAGCTAAAAGAACTCGTCGATCTCTACGATGCCAGCGAAAAGATGAGCGCTCGGCTTACCCGGGAGCATATCTACGATGTGCTCGTCGATACGATGGGGACCCGATCGGAGGCCGACGCCGTGACGTTATGGCTCTGTGAGGGCGCCGAGGATTTTCAGCCGGTGCGCCGCTGGATCGATCCCGATGCCCCCGATGATGCGGGGGATGTCATCGATGCGGCAGCCACGCCCAATCTCTTTGCGAATTACGTCGACGGACCGGCCCGGATACTGGGCCCGGAAGACCTGCCGAAAGCCGGCGATCAGCCCTTTTCGCTGCTCTGTATGCCGCTGCGCGGTGAGGACGCCATTTTGGGCGTGGTAATTGTGCTGAGGCTTCCTCCGCGGCGCCTATTTCGCGAGAGCAAGCGAAAGCTATTGTCCATTCTGACCGACCGGGCGGCGGCGGCGATGGAAAATTCGCGGCTCTACGAAGATCTGCAGCATACCTTTAAGCAGACCATCCAGGCGTTGGCCAATATTTTAGAGGATAAAGACCCCTATACCCGCGGTCATTCCGAGCGGGTCAGTCAGTATGCGAGGATGATTGCCGAGGGGATGGGATTGCCGCGTCAGCAGGTGGAGCGGATCGCCGACAGCGCGCTGATGCACGATATCGGCAAGCTCGGCATTCGCTTTGAAGAACTCAATAAAGCCGGCCCCTTGACGGAGTCGGAATTCGAGATGTTCAAAAGTCACACCACACGCGGAAAGTGGATTTTAGAGCCCATCGAATTTCTCCATCCCCTGATCCCCGGCGTTTATCACCATCACGAGCGGTGGGATGGCGGGGGGTATCCGCAGGGATTGGCCGGTGAGGACGTGCCGTTGATGGCACGGATCCTCGCCGTGGCCGATACCTATGATGCGATGACGTCGCATCGGGCCTACCGACGGGCTTTATCCCACGAGGTGGCGATGCGCGAGATCGTCAATTGTTCGGGATCGCAATTCGACCCCGACGTGGTGCCTGTATTTGTGGCGGAGATGAAAAAACATCGCCGCAACCACACCTCGCGTGCTGCCCGGTGGCGCTCGTTGGCCGATCAGAGTTAAACGATTTCTCGTTTTTTGCGCCCTCCACCGCCGTTTAGGAAGCGGCGTCGACGTCGTCGCCGTCCTGTACGGCGTTGTATTTTTCCTTTCGCACTGAGCGCCGGGTTCGGTTTGATTCCTCGTGCAAAAAGGGCTCCATATCGCGGATGATTCCCCGTTCGTAGGCCGTATGCACCAGCTTTTCGCGCATGATTTTACGACCCCGAAATAGTCGGCTCATCACCGTGCCGACCGGGCAATCGAGGATGTGGGCGATCTCCTTGTAGGAAAAATCGTTGAGGTCAGCCAGGATGACCACCGTGCGAAATTCGTCGGACATCGATTTTAGAGCCTCCTGGACAGCGGGAGTAAACGTTTTGTGAAACGTCTCCTTTTCCGGGCTGTCGTAGAAGTCTGTCTTCTCTCGGCTGAAGAAATTTTGCTCGATCGGGCGCAGATCATCGGAATTGAGGATCTCCCGTTCTTTTTTCTTTCGCCGATATTTGTTGATGAACGTATTTCGCAAAATGGTGAACAACCAGGCTCGACAATTGGTCCCCTTCTCAAAGCGATCCCAGTTGGTATAGGCCTTGATAAAGGTCTCCTGTACCAAATCCTCGGCATCCTTTTCCTTTTTGGTATATCGGAGCGCCGTGGCGTATAGCTCGTCGAGATGTTGTAGCGCGATATCCTCGAACCCCTCGACTTCTGGGTTCTCGCTGCGGTTAAATTCGTTGAGTCGTAGCATGGACTGACTCCTTTCGTGGATGTCTTTATGTGGTTCCCGGAAGAGTGTCGACGGTGAGACTAAGCACGGTCGGCGCTGAGACTATCGCCCGGCCGCCCAAAGACGGGCCGGTGATTTGTCCTCTTCCAGGGACTATTCTTCCCTTCTCATTAGTTTAGAAGCCGCCAGGGGGGCAAAAGTTTCAAATTAATTCGTTTTTATCGGAAAAATCTACTCAGACTAAAATACACCCCTTCCTTCAACAGGCCGCACCCGGCGACGGCGTCCTAACTATAACCATAAACGGTAACCGCTATCGTCGAGCGGTCACGTCGCTTGTGTGAGCCGTTGGCTCTTGTTACGGTTCCGCGAATTTCAATGATGGGACGCCCGTGCGCGCGCGATCCCGCAGTTCGAATCACAGCATTAAAAAGGATCCACCATGACCGATACGGTCGATATCATTCCCATCAATATCGAAGAGGAAATCCGCCAGTCCTACATGGATTACGCCATGAGCGTGATCATCGGACGGGCCCTGCCGGATGTGCGCGACGGCTTAAAGCCGGTGCATCGGCGGATTTTATTTGCCCAGCGCGAATTGGGTAATCGCTGGAATACGGCGTATAAAAAGTCGGCTCGCGTCGTCGGCGATGTGATCGGTAAATACCACCCCCACGGTGACAGCGCTGTCTACGACGCCCTGGTGCGGCTCGCTCAGGGATTCAATATGCGGGTCCCCCTTGTGGATGGGCAGGGCAATTTCGGCAGCGTCGACGGCGATCCGGCCGCGGCAATGCGGTATACCGAGGTGCGCATGGCGCGCGTCTCTCAGGAATTACTCGCCGATATCGACAAGGATACCGTCGACTGGGTTCCCAACTACGACGATACCATCGAGGAACCGTCGGTATTGCCGACGCGGATTCCCAATTTATTGGTCAACGGCTCGTCGGGAATTGCCGTCGGCATGTCGACCAATATCCCGCCCCATAACTTAAACGAGGTCATCAGCGGCGTGCTGGCCCTGATCGACGATCCCGATCTGGACCTCGATGGGCTGATGGAACATATCCCGGGGCCGGACTTTCCGACCTCGGGGATCATGTATGGTGCCGAGGGACTGAGAAAAGCCTATGGCAAGGGCCGGGGCATCATTAAGATGCGGGCCCGTGCCGATATCGAACACGACGAAAAGACCGGAAAAAGCGCGATTATCGTCACCGAGCTTCCCTACCAGGTCAATAAGGCTCGGCTCATCGAAAAGATCGCCGGCCTCGTCCGCGACAAACGCCTCGACGGCGTCACCGATCTGCGCGACGAGTCCGATCGCGATGGGATGCGAATCGTCGTTGAATTGCGCCGCGACGTCATCCCCGAGGTGCTCCTCAACAATCTGTACAAGATGACGGCCATGCAGTCGTCGTTCGGGATCATCATGCTGGCCATCGTCCACGGCCAGCCCCGGGTGATGGCGCTGAAAGAGGTGCTCAATCACTTCATCGACTTTCGCCGCGACGTGGTCACCCGGCGAACCCTTCACGATCTGCGCAAAAATGAGGAGCGCGCCCATATCTTAGAGGGCCTGGAGATTGCGCTGGATAATCTCGACGAGGTCATCGCCCTTATCCGGGCCAGCGACTCGCCGAACGAGGCCCGCGTGGGATTGATGGACACCTTCGAGTTGAGCGAGGCTCAGGCCAACGCCATCTTGAGGATGCGGCTGCAGAAGTTGACGGGATTGGAGCGCGAAAAGATCCTCACCGAATTGGCCGAAGTGCGCGCCGAGATTGAGCGATTGCGGGGAATTCTGGCTGATGAGACGAAGCTGATGAGCGTGATCGTCGAGGAACTCGAGGAAGTCCGCGAGCAATACGGAAATGAGCGGCGCACCGAGATTTTGCACGACGTCACGGAGCTATCGAAGCTCGATCTGATCGCCGAAGAGGACATGGTGGTCACCCTGAGCCATCATGGCTATATCAAGCGCACTCCCCTGAGCGAGTACCGGGCTCAACACCGTGGAGGGCGCGGAAAGCGCGGAATGGGGACGAAAGACGAGGATTTCGTCACCGATATGTTCGTCGCCTCCACCCACACCAATTTGTTGATCTTTACCTCGGTGGGCAAAGTTTACAAATTGATGGTCCACGAATTGCCCCGGGGCTCGCGCACGACGCGCGGAAAAGCGGTGATCAACCTGCTGCCCATCGAAAAAGAGGAGAAAATCAAGGCCATCTTGCCCTTCGAAGAGTTTGAGGAGGGAAAAAATATCGTCACCGCCACCCGCCGCGGGGTCATCAAAAAGACGAAGCTAATGGACTATAAAAACGTCCATTCCGGCGGAATTATCGCACTGGGCTTTAAGACCGACGACGACGAGCTGATGAGTGTGAGGGTCACCGAGGGTGACGACCGCGTCTTTTTAGCCAGCTCTCACGGCCAGTCCATCTGCTTTCACGAAAGCGATGTGCGACCCATGGGACGGGTCGCCGCCGGGGTCTTCGGGATGCGCTTTCGAGAGGGCGACGAGTTGATCGGCATGGATGTCATTGGCGCCGACGACGAGACCTCGACGATCTTGACCATCACCGAGCAGGGATATGGAAAGCGCACCACCATCGACGAATATCCCACCCAGGGACGCGGTGGAAAAGGGGTGCTGACCATCAAGACCAACGACCGCAACGGCGACCTGGTCGGGGTGCGAGTCGTCGACGACGAGCACGAATTGCTCGTGGTCTCCGACAAGGGCCAGATTCTGCGAACCCGGGTCCATCAAATCTCGACCTACGGGCGAAATACCCAGGGCGTGACCGTGATGGGCCTCGCCGACGACGAGAAGGTGGTCTCCATCGCCGCTCTGGAACCGGAAGAGGAAGAAGAAGGAGAAGGCGAGGAGCCCTCTGCAGAGGTCGAAGAGGGCGCAGAATCGGCCGCTGAGCAAAGCGATGAGAGCGAGCCATCAGACGACGGTGACGAGGCCTCCTCGCAGGCTTCGCCCACCACTGCTGACAGCGGTGAAGAAGGGGCGGACGAAGGGTGAATCGAAGTGGTTGACGGGACTCAAATCGGTGTGTTAAAGCGGGGCGCCCGTCGTCGAACGGAGGCTGATAAAGCCTTTATATCGACTGCGCCCGGCGGCCATCGCGAGGTGGCTTAAATGCACGACCCGGGCGGCGAAGGCGACGACGAAGCTGAGGTCTCAACGTCGAGGCCAAGCTGGATAAAGGTCGGCGCTGCCGCAGGTTTGGGATTCGAGTTTGTCGGCTTCGTATTGGCCGGTGTCTTTATTGGCACTCGCCTCGATGCGCGCTATGACAGCTCGCCGGTTGGTTTACTCGTCTGCCTTGGTCTGGCAATGGTCGCCGCCGGATGGCATATCTATCTGGTGAGCCGACGCTACCTGCTCGACGGTGAAGAATCATGACCACCATCGACCGCAGTTTCGTAGACGGTCTGTTCTGGCGCATGCTGCTTATTGGCGCTGCGCTGGCGCTTGTCACGGGTCTTATCATCGACCTGCGCTTTGGCCTCTCCCTGGTCGCCGGCACCGTCGTCGGTGCCACCAGCTTAAGGCTGACTGCGTTTATCGTGGAGCGCATGATCCGCGGTGTGATCGACGAAGCGCGGCGAAACCCACTGTGGGGCGCCGCCCTGGTCTTGAAGTTATTCGCCCTGCTATTTGCGGTTTTTGTTGCACTCGTGCTTTTTAATGCTCACGCCGTTGCCTTCGTGCTCGGCTTTAAAACCATCCTTCCCGCCTTGGCCTGGCAGATGATTACAAATCGCGGCCAGTTCACTGAGCGGGATAACGCCGACGACACAGAGAGTTCGTAGTCCATGGCAGATTTTACGTTCATTGATTTTTTTCCCGCCTTCGCCGAACGCGAATATATCGAAGGTGAGCAGGGGTGGAACGACATCTTCGGAAACCCCCTCCTCGATCCGGCGGGCAGCGTCGGCATCACCCACGTGGTATTTACGGGGGTGCTCGTCGTCTTATTGGGCGTCCTGGCTCTGATCGCCCGACGAAAATATCGCGATAAGGAAACGGCCCTGGTGCCGGATGGGAAATTAACGGTGGCCGGGTTTTTCGAGGCCATCTTCGACGCCATTATCAATATGATGTCGGAGATGATGGGGGAAAAAGAGGCAAAAAAATATTTTCCGCTCATCGCTGCGCTGGGCTGTTTTATCTTCTTCGGCAATGTCATGGGGCTGGTCCCCGGGCTGTATCACCCAACGTCAAACCTGAATACAGGCTTGGCCTGTGCGATCGTGGTCTTTTTGGTCTACAACGCCGGTGGATTCATGGACCAGGGCATCGGCTATATCAAGCATTTTATGGGGCCGGTGTTATATCTGGCACCGCTGATATTTATCATCGAGTTGGTCAGTCACGCCTTTCGCCCCATTAGCCTTTCCGTGCGTCTGACGGGGAATATGACCGGCGATCATCTGGTGTTGGCGATCTTCGGCGATATCGCCGCAGATATAATGACCGTCCCCTTCTTATTGCCGGTTCCCTTTTTGTTTCTCGGCTTGCTGGTCTGCATCATTCAGTCATTGATTTTCTGCCTGCTGGCCAGCGTGTATATCGGCCTCGCCGTGGCCCACGACGATCACTAGACGAACGTCACCAATTTGTTCATCACGGGATACGACATAGACGTACGACAACGTACTTCGGTATCCGACATCACCGTGCAGACCGTCGTCGAGGCGACGCGACGCGCATTTAACAGGAGGAAGTAGTCTCATGAAGAAGAAAAAGACCCTCGTATTTTTGAGCACCTTTTTGGTTATCGCCCTGTGGAGCACCGTGGCCTTTGCGGCCGATATCGGCGCAGCGGACAATATCTTTACTACCTTCGGCTGGATCGCCATCGGCGCTGGACTCAGTATCGGCATCGCCGCTGCCGGTTGCGGAATCGGAATGGGAAGCGGAGCTGGTGCAGCGCTGGGCGGAATCGCTCGTAATCCGGGGGCAGCGGGCAAGATCTTTACCCCGTTTATCATTGCCCTGGCCCTGATTGAGGCCCTGGCAATTTATGCCTTCGTGGTCGCGATTCTTCTGGTCCTGTCCATCGAACTCCCCGGTGATCACGCCGAGGTTCTAACGTTGGTCGAGATGACCATGAACTGATTGGTCGTTCTGGCCAGTCGCTTCGTCGCCCCGGCGCATCTTGAGCGCCGGGGTTTTTTATGAGGATCTGCAGACGATGGCCATCGCCCCTTTGGAGGCGGAGGACAGAGCCACAACTTGCGCTCCGTAGCGAAGGTGGGCGCTCAATAGCGGCTCGTCGATGGCGCCGGCTTCGACCTGCTGGACAAAGGCCGCCGGTCCAAGGGCCGGTGAAAACTCCGGGTGTCGCGACAAGATCACGACCGCCGCGTAGCCACACAAATTTAGGCGTCGGGACGTCACAATGCCGAAGACCGGGCCGACAAGATCCATCAGCTGCTCGTATTTTGCCGGCTCATATCGCCGCTGCAGACGAGGGTCGAGGTGCGTCCCCGTTTTTAGAACCCATCGCCCCTCGGAATGGCTCCGAAGGTAGGGAGGCGACTTTTCGACAGAGCCTCGGGCCATCGCCAAAGCGCCGGCCAATTCACCATCGGCCTCGACGATTCGACGCAGGTCGTCGCCGGCGAGCTCTTCTTCGATGAGCTGCCAGCGAGCCCGCAAATACTCCTCGATCAGGGTCTGTTCAACGCCGATGGGACACCGGAGGCGAAAGGCGCCGCGCCGGGGCCATTGAGTGGCCCGGTCAGGGCGTGGAGAATTCGATGTTGAGACCATGATATGTCGTCACGACGAAGGAAGAGATATAGGGCGGAACTCTTGCACCCCCGCAGTGGGTGTGTTTTAATGCGCGCCAGTGCGTGCCGATGACGACGCGGCACCTTGGAAGTCCTTGTGGACAAACAAGAACATGGCGAAATGCCACCGTTCAGGCCAATGTCGTCGGTGCCCTCTCGTGTCCTATCTGGAGCAGACTTCGGAATGATTGTCCAGTGTCCAAGCTGTTCAAAACGATATCGCGTTAACGACGCGAATATTCCCGCATCCGGGGGAAAGATTCGGTGTCCAGAATGCTCTCATGCATTTGTCGTCTATCCAGAGCCGGCCCCCGAGCCGAGCGAGCAGCTTGAGCCGGGCGAGAAAACCTCGGTAGCGCAGCGTCCCAATATGAAAGAATTGCTCAACACCATGCAATCCGGTGAAGAGGGCGATGAGGAAGTGGCGAAAACGGAAGTGATGTCGGGCACGGAATTGCCGGATTTTGACAATCTCTTTGAGGGACAGGATATTCCTCAAGATCAGACCACCGAAATCGACAATCCCCTGGGCGCTCTGCGCGCGGCGATGGCGGCCAAAGAAGCGAGAGAGGCGGCTTCCGTTCCCCAGGAAGACGATCTGAAAACCGAACAGCTATCCAGCGATATCGTCGAAAAAAGCCTGGGCAATGTACGTGGCCAGGCCGATTCGGCACCGCCGATCGACGACGGCGATAAATCGGCCACCGAGGTCACTCCACCGTCGATGCTCGATGACGTGCCGATGCCGGAGCACCAACAACGCGCGTCGGTGCCGAATACGCCGACGCCGCCACCGAATTCTCCGGGGCCGGACTCCCCGCCGTCTACTCCCGGATTTTCGCAGTCTCCCAGCAATTCGCCGGGAGGCCCACCGAATAATCCTCCTCCAGGAGGCCCATCCGCCGGAGGACCGGGATCGAGTCCGTCGACGCGATTTAGCTCGACACCTGCCGGTGGTCAAAATAAACCGAATCCAGGAGCATCGCCGTCTGGACCCGGTGGAGGACCGTCTGGGCCGCCGTCTGGCCGCGGCCAAGCGCCGTCTGGACCCGGTGGAGGACCGTCTGGGCCGCCGTCTGGCCCCGGACCGGCGCCGTCTGGCCCCGGAGCAGCGCCGTCTGGCCCCGGACCTGCGCCGTCTGGCCCCGGACCTGCGCCGTCTGGCCCCGCCGCCGGTGGGACCGGCGGAGCCGACCCCAATCACGACGGACCGTGGAAATTGGAGACGAATTTCGGTCTGACATACGAATTCGCCGACAATGAGAGCTTGAAGAATTGGTTGAGTAGCCGAGACGATCTCGACGGCTACAAATTGTCCACCGATGGAGACCAGTTTTTCCCCCTCGGCGATTTCCCACAAATTCAGCAGACATCGGCCCCCGGCAGTGGCGGTCAGCAACAGATGGCTTCGACGGGAGAGCAATCTACCCTTCCCGATTCTCCATCGCAGTCGTCGCCCGGGGCAGCTCCCTCGGGAGCCGGTTCGCAGGCCGGACAACAACCGTTTTCGACGGGTCAAAATCCCTCGTTGCCAGGAGGCGGCGGAGCCGGGTCTGTGCCGGGACGCTCGCCCTCCCAGAGTGGCTCGGGACCGCTTCCGCCTCCCTCATCAGGGCCTGGCGGTGGCGGGCATTCGCCATTTCGAACCGCGTCCACGCCTGGCGTCAATGTGGGGCCCGAGCCGCCCGGCCCCGGCGGCGCCCCGGAGCCAGGTCCGCCGAGCAAGGAGAAGATCAATCCCGGCGAGAAATTTCAGCCCCCATCTCGCGATAGTGCTCTGCTCAACGGTGTGCTGTGGGGAGCCTTTGTTTTGCTGGGAGCAGCGGCCGTGGTCCTGGCTCTTCAACTGCTCGGCGTCATCGATCTTATCGACGAAGAAGCGACCGAGGAGGAGGCTCAGCCGGTTGAGGAATTTATCGTCGACGATGACGAGGAGCTCGAGGTTGTCGAGGGTGAAGATGATTCGGAGGCGCGGAGAAATCGGGAAGTAAACCGCCTTTTAGAGAGCGCCCGCGGGGATATGGAGTCCAACCGTCTGGCCTCGGCACTGGAACGCATCGAGCGCGCGAGAGCGATGGATCCGGAGCGAATTCAGGTCTACGAGATGAAAGCGGAAGTCCATACCGAACTCGGCGAAGACGAGGAAGCAGAGGAGCTTCGGGAACGCGCCGAAGAGCTTCGCGCCGAAGAGCTTCGCGCCGAAGAACTTCGCGCCGAAGAGGCTGCTGCCGAGGAGAGTGATGACGATGATCAGGGAGAAGAAGAGGAAGAAGATGACCAGGGGGAAGAGGAAGAAGATGACCAGGGGGAAGAGGAAGAAGAGGAGTGAGGGCGGTGAATAGATGGATGTTTCCTGTCCTCAGTGCGATACACTTTACGAACTCGACGACCAGCAGGTCCGTCGAGCATCGCTGACGCTAAAATGCAGTCAGTGCGATCACCTATTTCGCCTAAAAACGGGCTCCGGGGCGCGCGACGAGAGTGATCGTCGGTGGATGGTGCGGCGTATCGACGCCGATGACGTGCTGTATTTTACGGGCTTCGACACGCTTCATCAGTGGATCATGGACGGAAAAATCGGGGAGCAAGACGAGATCTCCCGCACGGGAAGGTCCTGGAAGAAGCTCGCCGAAGTGGGCGAGTTCTCGCCGATCTTTCAGGTCGTGGCATCTATCGCCGATCTCTCCGGCAAAAATCAGAGCGATTCGAGCTCTCAGAGCGAGCGAAAGGAGACGTCGCGGCCGAAGGCGCGGACGAATACGGAACCCAGCTTTCGGCCCGCACCATCGACCGGGGACAGCGCCCCACAGGCACATCCCTCACCGCCGGGAAGTGGGCCCTCACAGAGTCCACTGCCCCGCGATTCGTCGCGCAAAGTGGCACCGACGCCGATTAAGCGACCGGGACCCTCGGAGTCGTCAGCGCCGGCGGCAACTCCGAAGGAGCTTGAGAGTGGCACCGGCTCGGCACGACGAGAGCGCGAAGGCACAGACGAGCAATTTAAAGGGACGAGTCCACCGCCTAAGCGCGATTCCGATGCCGGCCGCGGCAGTGGCGACAGTAGCAGTCGCAGGCGACGGCCAACGCCGCCACCGCGGCATAGGGCGTCATCGCAGACGAGTCCGGTGTCTGAGAAAACGCCCGAGCGCGATGTGCAACTTCAAGACGACCGCTTTGATACGGGTCCCCAGGATATTCAACCGGAGGTGGACTCCGAGCCGACGCTGGGTCAGTTGGAGTACGGCGGCGACGACTCCGAAGTGATCGCTGAAGCCGAATTTCGGCGTCGACGTTGGCCTCTAGTGGTGGTCGTGGTGG